>NZ_JBELPZ010000012.1:0-94409 GCF_046000445.1 Flavobacterium rhizosphaerae | reverse complement strand
CATATAAATCAGTAAATAAAGAGAAATCAGAATTGATTATAAAAAAAAGGAGCTGTCCCTTTTGAGACAGCCCCTTTTTTCTATGCAAATTATTAATGCTCTAACCTGTTGAAAAGTTCCTCTTCGGGTTTACGGATCAAATTTGGGTACTCCCTGGCAATTTGCCTGAGCGCATCTTCATAAACCACCTCGCCATCTTCAGACAGGAGAATATCTAATAAGTATGCATGAAACTCTTTATTTTCCTTATAATCAGCAGCGATAGCATCACTATAATTAATATAAAGTGAGTCCTCCTCCTTTAATGATTCAAAAAATGTTTTATCAAAATTATTTCGCACCCAAGTATGTATATCATTATTAGCCTCCATCTTTATAGCCTTTTTGTTGGCTAAAAAATTTGCTTTTGCAGTGTAAATATAAAATGCCTGCTTTTGCTTTTTGCAGCTTTCGCTGCTCAAATAATTTACATATAACTCTTTTAGCTTAAAGACTTTTTGATGGTAATCTTCCTGGACCATAGAACCGGTTGCAGTTTGCGCATTAACAAGTAACGGTAACACAGAAAATAAAAAACTCCATAAAAAAAATTTCATATTTGTTATAATTGGTTCAGATATTGATTATTGCAATATATAAACTTTAAGCTTAGAGAAATATACCCCCATTTTTTTTAACTAACACAAGTGCCTGCAAAATAATAAAAAGCGTACTTTTGCACCCTATTTTTAGTATTATGAGGACAAAGTCGATAAAGAAGAATAAAATAAATGTAATTACATTAGGATGCTCTAAAAATGTATATGATAGTGAGGTACTTATGGGGCAGCTTAAAGCCAGCGGCAAAGAGGTAACACATGAAGCTCCGGCTACAGAAGAAGGCAATATTATTGTAATTAATACCTGCGGATTTATTGATAATGCCAAAGAAGAATCGGTGAATATGATACTAAATTATGCCGATAAAAAAGAACAGGGCCTTGTTGACAAAGTTTTTGTTACCGGCTGCTTAAGCGAGCGTTACAAGCCAGACCTGCAAAGGGAAATACCTAATATAGATGAGTATTTTGGTACAACAGAACTTCCTTTATTATTAAAAGCACTGGGTGCCGATTATAAGCATGAATTATTGGGTGAACGGCTTACTACTACCCCAAAAAATTATGCGTACCTTAAAATTGCCGAAGGCTGCGACCGCCCATGCAGTTTTTGCGCCATACCGCTAATGCGCGGCAAGCATGTGAGCCAGCCTATAGAAAAACTTGTTAAAGAGGCTGAAGGCTTGGCAAAAAACGGTGTTAAGGAACTTATACTTATAGCTCAGGATCTTACCTATTATGGACTTGATCTGTATAAAAAGCGTAACCTGGCGGAGTTACTGGAACAACTTGTTAAGGTGGAAGGGATTGAATGGATACGACTGCATTATGCCTTCCCCAGTGGTTTCCCGATGGATGTGCTTGATTTAATGAAGCGTGAGCCTAAAATTTGTAATTATATTGATATACCGCTGCAGCACATAAGTGATAATATATTAAAATCTATGCGCAGAGGTACTACTTACGAGAAAACTACCAAGCTCCTGAAAGAGTTTAGGGAACGCGTGCCCGGTATGGCTATACGCACCACACTTATTGTTGGCTACCCGGGTGAGACGGAAGAAGATTTTGAGATACTGAAAAACTGGGTACAGGAAATGCGCTTTGAGCGCCTTGGTTGTTTTACCTACAGCCACGAAGAAAACACGCATGCCTACCTGCTTACAGATGATGTGCCTGAAAACGTAAAACAACAGCGCGCCAATGAAATTATGGAAATACAGTCGCAAATTTCGTGGGAACTTAACCAGGAAAAAATAGGCAGTACCTTCCGTTGTATTATAGACAGGAAAGAAGGTAACCATTTTGTGGGCCGCACTGAGTTTGACAGCCCCGATGTAGATAACGAAGTATTGATAGATGCCTCTGTTGCCTATTTAAAAACCGGTGAGTTTGTAAATATAAAAATTACTGATGCTACAGAGTTTGATTTATATGGTGTACCTGCCAATATATCCTTAAACTAAGAGGTTTCATTATAAACATTTCAGATAATTTTTAATTAAGTTTGATACGTAATATCTAAAAGAAATGAGAAAGAATATTTTATATAAAATTGCAGCGCTACTTATTTTTATGGGTTCATTATCTGCATTTTCTCAGGTAGACCGCAGTATAGGCAGCAGCCAGTATAAACCCGGTAAACACAAAAAACGAGATAAAAAAGATTATATTGAAGAGGCAGCCAAACAATTACAAAAAGACCTTAGCCTTGATGATTTTCAGTTAGCGGCCGTAAAGGCGGTACTGGAAGACGAGCGCGACCATTTAATGAGCTTAAGCACTAACAGGGATATATCTGAAGCAGAAAGAAACGATAAGGCAAGAGAAATATCAGACAGGATATACGTAAAAATATTGCCACTGCTTAATGACGAACAGGCAAAAAAATATACCAAAATGGAAGAAGAGCGAAAAAAGAAAATGTAACGCTACTCCCCTACTTATAATTATCCGGAATAATTTTTAAAAAAATATTGCCGGATAATTTTTTTATCACTTACTTTGTATTTCAAAGTACATTAACATGGAAGATTACTTAAAAGATATTAAGGAAATTAAAATGATGATGGACCGGTCATCACAATTTCTGTCGCTTAGCGGGCTATCCGGTGTTTTAGCAGGGGTATATGCCCTTGCAGGTGCCATAGCTATAAAATATATCACAGCAGATGTATATAGCAATATAACGCTGGAAAGCAGGGAGTTTTCGTTATGCGTTGGCATATTAGCGGGTGTGCTTATACTTTCGGTTGGCACTGCACTTTTGCTCTCTGCTTCTAAAGCACGTAAAAATGGTGAAAGCCTTTGGAACACCACCAGCAAGCGGTTACTAACCAATTTTATGATACCGCTTGTTTCGGGGGGCATATTTGCCTTACTTTTGATTAATAGCCAGCACTACGGGCTAATAGCGCCTGTAACCCTGCTGTTTTATGGCTTAGCCTGTGTAAATGCCAGTAAATATACCCTGCGCGATGTACGCTATCTGGGTATTAGCAATATTATAATTGGCCTTATTGCTACTTATGCCGTTGGCTACGGGCTGGAATTTTGGGCACTGGGGTTTGGTGTTTGCCATATATTATATGGCAGCATAATGTATTTTAAATACGATCGGAAAAAATAATTTTGAAGAATATATTACAGCATATTAATAAAGCGTTTGACCACCGTATACGATTGGGTATTATGAGTGTACTTGTAGTAAATGAATATGCCGATTTTACTACTCTTAAAGAGCTATTGGGCGTTACCGACGGTAACCTTGCCAGCCATGCTAAAGCGCTTGAAGCTGAAAATTATATCACTGTGGAAAAACAATTTATAGGTAAAAAGCCAAACACCCGATACATAGCTACCAAAGAAGGTAAAAAGGCCTTTAGGCAGCATATAGAAGCGCTTGAAAAACTGATACAGAAAAAATAAAAAAATTTATCTTTTTACTTTGAAAAACAAAGTACTTTTAAATAATAGTTATGGATGTAATTTTCAAAACCAGTAGTAAAGTCGTTAAGGCTTCATACCCCGTGTTACTGCTCTCGGCCTTTAGTATAGGCCTGCTGTTAGTACGGGTAAAGCTTACCCAAAGCATGTTTTTCTTATTCCTTATCTGGAATTTGTTTTTAGCATACCTGCCTTATGTGTTTAGCCTTGCCATAGTACACAGTAAAACCATAAGGCAAAACAATTATTACTTATATGCAGCGCTTATTGCCTGGTTGCTGGTACTGCCTAATGCGCCCTACCTTATAACCGATTTTGTGCACCTGTACCGTGATACTGCTGTACCGGTATGGTTTGATGTATTGCTTCTGACCTCTTTTACTCTAAGCGGCCTGCTTATATGGCTAACCTCTATGCGCCATATTTTTAAGGTGCTGCTACATAAATTCAGTGCAAAAAGTGTACACCTGCTTACGGCAGTAATTTGCCTGCTTTGCGGCTTTGGCCTTTACCTGGGGCGCTTTTTAAGATATAACAGCTGGGATGTTCTACACCGCCCTACTGCATTGTTTAAAGACATACTGCTGAGCCTCTTTACAAACGAAACCTATAAAATTGCCTGGGGCATAACAATAGGCTTTGGCATATTACAGTACCTGCTGTTTATACTATATAACCCGGAAAAGAGTAAAGAGTAAAAACTATAAATAAACCTTCTGATACTATGAAAACCATGAAAGACAGAATTGAGGCTGTACGCCGCCAATTTGACCGCAATGCAGAAAAACCCACTGCTAACGGCCTTGTTAATTACCCTGAAGAAACCCTGGGGCGCCACCTGGGTATGTTTTTATTGCGTTGCAACTTTGGGCAAAATGTATATGCCACTAACGATGATGCCCTGCAACTGCTTATTACAGGTAGTGGCAGCTTTGCCGATGAAATAGCCGTGCAGTTTTACCTTTTGGGAAACGGCTGCTTTGGGCTGCGCCGCCTTGGGGTTATGGCAATAGGGCTGGCACTGAGGCCTAATAAAGCGCTCTACTTTTTTAAGAAATATAAAGAAGGTAAAAATGCACTGCGCCTTTTTGATGTATACTACCTGGGGCTTTTGCACCTGCCGCTACAACAGGTTAAAGATACTTTTTTGATTAAATAAACCACCGCCGACTTAATAAACCAACCACCAATTATTAATATATGTTTTATGAAAGTAAAAATGATATTGCCCGCGCTGGCAGAAGCAGAAAGCCCCTTTTGGCGCCCCATAAAATACAGCCTCTTCCCTCCTTTAGGGCTGGCTACACTTGCCGCATACCTTTCGCCAGATGATGAGATTGACCTGCAGGACCAGCATGTAGAGACTTTAAACCTTACTGATACGCCAGACCTTGTACTTATACAGGTATATATTACTAATGCTTACCGCGCTTATAAAATAGCCGACCATTACCGGGCCAAAGGCGCTTATGTTTTACTCGGTGGGCTGCATGTAACCTCTCTACCTCATGAAGCTGCACCCCATGCCGATACTATTTTTCTTGGCCCGGGAGAAGAAACGTTTCCGCAGTTTCTCCGAGACTTCAGGGTGGGCATACCCAAAAAAGTGTATAGCTCTGCCGTGCGTACCTTAGAAAAAATTCCACCCATCAGGCGCGATCTTATTAAACGCGAACGCTATCTGGTACCCAACTCTATTGTAATAACCCGCGGTTGCCCGCACCATTGCGACTTTTGTTATAAAGATGCATTTTTTGAGGGTGGTAAAAGCTTTTATACCCAGGTTGTAGATGATGCACTGGCCGAAATAGAACGCCTGCCGGGAAAGCATCTGTATTTTCTGGATGACCATTTACTGGGTAATGCCAAATTTGGTGCTGCCCTGTTTGAAGGTATGAAAGGCATGAACAGGGTGTTTCAGGGGGCAGCAACGGTAGGCAGCATCCTTAGGGGAAATCTTATTGAAAAAGCGGCTGAGGCCGGGTTACGAAGCCTTTTTGTAGGCTTTGAAACTTTTTCCACAGCTAACTTAAATCAAAGCAATAAAAAGCAAAACCTTGAAAAAGACTATATAAAAGCAGTAAACCGCCTGCATTCGCTTGGAATAATGATTAACGGCAGTTTTGTATTCGGGCTTGATGATGACGACAAAGATGTATTTAAACGCACAGTAGACTGGGGTGTGGAAAATGCTATAACCACCAGTACCTTTCATATTATGACACCTTATCCCGGCACTAAGCTATATAAGGATATGGAAAAACAAGGCCGCATACTAACCCATAACTGGGATTTGTATGATACCCGCAACGTAGTTTATAAAACCGCAAAGCTTAGCGCAGAAGAATTGAAACAGGGCTATGACTGGGCTTATAAAGAATTTTACCGCTGGGAAAATATAGTAAAGGCCAGTATGGCACATGAATCTCATAAACATAAGCTAAAGCACCTGCTGTACAGCGGTGGCTGGAAAAAATTTGAGCCTTTGTGGAATTTTCTCATAAAAACTAAAAGCCTTAATAATATGCTCCCCCTGTTGGAATCTATTCTAAGCAAAGTTAAAAACACTAATAGCCCATCCCAACCAGTAAACACCACAGCCTATGCAAACCATCATTAATTTTTTTAGCCCTTATGATTATGGCAGGCATAATCCAAACCAGGTACCCAACTCACTTAAAGACTTACTGATATGGCCGTTTTATATTTTCAGGCTTTGCTTTATTGCCGGCACAACCCTTATGTTACTTTACATAGTTACCAAATTACAGGTACTTGTTTTAATAGGCTTTTTTTATACGGTCGCCGCGGTAGTTTTGAATCTTCTTTTAGTATTGTGTTATGGTATTTATGCCTTTACACAGCCTTATTACAGGCTGTTAATACTACAAAAAGCAACCATACTGCTACTCAATATACCTATTGCAATACTTTACATGGTTTTACTATTCGGATTTAACTTTTAATCAAACAATTATGGAACTCAACACACAACACCAGCCACCTTACCAAAAGCCGGGCACAAATTTTTTACAAAGCACTACTTCTCGCGTTATTATAATTGGCCTGCTTACACTCGCTCTGCTTATACCCCTGCAGTTTGTAAAAAACCTGATATGGGAGCGCCAACAACTGCAGGAGGATGTAACGGATGAAATAGCGAAGCAATGGGGCGGCGAAGTATATTTTTATGGCCCGATACTAAAAGTACCTTATAAAGTTTTTGATGAAACTGAAATTGTAGATACCAACACCAAAAAAGTAACTATTAAACGTACGGCAACTATCCGCAATGCTTATTTCTTTCCGGAAACATTAAATGCCAATGCAAAAGTAGATACAGGCAGAAAAAGCAGGGGCAATTATGAAACTACTGTGTTTACCAGCACCATGATACTTGATGGCAGCTATACCTCACCAGACTTTAACAATACGGATATAAAACCTGAAAACATACATTGGGACAAAGCCAGTGTGCTGGTAAAAACAAACGACCTTAAAAACATAAGGGGTGGCGCTGAGATAACGCTAAACAGTAAGAAATACACCTTTGAACCGGGAGTAGACAACGAAGACAGTACGATGCTGGAAACCAAACCTCTCGGATTGAATGAGGACGGCCTAAAGGCTGTTACTTTTAAAATGGAAATGGGTTTTAATGGTACTAAAAAACTGCGGCTGGTTCCTATTGGTAAAACTACTCAGGCTACTATGGCAAGTAACTGGGCAGACCCTAAATTTGATGGCAACTACCTGCCCGAAAGCCAAAGCGTAACCGATAAGGGCTTTACTGCTTCGTGGAAAATTACCAGCCTGAACCGCCCCTTTGTGCAACAGCATTTTGGTAACCTGCCAAGCCTTGAAAAATATAGCTTTGATACCGAATTTATTATACTGAATGATGAATACCAGCAAACAGAGCGTGCTGCCAAATATGGTTTCCTGGTAATAGGACTGACTTTTTTGGTGTTTTTCCTGATACAGACTGTAAGTAAAATATCTATACATATTTTTCAGTACAGTATGATAGGGTTGGCGCTCATTATATTTTATACACTGCTCATTTCAATCACTGAGCACAGCACCTTCAGGTTTGCCTATCTGGTTGCAGGGGTTGCCGTTATTGTAATGATAGGACTTTACTCGTACTCCATACTCAAGAGTATTAAGTTTCCCCTATTTATAGTTTTGGCATTAACAGCCCTTTATGGGTTTATCTATATCATCATCCAGCTGGAAAATTATGCCCTACTTGCCGGAAGCATCGGCCTGTTTTTAATACTGGGTGCGGTAATGTACTTTTCAAGAAAAATAGACTGGAACCATACTAAACCCCTAACAGCATAAATCGTTCACACCACTGTTGTAATTTTTGTACAAAATGTGAAAGAAAAGGGGCTTTTTGCCCCTTTTTGCTTAGTATAGTTTTTCTACTTTTATCATGTTATCATCACCATAAAACTCACCTTCTACTTTTATAGTTTCGCCTTTTTCAACGCTGCGGTATTCTTTCGGGTCAGTGAGGTTGGGTATGCTGATAGTAGCTTTATATTCTTTTCCATCTGCTGCTTTCAGGGTCGCGGTATAGCCGTCTTTCCCCCTGTTGACCTCGGTTACTGTGCCACTAACCGTTATACGGGCATCTTGCTGAGTGGCTTCCTCAGCCTGCGGAACTACTGTAGTATCAGGCTGTGTAGCAGTGTTATCTATTGCTTCTTCTGCCTGTGCGGCAGGCGGGGTGGCCTCATCTGTTTTTTTATTGTTACATGCCCCAAGGCTTAGTAATAGCGCAAGTAAGGCCACGTATGATATGCTTTTTTTCATGGTTTTTATTTTTACTGCAAAGATAAAACATAAGTGCGATAGCGTATGTTATAAAAAACAAAAACCGGTATATACCGGTTTTTGTAGACTGTTATATATTATAATTGGGGAAATTAATGCCCTCCGCTCACACGGCCTAAGTTAATACCCTGGCTTTTAAGGATGCCCTGTACCCTAAAGGCATAAAATGCCAGGTAAGCAAAACATACAACGCCAACAATATAACTGTGGTGGATGCCCACAAAACCGGAAACCCAGCCTTGCGCTAGCGGTACTAAACCACCACCCATAATCATCATTACCAAAAGGTTACTACCCTGAGAGGTATGTTTACCCAGCCCACTAACAGCCAGTGTAAATATACATGGCCAAAGCGTACTACAAAATAAACCAACGCTGGTAAAGGCATAGATACTAATACTGCCTTCGGTTAACATACCTATAATAAGGGCAGCTATACCCAGCAATGCAAATATACCCAGCATGTTGGCAGGGTTACCTTTACTGGCAAAATCGGCTATTATCAATACTATAATTATAGCGGCATATTTATAAAATGGTTCAAGATCATGCCCCATAACTACATTTACACCTAAAAATACGGCAAAAGCCAGATAAGGCGCCACAATTTTTAATACTGTTTGTATGCTGCGGTTATCAGTAAACGCTTCGGCAGCACCACCCCAACGGCCCATCATAAGGCTGGCCCAGTACAGTGATACATAAGGTGCCACTTCACGGGTTGCAAAACCAAGGTTTTCTTCAAGGTAAGCTGGCAGGTTACTTGCCGTGGCAACCTCTACACCCACATATAAAAATATGGCAAACATACCCATGATAAGTTGCGGATATTGCAAGGCTGATTTTTTAGGCGCTACCACATCAGTAGCTACATCCTCTTCAATAATATCCGGATGGTTAGGTAATGACGAAAATTTTAGCAGTACAGCTACCACTACAAATGCCACACCTAAAATAAGATAAGGCAGTTTTACCGTATTAATATCTATATCCACAGGGGCAGCATCAGCGGCAACCACGCCAAATATAGCAAAGCTAACAAGTAGCGGGCCTATGGTTGTACCAAGGTTGTTAATACCTCCCGCAAGGGTAAGGCGTTGTGCGCCTGTTTTAATAGGCCCCAGGGCAATTGCCAGTGGGTTGGCTACGGTTTGTTGTAACGAGAAGCCAAGGCCTACTACAAACAGGCCGGAAAGCATTAGCGGAAAAGACTCAAGCTCTGCAGCAGGGTAAAAAAACATACACCCGATGGCAGAAATAAATAAGCCTACGGCAAGTGAATTTTTATAGCCGAGGTCTTCTACAATGTCCTTTTTACGGGCTGCTGAAATACCGATGTAGATTAAAGAACCTACTGTATAGGCCACATAAAATGCAAAGGCCACCATTTGGCTCTGTAGCTGGTTTAAGTCAAATTTAGTCTTAAATACGGGAATAAGGATATCGTTACTGGCGGCAACGAATCCCCAGAAGAAGAATACCGAAACCAGGGGGATAAACTGTGCCCACTTGGTTTGTGAAGTGTCTGAACTCATAGTTTGGTTTAAGGGTTAAGTTAATATTAGGGTTTAATTATTGCTTTATTATTCTGTTCTTTTAATTTCAGACCGTGGCCCTATGCCGTTTGCATTAAATGCTTCTATGGCAAAATAGTAGGCATCACTTCTATCCAGGCCGCTAAAATAATACTCATTTTGTCCGTATACCATAATTGAGCCATATAATTTATCAGCTGATTTTCCAAAATATATCACATAGCCATCTGCCTGGGGTTCTACCTGCCATTTAAACCATATATTTCGGCGTTCGCCTTTTTTACGCAGTGGCGGGCGCAGTGGGGCAAAATTCATCACTTCACCTGGTTTTTGTCCCTTGCCTTTGCCAAATATCCTAAAACCGCTAATAGCAAACTTGCCTGTTGGCATTTGTATATTTTCCAGTTTAAGGTAGCGTGCACTGGCCGGTTTATCAAGTTCTATATAATCATGCGGTACATCTTTTGTGTTGTTGCTTTTGTCTATAAGTACCTTCCACTTTTTACCATCGTTACTGCTGTAAATAATATACTTATGCCCTGTTGTGGTTTCGGGTTTGCCCATAATATCGGCATCCTGGTCGGCATAATTTAGCTGAATGGCATTAACAGTGCTTATTTCGCCTAAATCGCTTATCAGGTACTCGCCCTTATCAGCCGTTTTGGCGCTCCACCAGGTTTTTATATCCTCATCGGTTATATAATTGGGTGTAAAACCACCTAACGTAGAAGATACCTGAACCGGCTTGTTGTAATTAAGCAGCATCCACCCGGTAAATGATGAAAGCCCGCTGTGCGCTTTCTTTTCAGAAGGCAGATACGTAGGATAATCGCCATAAGCGGTATTAGAATACAGCACGCCATCTTTATCAAAACCTGCCGGCCAGATGCCTATCCTGCGTTCAAAGTTATTTTTAACTGATATTACCGATGTAGATACATGCCAGTAATCGCCGTTGGCATCTTTATAAGTAGCGCCATGCCCTGCCCCCCGGGCAAAACCACCCGGTTTATATGAAAAGGGGTTGAATGGCTGGTACTCAAAAGGCCCAAGGGGTTTATCGCCCACATAAACACCGTCTGCATACGTACTAAACTCTGTACCCGGAGCACCATATTGCAGGTAGTATTTTCCATTGTGCTTGGTCATAAAAGCACCTTCAGTAAAAGGCTGCATAAAGGTATTATCATTATGTTCACCAAAACGCTCCCAGCCATGCTCATCGTCATTTAATGCCAGTACGGGAATTACTTCGCCTTCCGGCTGAAAGGTTTTACGGTTAAGTTTCACGCCATATAACGGATACAGGTTGCTGGAACCGTAGTACAGGTACACCTCATCGGTATCTTCATCCCAAAATATATAAGGGTCCCAGGCGCCTGCCTCAAACTTGTGTACCAACTCTTTCCAGTCGTCTTTCTTTGGGTTAGTACTCATCCAGATGGGAAAATCCTTGCCATGGGTAGACCCCACAATCAGCAGGGTATCGTTTACATAAGAGAGTGACGGCGCACAAAGCTCATCATATACCTTATGCTCCGGGCGCAGGAACTTGCGGGGGATAAATTTCCAGTCTACCATATTTTTACTATGCCAGTAGCCCCACTGGTTGGTAGAAGCAAGATAATATTCGTCTTTAAAATAAGTAATAACAGGATCGGCCGTAGCGCGGTGTTTGCCTTGCTGTACAAAATTTGGTATGGGGCAATACCCATAATCTATATTAATGGGATTGCAGTATGTTTTTTGCTGTGCCTCAGCGCAGGTAAAAAACAGTAATGTGAATAAAATATATAGGTATTTCATTTTTCTTAGTTATTGGTTACCGGCATAAAGCTTATGGCTGCGCCACCACCGGGAGCCATCTTAAGCTTAATTTTAGAAGAAGCAGTAACCGTTTTTGTTTCAATAGCATAGTTTATCGGGTCTTTTTGCCAGTCGGCTCCCTTACCATCCTTATAAATTATAGCTTTATATTTTTTACCGGGTTCTAAAAAATCAAGCCTTATGGTGGTATTACGTGCATTTTCATCGGTAATGGCGCCTAAAAACCAGTTTGGTGAGCCTTTTTCTTTGCGGGCTATGGTAATGTAATCGCCCGGTTCGGCCTCCAGTACTTTGGTATCATCCCAGTCTATCCCCACATCTTTTATAAACTGAAAAGCATCGGGGTATTTCTCATAATTCTCCGGCAGGTCTGCTGCCATTTGCAACGGGCTGTAAATAGTTACATATAATGCAAGCTGTTTTGCCAGTGTGGTATGCACCTGCTCTGTTTTTTCAGGATCATACACATTCATTTTTATTTCAAAAATACCCGGTGTATAGTCCATTGGCCCACCTAACAGCCTTGTAAAGGGCAGTATAGTTTCATGAGCTGGCGGGTTGCCGCTACTCCAGCCGTTAAACTCATTGCCCCTTGCCGCCTCGGCAGCTATATAGTTAGGCCAGGTACGCTGCACCCCTGTAGGGCGCGACGATTCGTGCGAATTAACCATTATCTTATACTCAGCAGCGCGTTGCGGCACATAATTAAAATGGTTTACCATAGCCTGGCCGTCATGAAACTCGCCACGCGGAATAATTTTACCAACATAACCGGTTTTAACAGCCGGATAGCCATATTGCACCATCGTTTCCATTGCCCTGTCAAGCCTGCGCTCATAATTGGCAACTGACCCTGAAGTTTCGTTGTGCATAATCATTTTTACGCCCTGTCTTTTAGCATAGTCGCTAATTTCTTTAATATCAAAATCGGGATATGGTGTTACAAAATCAAACACATCTTCTTTCCAGTGGCCAAACCAGTCTTCCCAGCCTACATTCCACCCTTCTACCAAAACGCCGTCAAAGCCATGCTTACTTGCAAAGTCAATATAACGTTTCACATTCTCTGTAGTAGCGCCGTGCGGGCGGGGTTTATCAGTAACTTTTTGGGCGGCATCCTGGGTACCGCTGTAGTCCCACGTAGATTTGCTTACGTGCATTTCCCACCAAACGCCTACATACTTCATAGGTTTAATCCAGGAAGTATCTTCAATTTTAGAAGGCTCATTAAGGTTCAGCACCATTTTTTGCGCAACAATATCGCGGGCATCATCGCTTACCATTACAGTACGCCAGGGGGTGGTGCAGGGTGCCTGTAAGTATGCCATATCGCCAATGGCGTTGGGAACCAGCCTGGAGGTAAGATTAAAGTTTTTGGTATTTACATCCAGATGCATTACAGGATAATTTACCACCGCAGCTTCAAATATATTAATATAAAGGCCCTCATTGCTTTTCATCATTAGGGGTGACTGTACCACATACCTGCCCCCTATAGATTTAACTGATATACCATTGTTAAGATTGAGTTTATCATTATCTATTTCAGATAATCTGGTTTCATTATAAACATATTCCTGGCTGTCAAAATCACCGGGAATCCAAAAGGTTTTGTGGTCGCCTGCCAGATTAAACTCCGTGTTTTCTGCCGAAATCACAAAATAGTCCAGCTTATCCTGTTTAGGAAATTCATACCTGAAGCCCACACCTTCATCAAACACCCTAAATACAAGATTAATTTTGATACCGGACTCCTGCTGCTGTAATGCTACAAGAAGTTCGTTAAAATGGTTGGTTATAGTTGCGGTTTGCCCTAAAACGGGTTTCCAGCTTTTGTTTACCATACGTGTAGTAGTAGACAAAATTTTAAAGCCGCTGGTTAAAGCCCCTTGCTCTTTCAGTTCAATACCCAACTTACTTTGGGTAATAACAGGCTTATTTTTATAAGATACTGTATAGATTGGGGTGCCCTCTATATTAAGTGTAAAATCAACGTTTATTTTTCCTGAGGGTGATGCTACACTTTGCGCATTGGCAAATAGCAAACAGAAGAAAGCTAGTGCAGTAAAATAAAATTTCATTACTAAAATTTTTTAAAGATACATATATTATGATTTATGATAACAAGCATAATTAATAAAATTAAAACCTGATTTTTTTGAATTTGTAGGTTTATAGTTATATAAAAAAGCTAAAATTAATATTTATGCAAAAAAATATAAATCCACTTTATTTAAAAAGGCTGCCTGTTGGGGCAGCCTCTTCAGCAATAACAAAATTAACTTACCTAACTAACAAGAATGTTTCGGTTAATTCTGCATCAGAGTTTCCGCCCACAAACACATTAAAGTCGCCGGGCTCTGCTACAAAATTCATGTCTATATCATAAAAACGCAGGTCGTCTGCAGTAATATCAAACGTTACGGTTTTCTTTTCTCCTTTTTTAAGCAGTACTTTCTTAAAGCCTTTAAGTTCTCTTACCGGCCTTGTAACAGACCCGTATTTATCCTGAACATAAAGCTGCACCACTTCTTCTCCATCATAATTACCTGTATTGGCAACATTAACACTAACAGTAATATTTCCTGTATAACTCAGGTTTTTAGAAGATAACTTAAGGTTAGAATAATTAAAATTAGTATAGCTTAGCCCATACCCAAATGGGTATAAGGGTTCATTTACGCTGTCTATATATTTAGATTTATATTTTTGTTGCGGATCTGCTGCACCATAGTAAGGCCTTCCCGTATTTTTGTGGTTATAATAAATAGGCACCTGCCCAAGCGTGCGGGGAAATGTCATAGGTAACTTACCCCCCGGATTATTTTCACCATACAGGGTTTGTGCAATAGCATCTCCCCCCATAGTACCCGGAAACCAGGCTTCGAGTATGGCATCCATATTTTCGCTCTCCCAGGTAAGATCTAACGGGCGGCCGTTCATTAATACTAATACAACCGGTTTACCCAGTTTTTTAAGTTCAGCCAAAAATTCCCGCTGTATACCCGGAAGCTGTATATTGGTACGCGAAGCAGCTTCACCCGTCATATTTTCAAACTCACCCAATACAGCAACAATAACATCCGCTTTAGCGGCATTAGTAAGTGCCTGTTGCATCATATCACGCTTAGGGTCTATAATTTCCACACCCTTATCAAAAGTAACGTTAGCGTTTTTGCCCAGCAATGCCATAACACCTTCTTGTACGCTATGTGCATAGCCATTACGGTCTCCCGTTGCCGCCCATGAGCCTATAATATTCCACTCATCACTAACTAAAGGCCCTACAAAAGCCACTTTCTGCACTTTTTTAAGTGGAAGGGTATTATTTTTATTTTCAAGCAACACCATTGATTTATTCGCTATATCAAGCGCTGCATCAAGGTATTCCTGCTTATAAATAGTTTGCTTTTCACGCTTTTCATCGTTATAGCGGTACGGATCTTCAAAAAGGCCAAGATCATATTTGGCTTCCAGTACACGGCGGCAGGCATCGTCTATTTGTGCCTGTGTTACCTTACCATCCTGTAAAGATTGCTTAAGGAATTTAAGGTAAATACCCCCAACCATATCCATATCTACACCGGCTTTTAGAGAACGCTCTCCGGCTTCTAATGAATCTTTTGCAAAGCCGTGCGGTATCAACTCATTAATAGCAGTATAATCGGTAACCACAAAACCTTTAAAGCCCCATTCCTCTTTAAGCACGTCGTGCATTAAAAATTTGCTTCCTGTTGAAGGCACTCCGGCAATTTCATTAAAAGAGGTCATAAAAGTACCCACACCGGCATCAACTGTAGCCTTAAAGGGCGGCAGGTATACCTCGCGCAATACTCTTTCGCTCATATCAACCGTATTATAATCGCGTCCTGCCTCGGCAGCGCCATAAGCGGCAAAGTGCTTTGTACACGCCAATACGGTATTGTTAGCGGAAAGGTCTGCCCCCTGAAAGCCTTTTACACGGGCAATAGCCATTTGCACCCCTAAATAGGTATCTTCTCCCGATCCTTCTGATACACGCCCCCAGCGCGGGTCGCGGGCTATGTCTACCATTGGGGCAAATGTCCAGTGTACACCGCTGGCTGCGGCTTCGGCAGCTGCTATTTCAGAAGACTTTTTTGCAGCCTCCAAATCCCATGATGCCGTTTCGCCCAGTGTTATGGGGAAAATAGTGCGGTAACCATGAATAACATCATAGCCAAAAAGCAATGGAATTTTAAGGCGTGAATTTTTCATGTTAAGTTCCTGCAACTGGCGGGTATATTTTACCCCGGTTGCGTTGAGTATAGAACCTACATTGCCTTTTTTTATTTCATCAACAAAGTTGCTTCCGCTGGCAGGGCCTGTTACAGTACCATCAGAAGTAAACTGCACCATTTGTGCAATTTTTTCTTCAATGGTCATTTTAGCCATCAGCTCATTTACAAACTCATTGCGGGGTTTTATTTTTTTGTTTTTAGTTGTCTGCGCATGTAGTGAAAACGATGCGGCCAGTAAAAGCAAAACAATCTTACTGTTTCTCATTATCTGATTAATTTTATCTGTGGGTAATTCAATACTATTATTTCGTTTGTTTCAGCATCCATTCATAAATAGCGGGATCATCATACACCCTGGTCCAACTATTATGGTTGGCATCATCAAATATAGTAAGCTCAATATCTTTGGCGCAAGGTTTCAACTTTTTATAAATGTCTATAGAATAGTGCACATCTACTACATCATCCAGCAATCCATGAAAAATACGCATGGGTATCTGCCCTATTTTGCAGTTTTCTATCATAGGCACCCTGTCTACAAATCCTGCAATGGGCACCAGCGCAGCAAACATATCAGGGTGTGCAAAAGCCAGGTTCCACGCGCCCCATCCGCCCATGCTAAGACCCGTTAGGTAAATCCTGCTTTCATCAATATTATTGTCTTTTACTACTTTCTGTATCAGTTTATATAGCACATCACTATCCCAATATTCATCTTCAGGGCATTGCGGCGCCAAAACATAGGCATCAATAGTATGGGTTTTTAAATATTTAAACGGCCCGTGCACTTTTACTTTTTCAATATCATTACCCTTTTCGCCTGATCCATGAAGAAAAACAATAAGGGGCTTTTTTTCCTTTTTAGCATTATCGGGTACATGGAGGGCATAACCCAAGGATGATTTTTTTATAACCTCGGTTTCAAAATGTGCTGTTTTATCAGATTGTGCAGAAACACAAACTGAAAACAGAACGAAAACAAGCAATACTACTACTTTCTTCATTTTTATATTCCGTATTTACCCGATTTAAATCCTAATTTTTTAAGCCCTTGCTGTACTTCTGGGGCATTCATAAACAATTTCCAAAGTAAGCCGCTGCGGTAATTTTCTATCATTACCGGCATAGGCCCCTGGTCTATCGCAAGATATTTTTTTGTACTCCAGTCATATTGCTGGCTGTGGGCATCATAAAAACCGGCTGGCCCCCAAAGCTGCTCATTAAAATTTTCGTAAAAATTACGCATGGCAGCAATAGATTGCTCCGGTGTATACACAATAGAGCTTACTGCCGCTGTGGGAGATATTACACCTGTATCATTGCTGGGCATGTGGGCTGTATAACCCGTGCTGCCATCAGGGTTATGTGTGTATGATGCCGTAAGCCCCCAATAATCAGGATCGTAGCCTTTATAGTGCTTAGGGTTTTCAACACAATATTTATAATCTATCATTACCTGGTTATAGTTCAGGTCCCAATAATTTGCATATTCATCGGTAAGGCCATGCGGGTCTAAACCCACGTATGAATAATGGGCCCAGAACAAAGGTCCGCCATACTCCTCGGCACCATTGTGTTTTACAATTAATGGAAGTCCGTATTTTGTATTTGACGATTTAATTGCACCACCGCGAGCCCAGCCTTCATGATAAGCGGCTGCGGGTATACTGTGCGTTGGCGATGAAGCTGCAAGTACATAAGTAATAAGGCACTCATTATATCCCTGTAAAGGAAAATTCATCTCCCAGTTATACTCGGGTGACCAGTGCCAGTACAGTACATTTTGCCCATTGCGGTACCAGTTAAAATCAACACCTTTCCATAATTCATCAAATTGGGCGGCCAGCTTTTTCTCCCTTTCATTACCATTTTTAAAATATTCGCGTACGCATATAATGCCTTCGCACATAAAAGCAGTTTCTACAAGGTCTCCGCCATTATCTTTTTTGCCAAAAGGCTGCACTTTGCCGGTATTTCCGTTCATCCAGTGGGGCCATGCCCCATGAAAACGGTCAGCATTTTTTAAAAACCCGGCTACTTTTTCAAGGCGCTCCAGTGTTTCACTACGGGTTACATACCCTCTTGAATCTGCCGCTATTATTGAAAGCAGGCCAAAGCCGCTGCCTCCGGTAGTAACCACGTGGGCATCATTTTGCGGATAGTTGCCATCCGGATGGTAGCGCTCACGCGCCAGGCCGGAGTTTGGTTCGGCAAAATCCCAAAAATATTTAAACGATTGTTTTTCTACCAGATCTAAAAGCTGCTCATCTGTCAGCCGTTCATGCTGAACTATGGCTATATCTTTTTGTTGAGGTGATTCTTTTTTATTTGAATTGCAGCTTAGCAACAGTAGTAAACAAACGGGTAGTATGTTTTTAAGCATAATTATTTAAAGTGAAATAATCTTCCCCCGACCAAAAAACGGGGGAAGATAAAATAGAGTGATTAATAACCTGGATTTTGTTGCATTGCAGGAGTTTGTATAAGCTGGTTATACGGTATTGGGAATAACTCATGCGTGCCAACAATAAAATTTTTACCCGCTGCTGCCATAGCAGATGCCGCCTGGCCAGTCCTTATCAGGTCAAACCACCTGTCGTGCTCAAAGGCAAGTTCAAGCCTTCTTTCTTTCCATATAGCCTGCCTAAGATCTGTTTGGTTTGCAGCTGTAGCATCAGCAAGATTTACCCTTTCCCTCACTGTGTTAAGGTTGGCAAGGGCAGCCGATGTATTACCAAGTTCATTAGCAGCTTCTGCAGCAATTAGGTATATTTCAGCAAGCCTTAGTATACGTATATTTTTATCTCCGTCTGAATCGCCTGCGTTAGCGCTTGAATACGCTTTTTCATTATACATTGGGTTTTCTACCGATGGGCTAACCTCGCGGCCATCCCAAAGGGTTTCTCCTGCAAATATGATGGTAGCATCCCTACGGATGGCATCGCCCTCTACATTAAATGCATCTAACAGGTTTTGAGAAGGCGTGTTAAAACCCCAGCCCCAGCCACTGGTACCACGGGCACCTTGGGTCTGGCTATATTGCTGCACACCGTGTGCTATATTTTCTCCCCTTGCCTGAACTTCAAAAATAGATTCTGAACCATTTTCACTTGAAGCCCTCCAAAGCACAGCATAATCCTGCTCAAGGCTATATTCGCCTGAATTGATTACAGTTTGTGCCATATCATACGCTTGCTGCCATTTCTGCTCATATAAATATACTTTAGAAAGAAGCGCCTGTGCAGCACCCTTTGTGGCACGGCCTAAATCTGTAGGGGCATACTGGCTTTTTGCAGGTAATTTGGTAATAGCATCAAGCAGGTCTTCTTCAATATATGCATACACATCTGCCTTTGGGGCACGTTCTTCAAGGTTAATGTGCTGCAAGGGCACATCACCCCATCCGCGTACTAACCAAAAATAATTTAAGGCCCTTAAAAATTTTGCTTCGCCAATAAGACGGTTTTTATACCCCTCATCGGTAAGGCCATAATTTTCAGTATATTCTATAGCGTAAGTGGCACGGCCTATAGATTTATACCAGTTAGTCCACATGGCACCAAAAGAACCGGCGCTACTTGTAAATTCAAGGTTATCCAACTGTAATTTATCTGACCCGGTATCACTTGGGGAACTGCCTTTATCGGCATTATCAGATATAATTTCGGTAATACCCAAATAAGAAAATGCGTAATCCCACTCTGTAAGCAGGCCATATGTACCATTTACAAAAGCTTCGGGCGTCTGCGTTTCACCACTATCTTCTTCTGCTATATTTTCCCTGGCATCAACATCCAGAAAATCTTCACTACAACCTGCAAGCAGGGCTACACCCAGCATAAGGCATGTTATTACTTTATAATTTCTTTTCATAATTTTAATTTTATAAGTCAATCTGAACTCCGAAAAGGAATGTTTTAAGGTTTGGATATGCCGAAAGTTCTATACCAGTAGTTTCACCAGCTACACCATTGCTGTTAATCTCTGGTGTAAAGCCTGAATATTTTGTAAACATAAACGGGTTTTGGGCAGTAGCATAAAGCCTTACACTGTTAACCTGTTTTATTACATCTTTAAAAGTATAACCTACAGTAATATTATTAATCCTGAAGAAGTCACCATCTTTAAGGTAATAGCTTGATGCTATAGCATCACGGTTAGCTCCTGGGTTTGTATTACTTGTACCGGCTCCTGTCCAACGGCCACTGAATGTATCGGCTGTAATATTTTCACCACCATTAATACGGGTTCCTTTAAGGCCGTTGTAAACTTTATTACCCCCTACGCCATAACCATCTACAGAAAAATCTATGCTTTTCCAGTTAAATCCAAGGTTAATGCCATACGTAAACGTTGGCAGGTAAGACCCAAAGAATTTTTTATCGGCATCATCAATTTTACCGTCACCATTTTGATCTTTATAACGTAGCTGGCCCGGTTGTGCACCGCTTATATGGGCATTGTCATTAATTTCATCTTGTGTTTGCCATACGCCATCTGCTTCATACATCCACCATGAATATATGGGCTGGCCTTCCTGAAGCCTCTTGGTAATCTGTCCATTAGCAAGGCTACCACCCGTATTACCATCATACGCAGGCTTAACATTTTCAAGGGTGTTTTTGTTTTTACCAAAAGTACCGCCAATAAAATATGAGAAATCATCGCCAATATAATCTTTCCAGTTTAGTGCTAATTCAAAACCTTCGTTACGCACTTCGCCCCCATGATCAAAATAAGCCGTAGAGTTTGGCGAGTCAAGTACGGGGTTTACCCTTAATATAGCATTTGTTGTAAGCCTGTTATAATAATCTAAGCTACCGCCTAACCTCCTGTCTAAAAATTCAAAATCAACACCGGCGTTTACTTCTTTTGTTACCTCCCAGGAAAGTTCTGTAGCCGGAGATCCTACATAAGCACCATTAACAAGCGACTGGTTAGGGCCAAATACATAATTGTAGCTACCGCTTCCCTGGCCTGTATAAAGTACTGTGGCATTAAAAGGAACCTGAGCATTACCCAATTCGCCATAACCTCCACGAATCTTTAAGAAATTAATACCTTTTACATCAGAAAGGAAATTTTCTTTAGAAAGTGTCCAGCCCACAGCTACTGAAGGGAAATTACCCCAGTATTTTTGATTGGTTTTAAAATTACTGTTACCATCTCTCCTGAAGTTTGCTGTTAAAAAGTATTTTTCAGCATAATTATACTGTACCCTTCCAAAATACGAAAGTATTTGTGTAGGTGTCTGATAATATTGTGTAGCGCTGGTTCCCTCTGCTTCTTTAAGGTTCCAGTATTGCTCTTTTTGAGGAACATTATATCCTGTCATGCTCGACTGATATACATCATCCCTTTTATCTTTTGTAATACCAGCTATAACAGTAAGGTTATGAAGGTCGAAAGACTTATCTATAGTAAAATAGGTATCCCAGTTGTAACGGAAACTTTCTACATCACGATAAGTTAGCTGATTATTAGCATAAGTATAATTATCTTCTTCAGCAGCTGCCTGTAACTCGTCATATTGAGTATCCGTACGGGTAGGGTCAGATGAAAGCCACTGCCCCCTAATATCATTATAAGCCCTTGTTTTGGCAAAACTTTTACTAAGGCCCACCCTTGTATTTACTTTTAACCATTTGGTTACTTCGAGTTCTGCATCAAACAATCCCTGTAATTGCGATGTTTTGGTTTCTTCATTCGCAAAATATACTGTTGCAAGCGGGTTGCCAATAGAGTTAAGCTGGCCTATGCTTTCACCGGCAGCAGCCTCATACCCAACTAAACCTGTATTTTTGTTATAAAAAGTACGCCCAAATGCACCGTTAGGGTAATATGCCGGCACAATTGGTGCCTGCCTGTATGCCTCATTAAATGCACCAAATGGCTTTGGGTTTGCTTTTATAAAAGTATAATTTAAGTTTTGAGAAAGCTTAAGCTTATTATCAAAAAAATTATAGCTGGTGTTAGAGCGGATGGTATTTCTTGCCAGGTCATTATTATTTAATACACCATCCTCATTATAGTTATTATAACTAAAATAATAAGTACCTTTCTCACTACCTCCGCTTAAGGCAACAGTATTACTTTGAGAAAAGCCAACATCTGTAGTTTCATCAAACCAGTCAGTATCATAAGGCTGGTTCTCGCTAAGGTAAACCGGATTTGATAAGGTTGCCTGATTTTCGTTATAATACGTTACATATTGTTTTGCATTAGCCATTTTTACCTGGTTAAGTACCGATCTGGCTGCATAATAGCTGCTAACTGAAAGATTCATTTTGCCGTCCTTACCTTTTTTAGTTGTGATAAGTACAACACCATTAGCCGCATTTTGACCGTAAATAGCTGCAGACGAAGCATCTTTAAGGATATCCATAGTTTCAATATCGCCGGGATTGATATTAGAAATATCAGCCGTAACAATACCGTCAACTACATAAAGGGGAGCGCTGCCTGCCGCAGCAGTACCAAGTCCCCTGATACGAACAGTGGGCGTAGCGCCCGGAGAGTCATTAGTAATAATCTGTACACCGGCAACTTTACCCTGAATGGACTGCATAGCATTAAATTGCGGTTGTTTTTGAAATTGCTCTCCTTTAACACTGCCTACAGCACCTGTTAAGCTGGATCTTTTTTGTGAACCATACCCCACTACAACTACCTCTTCAAGCGTGGTATCCATACTTAAAGCCATAGTAACTTTCATACCATTGGCGGCAGGAAGTGTGCGGGTCTGGAAACTTATCATGCTAAAAGTAAGCATAGCCCCCTCATTTGCCTGAATAGAAAAATCACCATCAAAATCAGTTGTAGAAACTACATTACTGTTTTCAACGGTAATATAAACATCCGGAATGGGCATCCCTGTTTCGTCAACCACATTTCCCGTTATCTGTTGCCCGTAGCTAAAGCTCGCGAGCAGCAGGAAAAAACCTAAAATAAAGTTTTTCATAAAAATTGTTACGTTTAAAGTTAGTAGTGCGAATGTACAACACTAAAACGTTTTAGTTGTATAACATTCACTTTCTCATTACTACATCAAAATAACAATTTTACAATATAAAATACTGAAAATAAATTATATATATCAATCACACACACATCAAATCAAAACGTAATGATGTAGCATTGATGTACTGTTTTAATTTAATGTTTATATGTAAAATAAATAGTGAAGTAACAATTCTACTAAATATTGAACATAAATTTGGAAAGGTTATCCTCAGTAGTTATGTCGAGTTTTTTGCGTAGGCGGTAACGGTGAAGTTCAACTCCACGGAAAGAAATATTCATAAGTGGGGCTATTTCTTTAGACGATAAATTCATCCTTAAATAAATACACAACTTTATATCTTTAGAAGTAAGTTCTGGGTATTTTGCAGTAAGGCGTTCCACAAATTCTTCATGGCTTTTCATAAGATTCTTCTCAAAACTTTGCCATTCATTTTTGCTTATAGAACTGGTTTTAATAATTTTTTTAATTTTTGTTTTTAGCTGGTCATTTTTTACATCACTATTAAGTACCTCCTGTATATTTTCAATCATCTCGCTATGCTTGGCTATACTAAGTGATTTCCCCGCTACTTCTGACGCTTTGCTTTGCACTTCCATTTCCAGGCGATGCTTCTCATATTCCTGTTGCTGCAATTTCATTTCAGCTTCCATCTCAAGCTTCATAATCTGTCGCTTATGCTTCAGCTCTTCTTCATTAAGTTTTATCTTTTGGATATACCTGAGCTTATTCCAGCGGTAATAAAAAAATAATATCACGAAAACTATAATAACATACACACCTATCATCCAGGGGCTATAGTACCACGGCCTTTCAACAGTAAAACTATAAGAATTTATTTTTACAAAATCGTGGCCTTCCCTGCTATAAATCTCTATATTTTGTGTACCACTCCCAAGGTTATTCAAAACAAGGCTACCATTTTTTACTGGTATAAAATCCTGTGAATCGTTAAGAGTATAAAATAAATCAGGTCGGTTATACCCCAGATATTCACTTATAATATTTATGACTATTGAACGGTTATATTTTATAACAGTTGATTCATCAATAAGATGATTATCATAATATGCCTCTATAGTTGTGCCAGAAGGTTTTTTCTTTACCTGATTAATATTAAAGGTAAAAAAGCCATCATCAAGATTAATATACAATACATCATTTTGTTTAAAAACACGGGTATCTTCAGTTATAAGTTTACCCATATAGTATTTCTCCGGTAAAAGGCGCCATATAAATTCACTTCCCGTGCGGTTGATTAGGTATAACAGATTTTCTTTCATAACGATAAAATTATTATCGTCTACAGGGATGATATCAGATACGTTACTAAAATTAGTATTAAAAATATCGCTGTTTTCAAGCGTTTCAGAAATACTGTTATAGGTATACCATCTATTATTAATCAAAAAGAAAATTTCATTCCTGAAACGGAAAAGCCTGACACCAAAATCATTATCTATTTTATTTTTTTCAGTAATATTAGTCAGGCTGCTAACCTTAAGGTCATCAGTATATAAAATACGGTAAAGCCCTTTATTGTTATCGGCCGCCCAGAGTTCTCCGGGTTTTACCTGAACAATATTTTTATAGGGCCGGGTAGATACATCAAGGCGTATATAATTACTCAGGTCGCTACTATTTTTATATGCTACTATACCACTATAAGTTGTTTCAAAAAGGCAGTTATCAAGGTTACTCTTCATTATCCGCCAACCACCGCTAACGGTATTGCTTTTTTGTAACACTTTACCATTGTATAAAAATGTACCATCATTATGGCCTATAATATAATTATCTGCTCCATCATCATAAATTTCCCATGCCTGCCCGGATGATCCTTCCACTGCCTTAAGTAATTTATCATCATACCTGAAAACACCATGGTTAGAGGCAAAAAGATAGCCATTTGGCAGTATTGCCATAGAATATACTGAACCAAGCGTACCTGCATTATCTGAAAATATTGAAACCGGAGAGCTGATTTCTATATGCGAAATACCGTTATCTAACCCAAGCCATAAATCTTTTTCACTATCAAGTGTTAATGATAATACTGCATTATTGTTAAGCCTGTTTTGCCTGCTTATATTTTTATATACGCCTGTATTTACATTTACAGTATATAATCCCTGCCGGGCAGTGCCCACTACAAGAACACTGTCATTAACAAAAAGGGCATTGTGTATCATTTCTGATTTAAGGCGGTTGTTACAGGGGGTATCCCAATAGGTAAGGCCCTTTTCATCACCTTTATAAATACCGTTGGTATTGGTAAAAAGATATATCTGCCCCTTATTTTTAAGTAGTCCGTGTATAACGTTATCTTCTGCTACATCCCAATTTTCTACTTTTCTGAATGATGTACCCTCCATAGCATACACCCCGTTTTTAACCGTAGCGGCATAAATAATATCATTAATAACATAGCAATAAGAAACCTGCGAGGGAAATTTAACCCGCTCAATAGCTTTTTTATTATTTAAAATATAAACGGCATTAAATGATTGGAAATAAAGCTTATCTCCTTTTCTGAAAATTTTCCATATTTCATCATTATCTGCTTCTCCCGAAAAAAAACCCTTTCCCACAGATAGAGAAGTGTAGTGCATTATACCGTTTATACGCTGCCAATAACCAAACTCCCTGTAAGATCCGCTATAAATACGGTCACCTTCAGCAAAAACTGATCGTATAATGGTTTTATTGGGCAATGAATATTTTTCCCACTGTACACCATTATAACGTAGCAGATAATGCCCGTTTGCAAAGTACATGGCTTTGTCTGCCCCTTGTGTAACATTCCAAACCTGATTATCGCCTGTATAATCTGATTTGGTATAATTCTGGACAAAGGGCAGTAATTCCTGTGCAGATAACCCCGCACAGAATAAAGAAATTAGTAGTAAGAAAAACTTCTTTAGGAACATTATAAAAGATTACGCTCCAAATTTAAAACTTAAAAATATCCGGTTGCATTTTATTTTATAATACTCTCTCAGTAACAAAACCATCCAGGTATTTAAAACGCTCGGTAAGCTGTCCGTTAGCAGTTATCATCCCTCTTTTTAAAATACCGTCTTTATCACCGTTAAAAAATGCGGGAATTACATTTTCAAGAAACATTTCCCCAAAGCCTTCGCTGGCATCTTTTGGCAATTCACACGGCAGGTTATCTACCGCCATAACAGCAATTGCTGCCGGATGGTGCACATCAACTTCTTCTCCGGTATCCGGATGGTATCCATAAAATGGTTCTGCAATGGTAGAAGCACGCAACGTGCTGGCAACAGGGCCTGCTATATCACAACTTATGTCTGCCACCAGCTTAATTTTATTTTTTGGTGATTTAAGCATTTGCTTTGTGAGGATAGCCGGTGAGCCATCTGCATAAAAATGCCCGGCTATAAAAATATCTGCTGTCTGGGTGAATTTCTCAAAATCTGACTCATACTTAGAAGTGTTATTGAAAAAATCATCATTACCTTCAGCAACCACACCATCTATGCGCTTGTTATAATCCAATACGTCAATCTGTACAAAAACCGGCTCGGTATATTGCTTAGAAAGAAAATTTTCCGGAGAAACTTCTTTGAGTTTCATAGCCTTTAATATCTCCTTTGCCCCCATACCTACTTTACCTTTACCGGTAAGTACAATTTTTAGGGGTGGGAGGGTTATCTTCTTTAAACGGTTTATAAGCGCCTCCCTGTCAGGTTGTGTTCCTGCAGCAGGTAAAGTAAATAAATCATATTTATAGCCAAATGTCCTCATGGCATTATAGGCACCCACTATACCGGCATAACGCCCAAAACCAACAATCCTTCGCCCATCAGCATCAACAAGGGTTTCATGGTCATACAAGGTTATATCTTTATCTATAACAGCTTGCAAAAGCTTTTGGTTATAGGGTTGTTTTTTAATAGTGTGGCTAAAAAAAAAGTATTTTTTACCGGGTATAAGCGCCTCGGCCGGTACTTCTTTTACGCCCAAAAGCACGTCACAGTCATCCAGGTTTTCAGTAACCTCAAATCCTGCCTTAATGTACGCTTCATCTTTAAATATGCGTACATCAGATGATTCTACTTTTATTTCAATTTGCGGATATTGTGCTTTAAGCTGTAATAATGCATCCGGCGAAAACACTACCCTTTTATCCGGAGGTGATTTTCTTTCCCTGATGATTCCTAATTTCATATATATCTAACATTATCTGGTGGATGGTTTACAAATATAACATATATTAAGCACTTAATTAATTGCGGTTAAACCAAAAATCTTTATTACTTTTGCATTCCTGTTTTGGTATAGCCTTTGTACTATAACATGATACTGGGGTCGACTGGTTTTGACAGCAGGCCGATGTGAACAGTAAGCACGCCGGGAAATGGAACTGTTCCCGTTAATCATTGTTCCAAACTTTTAAACGGCGAAAATAACTACGCTCTTGCTGCTTAATTCTGAATTCATAGTAAGAATATAGCCACGTCCCTGCAAGGCAGGGAGGCGGGATCCTTCTGAAAAGCTTTGGTTTATGGCGTTTCGATTAGAAGGACCGTAAAAGTAAACCTGGAGGTTTCTTTGCTTCGCGGGAGCCTTGAGAAAACAGAAGCTAAGTAGTGTGTGGCAGTTTCCGGCCTTGCACACTATCTAAAATCTAAGCGGAAACTAAGCGTGTAGAAAGCTCTTTGCTTCCTTGTTTGGACCCGGGTTCGATTCCCGGCGACTCCACTTTTAAAAACCTCTTCTCTCCTGTATATCAGTAGATTAAAGAGGTTTTTTTATTTATTTTCCCGATATTCTCCCAACTTTATATATTTGCCTTTTCAAACCTTTTAAGCAGCTAACTACGCTTAAATCTTTTGATGCAGGTATTATCTATACCCCACATCACTATTTTTTTATCACGTACAAGCTTGTTAACAGTCCGTATGTTTATACCTAAAAGCTTTGCGGCTTCTTTCCTGGCAAGTAGCTAATCCGGCACTTGATTTGGTAAACGAGATAAGGCTTCAGTAATACTTTGCTTTACAATGTCTGAAAATTCATCAGGCGTTAATTGTATCAGTTGAATTGTTTTCATATCTAAAAATTGAAATATAAAATAACTTTTACTGATGTGAAACATTAAAATGTAAATTAATGAAATAAAAAAACCGCTAAATGTAGCGGTCTTAACAATTTTCATCTATCCATTTGTAAAGGTAATCTAAGGTGATACCCATTGTAGCAAGATTAGTTTTTAAGTGTGTTGGGGGTATTTCTTTGTCTTTTTCCCTATGAGTAATTGTCCTGAAACAGCCGGGACATTTATAATGATCGTGTGAACTTTTTGTTCGCAAATATTTACAATCGCGAGAATTCAAAAATGCCAACCAATCTTTTGTTTTTACCGGCCTGTACCCCCCCATAATTAAACAGCAGCTTCAAAATTTCCTTTAGTTACCCTTTCAATCTCTAAATCCCTTAAAACTCCATTTTCATCAATATAAGCTTTTGAGAAGTTTTTACGCTGAAACCTATTGCGCTCAAAGCCCATTTTTTTTAACTCTGCATCTCTTTGCTCAGATGTTAGCTTCATGAGGTCTTCACAAAAAAGATTCATACCTTCTAAAAATGAAGCTTCAGCCTCTTCTGTGGTGCTTCCGTAACCACTAACAAGTATTGATGGGGCAACTATAACGTAATGGTCTCCCTCTTTTCCGAAGGCTGTCATAGCAGTAATTTTTACTTTACCCTGTTTAATACGTATAGTATCGTAAATATCAGTGAAATTGATACTCATAAATTTAGTGATTTGTTTTTGTAATCAAATATAACAATTGAACTTGAAATGTTATCACAAATTACTTATTTAAAATAATTATAAATAACACTTTTATTTTAATCCAAAATGATGCCAAAATTAATTAATTTCTGAAACATTTTCAGCAAGTTTTTTTTCAGTAGCTTCTATTATTAAGATGCTATTATTCTAAAATAGCTTAAATACAATTGAGCACTCACAGCATTGAGTTACTAATAATCAATTATTTGAATTCCAAAATCTTAAATACCTTACACTTTGCCTGAGGACATTTAACAGGCTACATTGCTATCTACATGAAGATACACGTTGTATTTTCGTTCATTAGGAGCACAATTACATGTAAGATTAGGTGGTACAAAAGCTATTACCTTACCATTTATACCGGTGAGTGCTAAAATATCAGCTAAGGAATGTTGTATGTTTACCTGCTGACTTATAAATTCTATACACGTATTTGCCCCCTCAGGGCATACTGTATGGTTTTTTTCAGTTATAGTTTTTGAGCCGTCAACATCTAAATATACTGAATATCCAACATGCTTTTTTATTGAAATATCTGAAGAAATATCAATCATGTATAAATGATACTCAAAGTTCCCGAACAAGTTATAATGATTGGTACAATCATACTTTACAATATCAATACCGGTCAATTGGTTTTCCAAAAGAAAGTCTTTAACCTCCTGTTCCTCAAATATTTCATTTAAAGATTTTTGTTCATCTTTATATTGAACAATTACAATCTTATGGGTTCCCCCGTTAAAGTTAAGATTGAATAGGCCGTTATTTTCTACCAACGATATGTTTAATGTATTTTTTACTACTGTTTGCATATTTATACTTTTATTGATTTAATTATTTTCCCACTTATCTTTTAACTTCAATAATAGCTTATCGCATTCTAATCTTAGAGTATCGTTTTCAGCTTTAAGCTTTTCGTAAGCGTAATTATCGTTATCTGTAGATGCACCTTTCTTATGAAGAAAGATTTTATAAAAATCTAGTATTAATTTTTGTAAAGTTTTCATATATATTTGTTTATTAGTTTAATACAAGACAGCCAGCATCAACAGGGCTGTTTTTTGGACTATTCAAGACAAATGCAGCAGGCGCGGCACCTGGGTTATTACCGCTACTTGATTTAACTGGAATAGCAAGATCTGAAAGTTCTTGGCGGTTCCTGTATTCCTCATACGTAAGTGTACGATAAGGGTCTATGTATGGAACTTGAAAGTTAGGTTTGTAAAAGAAAGACACAAATCTAATAAGTAAGGTTTTGATTTTCATAATATGTAAGTTTAACTGCTATTATTATTAAACAAATGTAAGTGTAAATACTATACAATCCAAGTTTTAATTAAATTTTTTATACGATTATATAAGTTAAACTTTTATTTGTAAATTTGCACAAAACCAATTATCATGAATATTTTAAGATTAAAGGAAATTTTAAAAGAAAAAGGCATTACAGGGAAAGAGTTAGCCGATAAGGTCGGTATATCTGAGACAGGCATGTCTAACATTGTCAAAGGGCAAAGTTTGCCAAGACAAGATATATTACTACAAATTGCCGAAATATTAGATGTTGATATTAGGGAATTATTTAACTCAACAAAAGAAATCCCCACCGAAACAGTATATGTTTTTAAAGATGGGGCATATCAAGCTATTGGATCATTGAAAATAAATAATTAAGGGGGCAACCCCCTTTTTTGTTTTAAAAATCAGCCCCATCTCTAATAGAAGCTGATTTTTTAATGAGGATATTATTATTTTCAATTTTAGAATTTATACGTGAAATAATTTCAGTATCAACTCCCTCTAACTTTAGAAGTTCATTTTTTACCCCTTCCAAAATATCGTTATTAAGGTTAGCCGAATAAGCTCCGTGAGTTTCAATCCTGATTGCTTTTTCAGCTATTTTAAAAATTCTTTTCATAATTATATATCTTTTAATTTAACTCTTACCAACTACCTTTGTGAGTTTACCCGGAATAAACTGGTTTATTTTATCTACTATGATGTACGCCCCCATGCTGCTTAAAATAATACAGCTTTTTAAAATCAAAACCTATTACATCACTCTACATTTAAAGTTGCTGTGTTATTGCCGTACTTAAAAATTTTAGGGTTTTGCTTTTCAAACAATAACAATTTTATATTATAATCACCAATATTATCACAATCTAAAATATATTCATATTCTGATATTTTGGTAAATGATATTATTGTTTCAAGTGTAGATGTATATTTATTATTATCAAAAAAGCCCTCAACCCATAAGGTTATATTTACACCAGTTTGCACCGTTATATTTGTCTGGCTAAAACCAAAACTTATAAAGGGAGATTTATCTTTAATTTCTGTTATCATAGACTAAACACATTTGAATAAATATTAGCTGAATCTGTAATTCTAATGTAATACTGTGGGTAACCTGTTAAATCTATTACTACAGTACCTCCCTGTAATAATTGCGTAGGATTGTTTGTATCTTCCCATGAAAAACCATCATCAGAGGCCTCAAACAATAAATAAGTATCTTCTTCAACTGTATAGTTGTTTACCTGAAATGTTACCTGGTACTGATTATCTCCTAAACTTAGAGCCCCAACTATAACAAGCCCATACTGGTCTAAATCTAAAGGAGTTGAATAAACAACCCTTATAAGTTCGACTTTAGTCATTTTACCCGGCACAAAACTGTTTATTTTATTCACTATAAAATAATTTGATAGTTGCTCTATATAGTATAGTTTTTTAAAATCAAAATTAGCTGTATCCAATTCAGTAAGCCACATTTCACAGTCAACAATAATAGCCCTGTTAATTATAGATGCTATAGGGGAATAATAATCTTGAATTATATCTTTAAATGATAGCTTGTAAAAACTTTCCCTGTAATAACTATCGGCTGTGTCTGTTAATGATAATTGGTTTGATATTAAATTAATGTCATTGATTTCCTGTACTGCCCTCATAAAATAATACCGCTTATCTAATGCTTTATATTTTACAGGCTCTTCTCCCTCGGCCGGGTTATCCACAATCTCTTTATCCCATAGCTTATAAACATTGGTCTGCTTATCTATATACTGTACTTTTTCACGTTCCGGGCTATATATCTTAGATTTAATTGCGTCTGCAGTATCATTAAGATAAACATTATCGATATTAATAGCGCCATCATTATTAGTGGCTTCTTTGTCGTTATAATTGTAACGAAACCAATTTTGTTGAGCAAAATTGCCATAAGCATGGGTTTCTTTAATTTTCCTGTTAAATTTATTGCTCCAGTCAACTGTTTCGGCCTGGCGTAACATTTGTTCTAATGTCAGAAAGTCATAGGTGTATTTCCCTGAAGCATCTGCATACTTACTTTTATACATTGTGAGTCCAAACCTATAAAGTACTTCTTTTAGAAAGTCTTTCACCGAAAAATCAGTAAATGCCTCGCTAAAGTCAACAGTATTAGGGTCAACACGGTATAATGTTATATTTATATAGCTATCTGATGTTTTAGCAAAATACCCACCTATTCCGGCTGTGTTACGCGTTGTAACAACACATACCGTTTCAAGCTGTTCTAACGTAAATGTTTGCTGTATATCAAACTCAATTTGACCATTTGGAACATCGTCAGCTATAAGAAAAAATTCAGGCGCGTAATTCGCTATACTGTTTTCAAAGTTTTTACCCAAATAAAACTTATTCTGTTGCTCTATGCTGTAATTTGTATCCCTATATCCATATATATACCCAGTTATCTTTATTCTATATGTTGCAGCTTCTTCTACCTGCATGTGAATATCGTTAATAGTAGAGGCTAATTCATTTATACCCGGAAAGTCAAATTGCGCATACCAGTATGCTGTACTTTTCCCTGGTAATGTTACAAGGTCTGCACCATTGGCAAGAAATAAAACATGGTCATTTTCCCCGGTTACCGTTTGGCCTTTTGGAAAAGTCATGTAAAGCTGCTTAAAATTAAATGTATTAAATACTGCCCCTGTATAATTGAAATTATATTTTTCACTTATTTTATCCCAAAGCCATTTTACATTTACACTTGGGACTAAATAATCAATATTAACTTCAGGTGTTAAGTTTTCAGGGGATGTATTTGTAAGGCCTGTATTACCGTTATAATCTGCAAGTATGTATAAATATGGCAAATCACCTTGCCAAGTTTCTTTTATATTTTCAATTGTTTTCTGGTGTATTAAATCAGAAAGGTCAAGTACTGAAAGGCTATCGTTTTCCATAGCTTTAAATATATCTACTATACCGTCCTGTATATCTATTTCGTAATTTTCACCATCATCTTTGATATGTGCCCACCCTTTGTAAACAAAACATTCCCCACTATGACTATACAGGCTACATTCATTTTTTTTATATGGTAATAATGTAGTGTTACCCGTCATTGCCATATATTCAAAAGCCTTTACGTTGTTAGCTGTTTTAGGCACTTTGAATGTATCAGTATAGTTGGTTTGCCTTGTATTCAAATCAGCTATTGTATTTACCTGTTTGGTTTGAGCAATAACCTCACTTGAATATAAATCTATCTTATAACCGTTTATGTATAATATTACGCTCATAGTACTAAAATTCTATTGCTTTTTGCTAAAAATGGAAATATTTCGGGAAAATTATTTTTAACACCAAATAAACACCTGTTATACAGGTGTATAAAATTAAAAATTTTGGAGACAAATGGTGTACATTGCCTATCATAGACCCTAAAAATCTGTCTCCTATTCTCTTTCATTTATCCGGTGGGGTTCCATCCCCAAGGTTTAACATTATTAAAGGCTTTTCAGAATTAGAACTGAGTTCTATAGCCTTTAATTGAGGTACAACAAACTTTGCCAGGTCGATTATATATTTAAGCCTTTGCTCGGGCTCCATAATCTTTAAATCCTTGTTGATGGTATCAAGATTGTCCTCAACTAAACACTGAAACGCGCTTCTTATTTCCGCTGTTGTTTTATTGGGAGTTCCTTTTCTCCTGCCTCCAGTTTTCTTTCTTTCCATATACAAATTATAAATTGCCGGAACTGTCTAAAAATGAGTATTATGACAAAAGAAGCATGACAGCCCCGGCATGATTTTTATTCTCTTATATCGGTAATACCGTAACGACTTAAGGTAATTTTAGAGCTGCCGAGTGGGAAATCAAGTATTTTTATAATATTATTAATTCCACTTTTATTATAACTGCTAACAACACCTAACTCTTCAGCCTCATCAAAAAGCGCTTCAAAATTTTTAGCAAGCTCAAGGGCTTTATTTTGCTTTTCATTCGCTGTGTATATCGTGGCATTTTCTGTAATTTCATTAATGAAATCATCCGTCAAAACCAGGTTACCGTTTTTTAGTTCATGCTTGCTAAAAAGCAGGTGTAAAGTCCTGGCTTCCGATAATAGACTATTGATATTAAGCCCCATTGCCTGAAGGTTAAAAGCATCATCTGCTTTTGGAAATGGAAAATCAGGTTTTAATATATCAATAATAGCTTTATCCCTGGATTGAGAAATGGAGATTTTCTGAACATCACTAAGTGTAATATTCAAAGCTTTCTCAACTATGAGAAAAAAGCTATTATACTTATCGATAACCCTTTCATAATCTTCTTTGACAGCATTAATGCGGGCATCATCACGCCAAATAAATTGCTTTTTAAATTCTTGTACCTGTGTCATAATTTTATATTTATGGTTTAAAATTTCGCTTTCCTGGCCGCTTTAACCCTATCCAGTATTCCAGCAGCACGATTACCCGGCACCGCTGTAGGATTTACTTTTTTTCTTTTTTGATTTAAATACATCTTGGCCCCAACAGATCTATCTTCTATAATTTTGGACAGTTTGCCATCTCTAAAAATAAATGTCCTACCATCTGGCATAACATACTCTCCTGTAGCCGGCTTATCGTTAATCAGGGCAGTATCTCCTATCGTAGCGGCATCACTGTCATTTACATCCGGGAAATTTATTTCATCTCCGGTAGCATCCTGTACTATTTTATTCATAACTTTTTTTCCTAAAATTCTCAGACCTCTTTTTTTCTTGAAGGCAATCACTTTTTTACTCATTATTTTCATTTTTAAATTAATAATTAATTCTATTTTTTTTGACTAAAAAAACTCAACAGTTTCTCTAAATTGCTCTACTTTAGAAATATTTTGTAGTTGAGTTTAAAAAACGAAACCACTCTTATAATATATTTTTATAGTAGTTATTAGTTTATCTTTTTATAGTAGGTAGTTATAATATCTTTATATAGGTCGTGTAAATTTTGAAATTAATATGAGTGTAATATGTTATCAATAATAAGTTGCATAGAAACTCTTTTATATAGGTCGTGTTATGGTCGTGATTTATTAAGCCTCTCTAAAGCTTTATCCCTCGCTGATTTAATTTCCTCTTTTCGTTGCTTTTCTTTAACTGCTTCCCGGCGCTTCTCTGCTTCAAAAACTAAATCGTCCAGAGATAATTTAAAGCTTACCCAAAACCCGCGTGTATGATAACTGTAAGTAACCAATCCCCATGTATCAGATAATGCATTCTTTATTTTTTTAGTTTGATATTCATTAGCGTATTTAAACACTTCATCTGAAAGCTCATCAAAGGCACAACTATGCGTTTTTCCGTCCATCCTTGCCAGTAAAAACTTGTTATCCATCTTACAGTATGACTTTTTGCCTAAAATACTTTTTATTGCCAGGTATGCAAGCAGGCAAGCAATCTCAAATTCTTTCTTGTGGTTTTTGTAATAATCCCAAAATCGGCTCAAATTCAAACCAACTTTAGGGCTATTTTCAGGTAAATAATCATATAACTCTTTAGCATTTTTAAACCTTTTCTTTATAATAACTTTTTGATAAGTAATTTTATAAAAGTCCGCTGCTGATGCAAAGCATTCTTCTTCAGTGCCATCCTCAAGTTTTAATGAATGTGCATATATTGCGTAATCACAAATGTTATTTAATACGACTTGCTTATCTACTAAAAAGCCTTCAAGTAGTTGAACAGGTATATTTAAATACTTCTCGTCTGCCATTTTTAAAACCCTTGCTTTACAAACCAATTATAGAATTGCTCAAAATCATTAGCAACCATATAAAGCCCTCCTGCTATTTCAATTTCTTTCTGATAGGCTAACTGCTCCGGCCTCTGATAAACATCTCCCGTAGCGGCGCATTTTACCTCTATTGCTAGAAACTTGCCTTTTATACAAGCATGTATATCACTTGAGCCTGTTTTGCTGCTTCCTTTTACCCATTTCTTTACTCCCCTGTGTTCAATCTGTTGGCCAATGGTATTAATGCGCTCAGCTGAAGCATTAGGCTGCAGGTTTATATAGTCTATAATACAAGTTGTAAGGGCATTTGTATTGTCGTCCCTGTACTTAGGTTTAACTGGATACGGGAAGTTAGGGTGTTTTGCTTTTATGGCTTCAAAAGCTTTATTTTCAAGAACCCTTACTGCTGAACTTTTAATGTATCGATTAGTTATACCCATATCGCGCCCCCTCTCTGTATTGATGTAGCAACAAGCTAAATGCTGATTCTGATACGTTAAACCTTACAGCAAGTGCAGCGGGTAACTTTGAGCCTATAAATAAATGTGGTGAAGCGTTGAGAAAAGCAAAAATATCTTTTGCCGGTTCCTGAAATGTTGTGATAACAGCCATACCTTAATGATTAAGAGGTTTAAGGGCGGCAATTACTTCGCTTTTTTTGTAGTAAACCTTATTACCAATACCATAGCTTTTAAGTTTACTTTTATTAGTCCATTCCCACAGTGTTACAGTCGAAATTCCTAATAACTTGGCAGTTTCGGTGCGGTTAAGTAGTTGATCATCATCTGACTTTTGTACAATAGATGAAAACATCTTTTTTACACCGTCAATAATACGGTTTTCTAACTCTTGCGGTGTTACTTGAATGAATTGAATTGTATTTTCCATTTGGTTCAAAATTTATTCTGAACCAAAATTAAAAGAGGGGATAAGAGAAAAATTCCACTTAATATTCCACTCTTTAACTATAATTAATAATATTTATATGTTTGTAACTAAGGCTGGGGATTGAATGAAATGAAATTATATTAAATAGCATATTTGCGTAGCTGAAATTTAAAACTACCTATGCTTACATTTATTAATTAAAAAGTTTTTTCACATCTTCTTTATATTTATATGCTGTATATTTTGAGCTAACAGTACTATTTTCGTTAAGACTATTTCTGTTGTTTCTGATTGTATCAATTGAACCACCTATCAACAACTTAATTATTTGATTTTGATCTTTAACTTGCAGTGTTCTGAACTTTGGCAATTCATAGAAACCAATTTCATTTAATAAAGCTATTTTGTATGCCAGAGGTTTTACAATTTCTTCTAATAATGTACTTTTTTCATCAACTTTATAAAGTTTGCCTTTTAAACAGTCATCTTCATCATAATACAATTCTACTTCTAATCCAAAACTGAAAAGTTTAGATTTTAGGAATCTAATTTTTATTCCAAGATCTTCAAATTCGTTTAGTAACCACCAATGTTTTTTTTCTTTTTGAAGATTAGATAATTTGTATATTTCTTTCATTTTTTCCAAATCATCAAGATTAAATAAATTAATCTCCGGGGAATAAGTCTGTTTGAAGTAATAATCTATATGCAGTTTTTTTGCAAAGAAATATATTAAATCATCTTTAATATAATCAAGTACATTACCATTATGTAGACTCATTCTAAAATCAAACGCCTCAATATAAATATCTGCATAGTTATTTATATCGTTTTTATGCATTCCCTTATTTACACGAGTTTGCGTGTCATCAAAAATCTGATCGATATATTCCATAAATGAATTGATTTAAAACCATTCCGCAAGTTCTAAAGCCCTATCACTGGCGCTTTTTCCTATATAAGTTAAAAACATTTGTTCAGTACTGTGCCCTGTAGCAGCTATAAGTAATGAAGTGGGTATTTTTCCGTAATTGTTAGTTGCAAAGCTCCTGCGGCCAATATGTGAGGTTACTAATTCACACTTAGGAAAAATACCTGTTTCTTTCCTGAATACCTTACTACCCTCAAAAGTTTCTGTTTTCTTACTGCCTTTTACTTTTTGGGTAATTTTTGCTTTCCGGCATACTGTTTTGATATAGTCGTTATACCGCTGGTCTGATATTGCTTCCGGAAAATAACCCGCCCTTTTTTTAAGTATGCGTAACACTTCGCTATGTAGTGGTAATGTCATAACCTTACCTGTTTTTTTTTGATGAAACTCAATAAGAATAATTTCTTTCCCTGCCCGGTTCTTCTGTGTTGTTACCATATTTTTTGTAAACCTCATAAAGTCCGAAATACGCTGCCCGGTATAACAGCTTATCAACAGCCAATCCCTTACATTATCCAGGCTCTCATTTAACTTTACTTTTTTTATCAACGCTAACTCATCTTCAGTAAGGTAAATATTATCAACCTTTATAAAAGAGGTTTTTAAGCCCTCCATCTGGTAATGTGTTTCTAAGCCATTATCTTTAGCATGGCGGCATATTGTTTTGATAAAACGCATTTCCTTTGCTATGGTGTTATGGGCATATTTGTTGGCTTCGCAATACTTCTGAAAAGACTCATGAAAATTCCTATCCACATTTTTAATAAGTACCTGCCCATGCTCTTTTTCGTAACGCTCTAATTTATGTTTGACTACATTCAACTTTCTAATACTGCTCTCTGTGATAATTTTTTTCTTAATGCTTATATAGTAGTCGAAATATTTTATAAGCTCTGTAGGGTAGCCGCCTGTGCTTTCTGAGGGGTTAAGAAACTCTTTTAGCCATTCACTTGTAATTGGTGTTTGACCAACTGTTTTATTGTAGTGCTTAAGAAGCTCGTTTTTTAAATCTGAAAGGTCAGAGTTTAATTTTTTGAAGTCCGCATCATTTAAATTTTTAGGAGCCTGTTTTGCCTTACTCCAATCCGCAGGATTGATATAAAATTTAGTTCGCGCTGTAACATCCAGTTTCTTAACATTATTATGCTTAGTGACCTCGCCACGCATACGCCCCCCGGTAAGCCTTATATAAATAGCTGCTGGATTTTTAACGGATTTTATTTCAAATTTGATAGAAGCCATTATATACTTTTATGTTTACTGTAAATATTTTGCAAGTACTACATATCTTTGGCGGCTTTCCCTTAACCTAAAAAGCTTTTTCCGTTAACCTTTGACCGGTTATCAAAGTGTTTTTTTAATGCAGCCTGAGATAATCGCTTTGGTTTCTCCTGCCCTTTTGAAAATCCAGGCAGGAGGGTTGCCAAAGTTTTAATCTGCTCGCTCAAACTGATTAACTTTTTACGGTCTGAAATCAAACCGTTATATTCTTCTTTTGTAATCGTAATATTTTCAGAATCTCTTGCAGCCATACAATATTATATATTTTAAACAAATATATAATATTCCCGAAATTTTACCGACAAAAGGTTAACACTATTTAATAACATTTTATACAGGTTAACACATAAAATAATATAACTAAATGTTTTTTAATAAATTAAAAACCTAAAGTAATTTATAATAGAGTATTAAAAAAAATATATATAAAGACAATATACTCCCGGCGACTCCACAAATACCTTTTGCGATCTGTAAAAGGCATTTTTTTATTACATACTTAATAAAAAGGTAATCTTACAAAATCTCAATTTCAGCCCCTTCAAAACCTTTTTAATTAATAAACATAATGCTCTATTTCTTATTTATATAGCACCTAATTTACGCATAAACTCTCATCGTTTTCTATATTTTTATAGTTCTTGTTTTATATAATTATTCAAATAAACTATCTTTAAAATTTTATGCTTGATAATTGTGAGATCGCAAGCACTTTAAAAAGCTCAGTCAAATCCAGGTAATGTCTTTTGAATATTATTTTACTTTTTTGAAAGCCAACATAGAATTCATTTCTTTTCCCTATCTTTTGACGAGCACGCTTCCTTGGTAATCTTTAAGGTTGTCAAAGTATTGAAACATGATATTAATTTGTTTATATCGATTTCCTGTTTCGTAAAATTCAAAAATAGCGCTCACGCTCATTTTAATATATTTGCATTACAAATTTTTATGCTTTGAACAAAATCCTTATTATAGACGACGAAGAAAAGCTTAGATCGCTTATGGGCCGTATCATAAGTCTTGAAGGCTTTGAGGTAGTTGAAGCTTCAGATTGTAAATCAGGGCTAAAAAAGGCAGAGCAAAACGACTTTGATGTTATTTTATGTGATGTTAAACTGCCTGATGGCAACGGAGTTGAATTGACTTCCATACTCAAAGAAAAATTCCCTGCTACAGAAATTATCCTGCTTACCGCTTATGGTAATATACCAGATGGTGTACAGGCAATTAAGAACGGGGCATTTGACTACATCGTAAAGGGAGATGATAACAATAGGATTATCCCCTTGTTACACAAAGCTATAGCTAAAGGAAGACTTACTAAGCGTATAATAAACCTGGAGAACCGTATTGAACATAAGTATTCCTTTGACAACATTATTGGTGAATCTACAAAATTAAGAGAAGCTATTCACCTGGCTCAAAAAGTGGCCAGTGTAGACACAACGGTACTGCTAAGCGGAGAAACCGGTACTGGTAAGGAAGTTTTTGCCAATGCCATACACCAGTCAGGCAATAGGAAAGATAAAAGCTTTGTTGCTGTTAACTGTGCAGCATTTAGCCATAACCTTTTAGAAAGCGAAATGTTTGGACATAAGGCCGGGGCTTTTACAGGAGCAGTAAAAGATAAGAAAGGATTGTTTGAAGAAGCAGATAAAGGCACCATATTTCTGGATGAGATAGGAGAAATGCCATTAGATCTACAGGCAAAATTACTACGTGTTATCGAAAATGGGGAATGTATTAAAGTAGGCGACAGTAAAGTAACTAAAGTAGATGTAAGGATTATTGCAGCCACTAACAGGGATTTACTCAAAGAAATTGAGGCAGGCCATTTCAGGGAAGATTTGTATTACCGATTATCTATTTTTACTATTAAACTTCCTTCACTCAGGGAGAGGGTTTCTGATATCGAATTGCTGGCCTATAATTTCCTTAAAAACTTTAATCTTAAAATAAACAAAAGGATTACAGGAATCTCAAAAGAATTTCTGCAAATGCTTAAACTTCACAACTGGCCCGGTAATATCAGGGAGCTGAAAAACATCATGGAAAGGAGTATAATATTAGAGAACGATACTATCCTGAGCGCCGATAACCTTCCTTATGAACTACAACAACTGTCACATGGACAGGCACAAGAAGGTCAGAAAACCTTATCTGCATTTTCACTGGCATCGGCAGAAAAAATACATATACAGAAAGTATTTAATTATACCAATGGTAATAAAACCGAAACAGCCCGGCTGCTAAATATTGCGCTGACTACTCTTTACCGTAAGCTTGAAGAATATAAAATAGAATAAATCCTATCGTTTTAAAAGTACCGACCCTATCATTTTGATAGGGTTTATTTTTTTTGTCTTTCTTAAAAACAAATAAAACGCTAAAAAACAGTCATTTAAAATCAAATAGTTTTCAGGTATAGGTTTTGGCAGTAATCGGATAAATAAAAACATCCGATAATGGAAACCAAAATCAGAAAAACAATTTATGAATGGCTCCCTGAGGCCACTGAAAACTTAGACAATCCTACCGTTACTGATTATGAAATAGTACGATCGGTTTCAGACTACTCTCTGCATCTGTTTCAGGAAGACAGAAAGGACAAGGTGAATGATATTTTCAAAATCATCAATATACTATATCAGGAAGAACACGCCTATACAAAGCATTGTATAGAGAACGAGTTTATCTGCAATTTTATAGAAAAGTCCCCCGCCCTGCAACTTAAGGACTATCTTAATGATATGCCTTCACCCCTAAAAGAAGCATTTATAAAAACCCTAATAGAACTATAGTTATGACAGCACTATTTATCCTTGCACTGGCTGTATTTGCTTATATCGCCTATGTACTCATTAAACCTGAAAAATTTTAAATTATGAATAATGAAATAACAGGCATAATTGTCACTTACGGGTTGGTACTATTACTTGCCATCCCTCTCGGCAGATATATCGGTAAAGTATTCAATTATGAAAATACCTGGCTCGACAAGATTTTTAATCCTTTAGACAGGCTTTTCTTCAAAATGGGAGGAATTAACCCTGATAAAGAAATGACCTGGAAACAGCATCTTGCTACCTTACTCACCATTAACTTAGTATGGTTTGTATTATCAATCCTGGTGCTAACTAATATGGCATGGCTGCCTCTAAATCCTGATCAAAATCCATCCATGAGCCTTGACCTGGCCTTTAACACATCAATTAGCTTTGTAACCAACACCAACCTGCAACACTATTCCGGTGAAACGGCCTTATCCTATTTAGGCCAGCTTACGCTAATGCTGTGGCAATTTATAAGTGCAGCAACGGGTATAGCTATTTGCGCCGTGGTATATAAAGCAATGAAAGAAAAGACCGCTGATACCTTGGGGAATTTTTACAGCTATTTTGTACGTTCAGCTATCAGGATACTGTTACCATTAGCGGTAATTGTTGCGATACTATTAGCTTTTAACGGTACACCTATGACATTTGAAGGCAAAGATACCATTACTACCCTTGAAGGTGAACAACAGGAAATAAGCCGTGGCCCTGTAGCCGCTTTTGTTGCTATTAAACAGTTAGGCACAAACGGAGGCGGATTTTACGGTCCGAACTCGGCTAACCCTATGGAAAACCCAAACTATTTAACAAATATAGTGGAAACAGTCTCAATATTCCTGATTCCTATAGCCCTTGTTTTTGCTTTAGGCTATGTACTCAAACGTAAAAAAATGGCCTGGACTATTTACGGGGTAATGACATTAGGTTTTTTATTGTTGCTTATTCCCTCTGTAATTAGTGAAATGAATGGTAACCCTGCCATTCATGATATGGGTATCCAGCAAATGGGCAGCATGGAAGGTAAAGAAGTGCGTTTCGGGTCAGCTGCATCGGCCAACTGGGCAACTTATACTACCTGTACCAGTAACGGATCGGTCAATGCCATGCACGATAGTATGACGCCTGTAACCGGTGCAACTACTTTACTGGGAATGATGGTAAACTGCTTTTACGGCGGTGTGGGTGTAGGTATTCTTAACTTTTACATTTTTATCATACTGGCTGTGTTTATTAGCGGGCTTATGGTGGGCAGGACTCCTGAGTTTTTAGGTAAAAAGATTGAAGCCCGTGAAATGAAGATTGCCATGATGGTGGCATTGCTGCACCCTTTTTTAATTTTAGCAGGTACTGCTTTGGCCAGCCATGTGTACGCGGGGAATCCTCAGGAATATGCTGCATGGCTAAATAATCCGGGATATCATGGCTTTAGCGAAATGTTATATGAATTCAGCTCTTCCTCTGCTAATAACGGTAGCGGGTTTGAAGGTTTGGGTGATAATACACCTTTCTGGAACTATGCCTGCGGTATTGTAATGCTGTTGGCAAGGTATCTGCCAATTATAGGTCCTGTTGCCATAGCAGGGATTTTAGCCTCAAAAAAATATGTCCCTGAAAGTTCGGGCACGCTAAAAACTGACACGGCCACATTTGGGTTTATGGTATTTGCGGTAATATTTATCGTTGCTGCTCTATCCTTCTTCCCCGCCCTTACCCTTGGCCCGATTGCGGAATACTTTTCTATGTAAAATTAAAATAGACTATAAATGAAATCTCAAAATACATCATTGTTTCAGGGAGATCTGGTGAAACAGGCCTTAAAACAATCTTTTATAAAGCTTAGTCCGGTCTCACTTATAAAAAATCCGGTCATGTTTACCGTAGAGGTAGGTACTGCAGTAATGCTGTGCGTTTGCTTTTGGATTTTAGTTGGTGAACAGTCACAGGGCAGTTTTGCCTATAACTTTACAGTATTTATAATACTGCTCCTCACACTTTTGTTTGCCAACTTTGCCGAGGCCATAGCCGAGGCACGTGGCAAATCTCAGGCAGATAGCCTGAGAAAGACAAGGGAAGAAACACCTGCACACAAAATTGAATCTTCTGGTGAAATTACAATAGTACCTTCTTCTACATTAAGAAAAGGCGATCTTTTTATCTGTGAGGCAGGCGATATCATCCCCACCGATGGCGAAATTATTGAAGGGCTTGCTACTATTGACGAAAGTGCTATTACAGGAGAAAGCGCCCCTGTAATCCGTGAGGCAGGCGGTGATAAAAGTTCGGTTACAGGTGGTACTAAAGTACTGTCTGATAAAATCAAAGTACAGGTAACCACACAGCCGGGTGAAAGCTTTCTGGACAAAATGATTGCTCTGGTGGAAGGCGCTTCCCGACAAAAAACACCAAACGAAATTGCGCTTACCATACTCCTGGCCGGATTTACGCTGGTATTCATAATAGTTTGTGTTACGTTAAAGCCTTTTGCAGATTATGCCAATGTACCTATTACTATTGCGGCATTTATATCGCTATTTATATGCCTCATACCCACTACTATTGGTGGATTGCTTTCTGCTATTGGCATAGCGGGTATGGACAGGGCGTTAAGAGCCAACGTAATCACCAAATCAGGTAAGGCAGTTGAGACAGCCGGTGATATTGACGTACTGCTATTGGATAAAACAGGTACTATAACCATTGGTAACAGAAAGGCAACCCATTTTCATACTGCCCAGGGAATTGACGAAAAACTTTTTATAAAAGCCGCAGTGCTAAGTTCTCTTGCTGATGAAACTCCTGAAGGTAAATCAATAATAGAGCTATCAGGAACCGACCCTCATTCAGTAAAGATTGATAGTCCCAGATTTATAAAATTTACAGCAGAAACCAGAAGCTCAGGTATTGATTTTGGAGAAACCCGTATAAGGAAAGGGGCTTATGATTCTATTAAAAACTTAGTAGAGAAAGCGGGCAATAACTTTCCTGAATATATTACTCAGGTAGTTCATAAAATATCATCAAATGGTGGTACACCCCTTGTAGTTTGCGAAAATGAAAAAGTACTGGGTGTTGTAGAACTACAGGATATTATTAAGACCGGAATAAAGGAGCGTTTTGAAAGGCTGCGTAAAATGGGGGTTAAAACCGTTATGGTAACCGGAGATAACCCGCTTACGGCAAAATATATAGCTGAAAAAGCGGGAGTAGATGATTTTATAGCAGAGGCAAAACCCGAAGATAAAATGAACTACATAAAAAATGAGCAGCAACAGGGTAAACTGGTAGCCATGATGGGCGATGGTACTAATGATGCTCCTGCCCTTGCCCAGGCAGATGTGGGCGTAGCCATGAACAGCGGAACACAGGCTGCAAAAGAGGCCGGTAATATGGTAGATTTGGATAATGATCCCACCAAACTTATTGAAATAGTGGAAATAGGAAAGCAATTGCTTATGACGCGCGGCACACTCACCACATTTAGTATTGCTAATGATGTAGCCAAGTACTTTGCTATTATTCCTGCACTGTTTATTGCTGCCATACCTGCCTTGCAGGGCTTGAATATTATGAACCTGCACAGCCCTGAAAGCGCTATACTTTCGGCTGTAATATTTAACGCTATTATTATACCCATGCTTATCCCGTTAGCCTTAAAAGGAGTGGCATATAAACCAATAGGAGCTTCTGCCTTGTTACGAAGAAATCTGCTTATATACGGATTAGGTGGTGTTATTGTACCTTTTATTGGTATCAAATTAATTGACTTAGTTGTTGCATTGTTTATCTAAAAAAATAGAAAAAGATGAAAACTCATATTATACCCGCTATAAGGCTAACCTTATTTTGTGCAGTGTTCTTCTGCGGATTTTATACCCTGTGCATCCTTGGTATTGCACAGCTCACCCCTAATCATGGAAAAGGTAAAGTTATTACCGCTAACGGAAAAACATACCATGTGAATGTTGCCCAAAATTTTACTGAAGATAACTATTTCTGGTCCCGCCCCTCGGCTGTAGATTATAATGGTGCGGGCTCGGGAGGAAGCAATAAGGGTCCTTCCAATCCTGATTATCTGGCTGAAGTGCAGGCGCGTATCGATACCTTTATACTAAAGAATCCGGGAATACAAAGAGCGGCTATTCCATCAGAGATGGTAACCGCTTCAGGTAGTGGCCTTGACCCTCACATTTCTGTAGCTGCTGCTAAAATTCAGGTAAAACGGATTGCGAAGGCGCGTAATATCCCGGAAGAAAAAATACGTAACGTTATAACAGAAAATACTGAAAAGCCCTTGTTAGGTATACTTGGTACCGAGAAAATAAACGTATTAAAACTTAACTTAGCCTTAAATAATCTGCAATGACAACCAAACAAAAAATAACGGCCTTTTTATCAGTAATAGGATTAACTGCCTTTGCTCAGGAAGATTCCCTTAAAATCATACCTGTACAGATTAACCCGAACCTTACTATAAGCGGATATGTGGAAACCTATTATGCCTACGATTTTAACGAGCCTGAAAACAATACCCGCCCTTCGTTTTTTTATTCGCACAATCGTCACAACGAAGTAACTCTTAACCTTGGTTTTATAAAAGCCGGATATAATAATGGTTCTGTAAGAGCTAATCTGGCTCTTATGGCAGGTACATATGCCAACACCAACCTTGCGGCTGAAGAAGGTGTACTTAAAAATGTTTATGAGGCTAATGCCGGAGTCAGATTGTCTAAAAAAGCAAACCTATGGGTAGATGCCGGTATATTTGCTTCTCATATTGGTTTTGAAAGTGCAGTAGGGAAAGATTGCTGGACACTCACACGAAGTATGCTTGCCGATAATTCCCCTTATTATGAAAGCGGGGCTAAAATATCTTACACCTCTCCTTCCGGTAAGTGGTTCGTTAGCGGACTTATACTTAACGGATGGCAGCGCATACAAAGGCCGGATGGCAACAAGACTATAGCTTTCGGGCATCAGCTAACCTATAGGCCAAACAATAAAGTAACTTTAAACAGCAGCTCGTTTGTAGGAAATGACAAACCTGATATTGAAAAGCGTATGCGTTACTTTCATAACCTGTACGGGCAGTTTCAGCTTACTGATAAATTTGGTCTGATTGCAGGGTTTGATATTGGTGCCGAACAAAAATATAAAGACAGCGAAAGCTATAATGCATGGTATTCGCCAGTGGTTATTGCACAATACCGTCTGACTAATAAAATGGCAATAGCCTTCCGAGGGGAATATTATTCTGATGAAAATGGTGTTATTATATCAACGGATACAGAAAACGGATTTAAAACTTTTGGATACTCGGCTAACTTTGATTATGCTATTTATGACAATGTCGTCTGGAGGCTTGAAGTCAGGAGCCTTAACAGCAAAGATGATATTTTCCTGAAAGGAAGTGAGGTGGTTACTACTAATACTTTTATTACAACGGCACTTGCAATTTCATTTTAATGACAGAGAAAGATATAAATGCAAAGCGTTTTCTTGACCTGATACAAAAGTCACGAAAAGGAAAGTTTAAGGTCTACATCGGCATGAGTGCCGGTGTAGGCAAAACGTTTCGCATGCTGCAGGAAGCGCATACCCTGCTTCGTAATGGGATAGACGTTAAAATAGGATTTATAGAAACGCATAACCGTGCAGAAACACATGAGCTTTTACAAGGGCTGCCCATTGTGCCAAAACGATCCCTCTATTACAAAGGTAAATGCCTGGAAGAGATGGATGTACAGGCAATTATAAACCTTCGCCCTGAGGTGGTTGTAGTAGATGAACTCGCACATACTAACATTGAAGGTAGTAAAAATGAAAAGCGCTGGCAGGATGTAATGGGTATACTGGATGCCGGAATTAATGTAATCAGTGCAGTCAATATTCAGCATATAGAGAGCCTTAACGATGACATTAAGGAAATAACAGGTATAGAGGTTAAAGAAAGAATTCCCGACAGTGTTCTTAAAGCCGCCGATGAGGTAGTAAATATTGACTTAACCGCCGATGAGCTGATTACCCGCCTCAAAGAAGGGAAAATATACACTGCTGATAAAATTCAGTCGGCCCTTGGCAATTTTTTTAAGCCTCAACATATTTTACAGCTAAGAGAATTAGCCCTTAAAGAAGTAGCCAGCCAGGTAGAGCGTAAAGTAGAAACAGAAGTGACAGGAAGTAATTTAAGACAGGAACGTTTCTTAGCCTGTATAAGCAGTAATCATACTACTGCAAAAACAGTTATCCGAAAAACTGCCCGCCTCGCTAATTACTATCATAGTAAATGGTACGTACTCTATATTGAAACACCAAGAGAAAGAAGTGATAAAATTGCATTGGATAAACAAAGGCACCTTATTAATAATTTCAGGCTGGCTACAGAGCTTGGGGCTGAAATCATAAGAATAAAAAATAGTAAAATTTCTACGTCCATTACAGAGCAGGCTGAGGCCCGTAAAATTACAACCATTTGTATAGGAAAGCCACATATTACCCTATTCAAAGTAATTTTGTCTACCAACATCTTTAAGTCATTATTAAATAAGTTAACTTCGAGTAACATTGATCTTATCATTCTTTCTTAATCCATGAAGATAAAAACAAAATTAACCCTTGCAGTCGGAATACTTTTTTGTTTCATTGCACTGTTATCAGCATTGTCAATAAGGCAGATATATTTACTTTCTCAGGATACCAAGAATATCCTTGAGGCAAATTATATTTCCCTTGATTATACCCGAAACATGCATAAGTTAATGGATAAGCCGGTAATTGCTGATGAGGACATAATTGAATTTGAAAAGCTTCTCGCAAAACAAAACGCAAATATTACCGAAATTGGTGAAAAGGAATTTACCCAAGATTTACAACAGCATTTTGATCAGCTAAAATCACAGCCCGGTAGCGCTATTTTTATTTCCAATATTCGGAAAGATCTAAACGATATTATGAAATTAAACATGGATGCCATACTCCGAAAGAGTGATACAGCCGGCCAAACTGCCGATAATTCCATATTATGGATTTCCATAACCAGTGCCTTTTGTTTTATTATTGGTTTTACCTTACTCATTAACTTACCGGGATATATAGCAAACCCAATTAAAAACCTTACAGATAGTATCAAGCAAATTGCTTCAAAAAATTACTCTCAACGCTTATATTTTAAAGGGCATGACGAGTTTTCATCACTGGCAAGTTCATTTAACACTATGGCAGAAAAACTACAGGAATACAGCGATAGCAACCTTGCAAAGCTAATGATGGAGAAAAAGAGAATCGAAACCCTCATCAACAACCTGTTTGACCCCGTTTTAGGGCTTGACGAAAAAAACAGGATACTTTTTATAAATGAACAGGCTTTAAAAATATCCGGACTTAAAAAAGCGGATGTGATAGGAAAACAGGCAGAGGAAATTGCTGTAACAAATGATCTCATTCGTTCACTTCTCCAAAAAACGGTTATGGATGAAAGTAAAGATAATTCTTTAAAAATTTATGCCGATAGCAAGGAAAGCTACTTTGAAAAACAATTGGTACCAATTAATATTATCCCAACAGGAGAAGAAAAACAAAAAGATATAGGCTCGTTTATCATTCTCAGGAATATCACCCCTTACAAAGAGCTTGATTTTGCAAAAACCAACTTTATAGCTACGGTTTCACATGAGTTTAAAACACCTATAGCCTCCATGAAAATGAGCCTGCAGCTTTTAGATAACAAACATACGGGAAAGCTTAATGAGGAGCAGAAAAACCTGGTGGAAAGTATTAAGGATGATACTGACAGGTTGCTGAGAACTACTGGTGAACTACTTAATATATCGCAGGTTGAAACAGGCAATACCAAGCTTAAAATAGAAGCCATAGATGTAAAGAACATCATTAACGATGCTATTAGTAATAATCAAAAACTGGCGGGACAAAAATCTATTAGTATCAACTTTGAATCTTTAGAAAATTTGCCACTGGTTTCAGCTGATAAAGAAAAGGCAACATGGATAGTTTCCAACCTTATTTCCAATGCTATACGTTACTCTTATGATAATACGACAATTGATATAAAAGCCTTCGAAAGAGATAATAAACTGATAATTTATGTAAAAGACAGTGGTATAGGGATTGATCCGAAATATCTTCCCCGAATTTTTGATAAGTATTTTAGGGTTCCCGGAACTGAGAAAGAAGGTACTGGACTCGGCCTTGCAATAAGTAAAGAATTTATAGAAGCTATGGGAGGCAGAATTGATGTACAAAGTGAATTGGGTGAAGGGAGTACCTTTACTTTAATTTTTGATTATTTACAAAAATAATCCCCGCCCTGTTATATACAATGCTGCTAAAATTATTAAAAATATCAAAATAAAGTTGCTAAATTTAAGCGGGGAAACAGGAAATAATTAATTCGATATTTCAAGTGAGCAGATTGAAAATGATATTCCTACAATAGCAAACAGGCTACCTAAAATTTAGGCAGCCTGTTTAATTATAAGCTTTAGAAAATTTACTGGTTGACCAGGGATTTTTTCTTTTCAAGTATATTTACTTTTTCCTTTTCAATAACTTCTCCCTTAATTTTTAATGCAACTACACCGTCGGGCACATTTGCTGCATTGCTCATAACGGTAATAGTTTTTCTTATCGGGCCGGTATGCATGTTATACTTAACCTCAATAGTACCGGTTTTACCGGGCTGTATAGGATCTGTAGGCTTGCTCGGAACCGTGCAACCGCAGCTTGATTTAACATCAGTAATTATAAGTGGTGCATCGCCGGTATTGGTAAATTCAAATACCCTCAACCCGTTATCGTCGTCTTTGTTAGTAGTGCCATAATCTATGGTATCGGTTTTAAATTCAATTTTTGCGCCTGATTGCGCATTAGCGCCAAGGCTTATGAACATAACCGCTGCTAATAGTAAAAATCTTTTCATGGTATAAATGTTTGTAGTAAAAATAAAGAGTTTAATTTAAAGAACAAATTATAGCTGTCTTTTTTTTAATTGTACTTATATAGTTACTTTTGCATACATTTTTACAAAAATCAGACCAATTTTTTTGGAAATATTTTACAGCAAGATATCTTATGAGCATTCCGGCACAATTTAACGCTAAAGAAGCAGAAAGTAAATGGTACAGCTATTGGACAGAAAATAATTATTTTCATTCAGAGCCAGATAACCGCACGCCTTATACCATAGTAATACCACCACCAAACGTAACCGGGGTGTTGCATATGGGGCACATGCTTAATAATACCCTTCAGGATGTACTTATACGCCGGGCGCGCCTTAAGGGTTTTAATGCCTGCTGGGTACCCGGTACAGACCATGCCAGTATAGCTACTGAGGCCAAGGTTGTGGCTAAGCTTAAGCAGGAAGGCATTAATAAGGCCGATTTAACCCGTGAGGAGTTTTTAAAGCATGCATGGGAGTGGACAGATAAATATGGTGGTACCATACTGGAACAGTTGAAAAAACTGGGGGCTTCCTGCGATTGGGAGCGTACTAAGTTTACAATGGATGAAGATATGAGTGCTTCTGTTATAAAAACTTTTGTAGATCTTTATAATAAAGGCCTTATATATCGTGGTTACCGCATGGTAAACTGGGATCCAGAAGCAAAAACTACTTTAAGCGATGAAGAGGTAATTTATGAAGAACACCAGGGCAAACTATATTATATTAACTACCAGATAAAAGGTAGTGAGGAGAATCTTACCATTGCTACTACACGCCCCGAAACTATATTGGGTGACACCGCAATATGCATTAATCCTAATGATGAACGTTATACACATCTAAAAGGTAAAAAAGCTATTGTGCCTATAGCTAACCGTGTTATACCGATAATTTTTGATGAGTATGTAGATATGGAGTTTGGCACAGGCGCACTTAAAGTAACCCCCGCGCACGATGTTAATGATAAAGAGTTAGGTAATAAGCACAGCCTTGAGATTATTGATATTTTTAATGAAGATGCTACACTAAACAGCTTTGGCCTGCACTATGAAGGTAAAGACCGTTTTGCCGTTCGTGATGAGATAGCCAAAGAGCTTGAAACAAACGGAAGTCTTGTAAAAGTGGAGAACCATGTAAATAAGGTTGGTACTTCTGAAAGGACTAAAGCGGTTATTGAACCAAGGCTGAGCGACCAGTGGTTTCTTAAAATGGAAGAACTGGCAAAGCCTGCTATTAAAGCTGTTTTAGAAAGTGAAGAAGTAAAACTATACCCTAGCCGCTTTAATAATACGTATCGCCACTGGATGGAAAACATACGCGACTGGAATATTTCGCGCCAGTTGTGGTGGGGGCAACAAATACCTGCGTACTATTATGGTGAAGGCAAAGAAGATTTTGTAGTAGCTGAAACTGCTGAAGAAGCCCTGGCTTTAGCTAAAGAAAAAACAGGCAATAACAATCTGACACTTGCCAACCTGAAACAGGATTCGGATGCACTGGATACCTGGTTTAGCTCGTGGTTATGGCCTATGAGTGTTTTTGGTGGTATACTTAACCCCGAAAACGATGAATTTAAATATTATTATCCTACTAATGATCTGGTAACCGGCCCGGATATTCTTTTCTTCTGGGTGGCCCGTATGATTATTGCAGGGTATGAATATACAGGAGAAAAACCATTTACCAACGTATACCTTACCGGACTTGTGCGTGATAAGCAACGCAGAAAAATGAGTAAGTCTTTAGGCAACTCTCCTGACCCGCTAGACCTTATTGAAAAATTTGGCGCTGATGGTGTTAGGGTAGGCCTGTTACTTAGCGGTTCGGCCGGTAATGATATTTTATTTGATGAAGAGCTGTGTAATCAGGGTAGGTCATTCAGCAACAAGATATGGAATGCATTCCGCCTTATAAAAGGCTGGGAGGTAGCCGATGCACCTCAGCCGGATTATGCCCAAAAGGCTATTGCATGGTATGAAGCTAAATTGAACAAAACCCTGGCAGAGATAGAAGATCATTTTGAAAAATACCGTATAAGTGATGCGCTTATGGCTATTTATAAACTGGTTTGGGATGATTTCTGCTCGTGGTTCCTGGAGATGATAAAACCGGGTTACCAACAGCCTATAGACCGTGCTACATTTGAAAAGACTATAGAATTGCTGGAAAGCAACCTAAAGTTGCTGCACCCATTTATGCCATTTCTTACCGAAGAAATATGGCAACACATAAAGCAGCGTACTAATGATGAAGCGCTGATTATTGCCAAATGGCCGGAACAAAAACAATATGATGAAAACCTGTTGGCTGATTTTGAACTTGCAGCAGATGTTATTGCCGGAATACGTACCATACGGAAAGAAAAAAATATTCCGTTTAAAGACACTATTGACTTAAAAGTTGTAAATAGTGAAATTGTGTCTGCTTATTTTGACAGTATCATTATCAAACTCGGCAACGTTGTATCAGTTGAATATGTAACTGAAAATGTAAGCGGGGCATTAACCTTCCGTGTAAAAAGCAATGAGTATTTTATACCTGTAAGCGGCAGTGTTAATGTTGAAGAGGAAATAGCAAAATTAGAAGAAGAACTTACTTATAACCGTGGTTTCCTTAAATCGGTACAGGCCAAGCTAAGCAATGAGAAGTTTGTTAGCGGTGCCCCTGAGAAAGTAGTGGCTATTGAACGCCAGAAAGAAGCAGATGCTTTGGCCAAAATTGCCACACTAGAGCAGAGCCTTGCGGCTTTAAAATAATTTAAGACTTCTATATTCTATTTACAATAAAAGGCTGCAATTATGCAGCCTTTTATTATTCATTTTACTGGTTGAGTTAGTAATATACTATGTCCCTTTTAATAACAAATTTTGGAGTTTCACCAATAAAAATAGTCTTTTTTACCCAATTGCCCTTATCATCATACTCAAAAGTATATTTACGGTTTTCAATACTTGCGCCTTCACCGTTTAATGCTTTTGCAGAAGTCATGTTTTTTTCTTTATCATACTCATAAAACACATCGGCCTCTTTTTTACCGTTCTTTTCTACGCTCCATTTTGCTTTATTTCCGGCATCATCGTAAACATACGTATCGGTTAGCGTAGAATTATCAAATGAATCATAAATGGTTTGTGTTAGTACATTCCCCTTATTGTCATAGGTAAACTCCTGGCTGTACTGAATTGTACCATCTGGCGCAGTAGCTTTCTTTTCAATAACATTATCACCATCATACTTATAGCTCATATTATATACCAGGCTATCTTTGCTGTATTGAGATTCTACTATTTTTTTATTAGCCTCATCATATTTATACACCGTCTTAACCTGAACATATTCGCTGTTAAGGTATTGCTCTTCCTTAACAAGGTTGCCCTGGTTATCATAAGTATACTTTATTTTATCAGTAGGGTTATTTTGGCGGTTAAATGTGTTTTTCTCAGTCATCCTTCCGCTTTCATATTTCATTTCAATACGGCTGATAAGTTTTTGATCTATACTGCTGCGTTTGATAATCTCAATATTATTGCCTCCCTGCAAATCCCAGATATATTCAGTTTCCATCGCAGGTTTACCGTTCATAAACTGCACTTCAATTTTCTTTTTCAGCCTTCCTTCTTTATATTCTGTTTTACCAAAAGGCTGGCCCATTTTTGTCCATGACTCATCATTAACCAACATACCATTTTGGTCAAACATAAGCTTAATATCGTGCGAAGAAGGATTTTCGTGCCCTGGGCCGGTTTCATTTCCGTTAGCATCTAAAGCAAAAGATTTTTCGCTTACACTTTTCACATTACCCTTTAATCCATAAAAAACAAGATCAGCATCCCCCTTAACTTCAGCAGGCATTTCTTGTTTTGGTTCATTTTCCTCTTTTTTGCAGGATGTTAGCAGGAGCATTGCAATAAAAGCAGTACAGAAAAATTTCATAGTTACATTTTTATATTCCAAAAGTCATGTTTTTTTTCAAAACAGGCAATAGCTGTAAATCTTATTAATTTAATCAATAACCTCTGCAAATAATCCCTGTTCTGTTTTTTCTATCTTAACTACTTTGTTTTGCGTTAACCCCTTAATTCCTTTATCCCATTTTTTACCGCTTAACCCCGATGCTGATTTTAAATCATTTAAATCCATACGGTGTTCTTTTTTCAGAATCTCTAAAATTAGTTTTTCATCTTCTGTAAGCTCAGGGCCTTTTTTTTCAGGCCTCATTTGTGGAAAAAACAATACCTCCTGTATGCTTTGGTTGTTGGTTAAAAACATAATAAGCCTGTCCATACCAATACCAAGGCCCGATGTTGGCGGCATACCATATTCTAAAGAGCGCAGAAAATCAAAATCTATAAACTGGGCAGCTTCCACATCGCCTCGTTCACTAAGTTTCAACTGTGCTTCAAAGCGTTCGCGCTGGTCAATAGGATCATTAAGTTCGCTATAGGCATTAGCGATTTCCTTACCGCAAACCATAAGCTCAAAACGCTCGGTAAGTTCCGGGTTATCGCGGTGCTTTTTACAAAGCGGACTCATTTCTATAGGGTAATCGGTAATAAATGTAGGCTGAATAAAATTGCCTTCACATTTTTCACCAAATATTTCATCTATAAGTTTTCCTTTGCCCATAGTTTCATCAACAGGTATCCCCATACTTTTGGCCGCTTCAAAAAGCTCAGCTTCAGTTTTTCCGGTAATGTCAAAACCTGTAAATTGTTTAATGGCGTCCGTCATGGTTATACGTGCATAGGGCGCTTTAAAATCAACTTTATGTTCACCAAAAGTAGCCTCGGTAGTGCCATTAACGGCAGTAGCACAATACTCCAGCAGATTCTCGGTAAACTCCATCATCCAGTTGTAGTCTTTATAGGCTACATATATTTCCATTGCTGTAAATTCAGGGTTGTGGGTACGGTCCATCCCCTCATTACGAAAGTTTTTACTAAACTCATATACCCCATCAAAACCGCCAACAATAAGACGTTTAAGGTATAATTCGTTTGCAATACGCATATATAAGGGAACATCCAGCGCATTATGGTGTGTAACAAAAGGCCTTGCACTGGCACCACCTGCTATTGGCTGTAATATTGGGGTTTCTACCTCAAAATAACCTTTATCGTTAAAAAAGCTGCGCATGGCATTAAACAGCTTTGTCCTTTTAGCAAAAACCTCTTTTACCTGTGGGTTTACAACAAGGTCTACATAGCGCATACGGTAACGCAGTTCCGGATCAGTAAATCCATCAAAAACGTTGCCGTCTGCATCGGTTTTTGGCATTGGTAAGGGGCGCAGGGTTTTGCTTAAAAGTGTAAAATCAGTTACCCAAACAGACTTCTCCCCTACTTTGGTGGTAAATAATTTTCCTTCTATACCAATAAAATCACCTAAGTCCAGTAACTTTTTAAAAACCTCATTATATTTTGTTTTATCCTCTCCAGGACAAATTTCGTCACGGTTAATATAAATCTGTATACGGCCTTCACTATCCTGTAGTTCTGCAAATGAGGCTTTACCCTGTATACGGAAACTCATTACACGGCCGGCCATAACTACCTGCTTACCTTCAGCAAAATTATCTTTTACCTGCCTGGTGGTGGTATCTACTGGAAAAAGATTGGCGGGATACGGATTAATGCCGAGATTCCTCAGTGCATCTAATTTTTCCCTTCTGATAATTTCTTGTTCTGAAAGCTGCATATGGTTTTATGATTAAATATCGTTTTTAAGCTTGCAAAGATAATGAATGTTAGATAATAAGCAATTTAGCCTTTAAGTAGTTTATAACGGTATAATTTTAAATACTGTTGTAACAATATTTACAACTTTCTTACTAATTGGTATAACCAAAATGCAATTAGACAAATGACATCACACGAAATAGATTACGAGATTTTTGGCGAAGAAATGCAATATGTAGAAATTGAGCTTGACCCGCAAGAGGCTGTAGTAGCCGAAGCCGGCAGCTTTATGATGATGGATACAGGTATACAAATGCAAACCATTTTTGGCGATGGCAGTAACCAAAGCGAAGGCTTTATGGGAAAATTATTCAGCGCGGGAAAAAGGCTGCTAACAGGTGAAAGCCTGTTATGACTGTATTTTTAAATCAGTGGAACGGAAAACGGAAAGTTAGTTTTGCCTCGCCCTACCCCGGTAAAATTGTGCCTATAGACCTTACCACTTTTAACGGAAAATTTATTTGCCAGAAAGATGCCTTTTTGTGCGCCGCCAAAGGAGTATCAGTAGGTATTGAGTTTTCACGTAAACTGGGCAGGGGCCTTTTTGGCGGTGAAGGCTTTATTATGCAAAAACTGGAAGGCGATGGCCTTGCTTTTGTTCATGCTGGGGGCACCCTTGCCAAAAAAGAACTTACACCGGGTGAAGTAATTAAAGTAGACACCGGTTGTATTGTTGGGTTCTCTGCTACAGTTGATTATGATATAGAATTTATTGGTGGTATTAAAAATACCGTTTTTGGTGGCGAAGGTTTGTTTTATGCAACATTGCGAGGACCCGGGGTAGTATATATACAATCGTTACCTTTTAGCAGGCTGGCAGGCCGTATATATGCTTCTGCACCGCAAGGTGGTGGTAGCCAAAGAGGTGAGGGCAGTATTTTGGGCGGTTTAGGCAACCTGCTTGATGGTGATAACCGCTTTTAACCACAAATGAATTACCCTAAAATAAAAAAACCACCTGCTTCCGCAGGTGGTTTTCACTTTCAATAACTCCACAAAAAATCAAATTACTTTAAATTGAAATATAGGTGATGAAGAACTATTACCGGCATCATCTACCGTTATTACTTTCCAGTAATACGTATTACCGGCAGTAACAGAAACATTTTGTAATGACTGGACTGATACAGTATTAAGAAGCGTTTGTGGGTTACTGTCAGTACCCAGGTAAACCCTGTATTCATCTATATCATTATCTACATCTCCCCCACTCCATTTAAGGGTTATGGTAGGGCCGTATATAGTTTCACTCATTTGTGGTGATACAACCTCAGCCGGAAACGGAGCATAATTAGTTACCGCATCACCCGCAACATAAAATTTCCAGGTTTCACTGGCTTTAGATCCCCCGGCAGTTTTAACCGAACTTACATACCATGAGTAAGGTGTACCTTTTTCTAAGGTAGCTGTATAGTTTGTAGCAACACCCGCACTATACTGAAGCGTACTTTGCGTTTCAAGGTTTTTTATATAAACAAAATACTTTTCGGTATCCGGCGCTGCATTCCATTTAAGGTCTACATCCACTTCTGTAGTGCTAACATCTGTCCCTACGGTACATTCGGCATTGTTTTCAGGAAATAGAAGCACTGCTGCTTCGCCAGTACCTGTTGATCCACCGTTTCCATCGTCATCTTTGCTGCACCCAAGAGCAAAAACAGTTACAGCTATAGCTATCAATATCTTTTTCATTCTTTTATTATTTTTGAATTAAACACTGATGAACCACAAACAACTTTTACAATATATACACCCTGTGCAATAGATGATGTGTTTATACCCACCACCCTGTCTTGCGGGCTATACTCCTGTGCTAATATTCTTTTGCCTTGTATTGTAAATATTTCTACATATACTTTGGCGCCATCAGCTTCTGGCACTGCTGCAAATAACATATCACTGTTTACCGGATTAGGGTATAGCAAAATAGTATTATCCATAACAATGCTTTTTCTATATGTGCCCTGGCACTCTTTAGCTGTTTTAACCTCCAGGTTATTGGTACCTGGTTTTAACGGAAGTACAATAGTGTTTTGTGTAGTAGTGTAAGTAGCATTGTTAAGTGTTATAAAATACTCATCAGCTCCATAAAGGTCTACTTCTACCTCATATTCATCATTACGCACCCTGCTCAATACGGCAAGATCCTGTGGCTCCGTTATTGTCATGTCAAAGCACTGTTGGTAACCCGACTCTTCCGGAAGGGTAATACATAATTGGTAGCTACCCGCCTGTAAATTGCCAAAAGTTGTGTTTGCAGTAAAATCAGAACTCTGGTTATACCCTTCGGCTGTAAGGGTAGCTGTATAGTTATGGTTGGCTACTGCATTAATTACTACCGACCCATTATTAGAAGTACGGCAGGTTTCATTAGTTACTGCAATGCTAAAATTATTGCCCGGAAGCGTAAATATAGTACAGCCATTAAAGTCTACCACATCACCCGCAGGTGTATCAGGACACTGGTCAAGATCGTTGCTAACACCGTCATTATCATCATCCGGTGCCATAAGTGAGAACTTAACCCAATTGAGGTTAAAGCCGGGTGCTGTAATTAAAATTCTCAGGTAATAGCGCCCTTGTGGTAATTCTGCCTGTGCAGCGGTAGTAACCCACGTTTGCCATCCTCCAGTTGGAGGAAAGCTCACAGTTTGTATATCCTGCACAACATCATTATTTATTAATTGAAGGGTAACCTGGCCTGTCTGGCTCTGGCCAGATGTCCTATATTCAATTTTATAATTACCCGCTTCATTAATATTAACAAGGTAATCCAGATAATCGCCTGCATCAGTATAACCAATATTCTGCCCACCACCACTATCGGTAGTGTCTTCAAGCGCCAGGCCGTTATTAACGTAAAAGCTTTCTGCCTGTATTAAGCCTGAAATAGTCTGTATATTCCCTACCCGGTTTGCAACAGGCATATCAGTAAATACTGCCTGCACCGTTGCATCAGTTGCTATAAGGTTACTTCCTGCATAAGACATGGTAATAACATCTCCTTGGCTTACAGGTGTTGCAGGGCTAATGATGAACTTGTTACCAGTATCAGACATTACAATATCATCTATCCCTACCGGGTTACCGTTAAGTTTTAAAGTCAGGTTACTGGCATCAAAATCTATACCCGCCGCAAGGCTTTTATTAAAAGTAACTGTAATTTCATCTCCTAAAACGTTAGTTCCGGCATCAATTACACTTAAAGCAATACTTTCTGGTGCAACAGGATTTTTAAATTGAAGATAGCTAAGGTTAAAGCCTCCTGTTTCAAAATAAACTTTGATTTTATTTTCTCCCTGCTTAACAATTACATCGTTAAGTGTTATAGTAGACCATGTTGTGTAGCTACCGGTAGAGGGCAGTGATATAGTTTGCGATATCCTGCCTGTAGCGTCTTCTATATGCAGTTTACCATTAGTACCTGCATAGCGGATATCAATATCATAAGCCATAGCCTCATCAGAAGGGATGGTAAACAAAAGCCATTCGTTAGGTGCTATAAAGCTTACAATATAGCCGTTAGAACCAGCATCGTTGGTTGTCTGGATATCTACGCCATCATTACGCATAGACCAGCCCTGATTCCATGCTGTATATTCTCCCCCGCCCGAATGGTACGTGGCCACATCATTATCTTTATATGCATAATTATTTGTACCAAGGTCAAATTCTGTAGCATAAATTTTACCCGGAAGCTCATTATTTGTATAGGCTTTTGTTTCAAAAGTTTGCACCTGTCGGAACATGGCATCAATAACATTGCGGTTTACGGTAACATTTTGCATTTTATAGCTTTCTGCCATCTGCATTAATGCTGCTGTAGCAAAAGACTCTGTGGGTTGTGTTCCACCGTTATTCCAGTAATCCAGCAATTGCTGATATTCCGGTGTTTTCTGCACCGTTGTTACACCTGCAATACTACCTATTTTTTTCATAGGCCAAAATGCCCAGCCAATATTTAGAGATTCAACCAGTGAAATAGCATCTCTGAACCAAACATTAGAATTTTCACCACTTTCACCAAGCCAGAGAGGAACGTTATGTTGTGCCCTTATATCCAACAATCCCTGAATTGATCCCTGATCATTCTGGTTCCAGTATTTGTGAAAGCTCACGGTCATGTTATCATCCCAAAGCGGAAAAATACCATTGTAGTTATTACCCCAGCAATTACCCTCTATAATAATCATGTGATTATTATCTACTTCTCTAATAGACTCTGTAATATCTATCATAAGATTCCTGAGGGGTCCATTAGAATTTTCATCACAGCCGTTTTGGTTACTTCCTGTAAATGCCCAGTTGGGTTCATTTATAAGATCATATGCACCAATCCAGGGGCTGTCTTTATAGCGTACGGCCAGTTCATGCCATAATGCTACCATCTTCTGGCGATTTGCGGCGCTCTCCCATAACGATGGCTTAGAAGGGTCGTAATCTGAAATATTAGCATCTTTACCCTGCCCGCCAGGTGCGGCGTGCATATCAAGAATAAGATACATTTCATTTGCGGCACACCATTGTAATAACTGGTCGGTACGCTCAAAACCTTCGTCAAGCCAGGTATTTTGCCCGGCAACAGGTTCCTGTTCTATAGGAAGTGTGTACAGGTTATAGTGCATCGGTAAGCGTACACTATTAAAACCCCATGCTTTAAGAGAGTCTATATCTCTTTTAGTAATACCATTATCGCGGTAAGCCTGATAAAAAGCTTCCGTGTTCTCTGCTCCAATAAGTCCTTTTATTTTTGCGCGGATTTCGTGCTGCGAGCCGGCAAAGCCGTCTGTTTGCAGCATATATCCTTCCTGAACCATCCAGCCACCAAGGCCAAGGCCACGTAACAGTACATTATTTCCGTTTCCGTCAACAATATTCTGTCCGTCCTGGTGCAGGAATCCCTGTGCAAAAACGTTATAAGAAGTAACCATGAGCATAATTACAAATAGTAATTTTTTCATGAATTTATGTTTTTATGTTTGTTAATATACTAATGTTTGTATAGCATGAGGTGGTATTTCTACAACCGTCTGCTGATCTCCTACAATAAGATTATAGGTAACTTTTCCGTCAGTAGCATTCATTACCACTGTTGCCATTTTTCCATCCTTATTAAGGAAAGATGTACTAAGCAGGTTACTCCTGCTAACTGCAGTACTTACCCTTTTAGCTTCAGGCTGCACAAATTTTGAAATGTGTCCTATGTAATAGTACGATGGCGTATAGATTAATTCGCCTGTTGAACTGTCGGCATGTATGGGCGAAAAACAAAAGTTGCCTACATGGTTTGGTCCGCCATGTTCATCCAGAAGAATATTCCAGTCTGTCCAGGCTACAAGGCCATTATTAAAATCGTTAATCATATTTTCACCATAACGCTCTCCGTTAGGCCAGTATTGGTATTTAGCAGCATCAAATTTTTCGTTACAGCCTTCTGAAAACACTAACTTTTTATCGGGATAAGCTTCAGAAACTTTTTCAACGTTGGTAAACATTTCTTCTCCACCGGCCCAGGTTTCATACCAGTGAAAACCCAAACCCCATGCATACTTTGAGGCTTCAGGGTCAGAAAAAATAACATTCGCCCTTTGATTCATCAAATCCCTGTTATGATCCCAAACAATAATTTTTTTATCTCCAAGCTCTTTTTTAATAGTTGGCCCCAGGTAGTTTTTAAGAAAATCACGCTCATCTTCTGCTGTATAAATACATGACTCCCATATTTGGGTTGCCATAGGCTCATTCTGAACAGTAAGCCCCCATACCGGGATGCCTTCCTTTTCATAAGCTTTGATAAATTTTACGTAATAATCGGCCCAGGTTTGATAATATTCCGGAAGCAATTTTCCTCCATTCAGCATATCTTTATTAGATTTCATAAAAGCCGGTGGGCTCCATGGGCTTACATATAGCATAACATCTGTACCAATAGTGTTTAATGCCTGCTTAATAAGAGGAATCCTATATTTTTTATCGTGGTCTATATTAAATGATTTCAGGCTTTTATCACCTTCTTTAATATAAGTATAGCTGCCACTGCTAAAATCACAACTGTGTATGTGGGTTCGTATTAACGAATATCCAATACCATTACCTTTGCTGTAGTAGGCATTTAAAAATTCTTTTTGTTTAGCGGGAGACAAGCCTGCAAAAACCTCGGCGCTGGCATCAGTAATTGCGCCTCCAATTCCCATTATGGTTTGGAAGGTTTTATCCGGTTCCACAAAAACCGAAATCTCAGTTTCAAGCGGTTGTTTAGCATCAGAATAACTTAATGTATTTGTTTCAGAAATACGCAGGTTTGAGTCCTGCGCTGTAGTATATATAGTTACCTTTTTGCCCTTAGCCGTAAAGTTATTTTGCTGTGCTGTAGTTACAAAAGTAACGCTAAGCAACACAGAAAGTGTAATAAGTTTTTTCTTCATAATAATTAAAATTGAAGCAATAAATAAGAGTAACGCCTCAAAAAAACAGGAAAAAAAATAGCCTGTTTTCTTTACGATCACAGGCTATTCATAGCTAACCCAAAATTTATTTATAGAACTTTTTTAAGATTGACGTCTGAAATGGTAATGTTATTTACACCGTTAGCAGCGCCACTTCCTGTTTTAATTACTAAGTAATATGTACCTGCCGAAGGAATAGTAACTGGGTTACCAGTACCTACACACTGTATTTCAGCTAATTGTCCGTCAAAAGCATTATTATTAGCACAGTTAGCTTCCCATGTGCTTAGCCCTAGAACTGTCTTCTCATCTTGACTGTAATCAGAACCATCTACAGGTACTTCTGCATCAAGGTACACTCTAAACCAACTTAGGCTTGAACCATCTCCGCTTATATGCATATCAATCATATATTCGCCTTCTTCTAATTCAAATGCCTGATATATACCTGCTCCAGGATATGAATCACTGCCTCCGTTTGCTGTGGCACTATTTTCATTAATTGTCCAGTTAACATCTGTATTGGCACCGGTATGAAATATTGTCCAATCTGAAGCAGTTTCAAAATTAGGACTTTGTACAAGATTAGGCCCAAATTCAGGAAGAGGTAGGTCTACCACAATTGTTTTTTCAGATACGGCTATATTACCGCCCACATATCCGGCAACAGTATGCTTAATTTTGTAAGTACCTCCTTCATTAAAAGTAAAGGTAGCTGTTGTACCACGCTGCCCACCAGTATTGGCATACTCCCCATTAGCATTTGAAGCAATCCACATATGGTAGTGGATGTTATCATCATTAGAACTTGCTGTAGCTGTAACAGTTTGTCCTTGTTCTGTAGGTTCTGTACTAGTAGTAGTAAAAGCCGCATCAAGTTCAGGACCTGTTGTAGGATTACCACCAGACACTTCATCAGGGCTACAGGCTACTGCAAACCCTAAAGCAACAAATGCTGCAATGAATATACTATTTTTAATTTTCATGATTTATTTCTTAGATTAATTATAGTTTGGATTTTGCACAAGTTGAGTGTTTTCAAGCTCACGAAGTGGAATTGGCCAAATTTCATTCTTGCCAGCTGTAAAACCACGCGATGCTAAAACACTGGCCGCCCTACCGGTACGAACCAAATCCTGCCAACGGTGTCCTTCACCTGCAAGCTCAAGCCTGCGCTCATGCCATATTGCCTCTAATGAAACCGGTACAGAAGGTAAACCTACCCTGGCACGAACAGCATCAAGCAATGCCTGTGCACGGGCGCCTGAGCCACCAAGAGCTTCGGCTTCCATAAGGTACGTATCTGCCAAACGTATTACATACATATTTTGTCTGTAGTTAAGCACTACGGCACCACCACCATCAGTAATTTCATCATGCGTAGGCATGAATTTTTTAAGAAAATACCCCGTATCCTGATAACCAGGACTATAAAGAGCATCACCAGAAGCTACAAGAGCATTTAAATCCGCAATAGTAGCATCAAAACGGGGGTCTCCCTGCAGTTCATTAGCAAGATCTTCTGTAACAGGGTTAAAACTCCATCCTGCTTCATAGGCAGGTGCATCTCCGTCAGGAGTTACACTATAACCACGTGGGCCAACCATTACGTTAAGTGAGTTACCTTCATCAGATCCACTACCCCAGTTACCCCAGTCAGCATTACTTTCTTTGGTATGTGCAGCTTCAAAAATAGATTCAGTATTATACTTATTGTCTATTTTCCAAAGATCTGCAAAATTGTCAAGAAGCTTATAGCCATACTGGCTTGTACTACCAGGAGTACCATTAACTTCTGCAAACATAGAAGCAGCCTGGCTGTTTTTACCTTCAAATAAATATACTTTACCTAATATTGCCTGCGCAGCGCCTTTAGTAAGACGGCCTGCTTCTGTAGATAAATCTACTGTGGGCGGTAATGAAGGTATCGCTTCGCTAAGGTCTTTTTCTATCTGCTCATATACAATAGCAGGATCTACCTGTGTAAGGTTATAAAATTCACTAGTTGGTATAGGTTCTGTATAAAATACTATATTACGGAACTGTGTAACCAACTCAAAATAATAAAATCCTCTAAGCGCTTTTGCTTCTGCAGCAAACCTGGCTTTGTCAGCTTCATCCATATCAATATCAGGAAGCTCTTGTAAAAGCTTATTGGCCCTAAAGATACCCTGATAGAAATCGCTCCAGAAACTTCCTGGTAAGGTAGATGAATTTATACTGTAATTAGAGAAAGACTGTATCCCGGCACCGTCAGAAGCATTACCACCACCTGCATAAAAATCATCAGATCCAGCATTAAGCATGGCTGTCATATTTTCAAAACCGCCGGCCTGTTTTTTCATAATATCATACACGGCAACCAAAGCATGGTAAGCGTCATCGCCATCCTGATAAAAATTATTTTCAAACACCTGGCCCGAAGGCTTAGTATCAAGAAAGTCTTTGCTGCAAGAAAGTAATGTTATACCGCCTGCAAAAACCAATACCCATTTTAAATTTTTAATTTTCATTTTCATAATTTTTTAGAATTGAATTGTACATCCTAACATATATGACCTTGCTTGTGGATAATATCCACGGTCAATTCCCGAAACATCTCCCCCAATTTCTGGGTCATAACCTGTATACTTGGTAAATGTTACAAGGTTTTCACCGGATACATAAATCCTGAATTTGCTCAAACCTGCTTTACTTATTATACTATCAGGTAATGAATATCCTAATTGCATCAATTTTATCCTGAAATAGTCACCATCCTGAAGATAGAAGTTTGAAGGCCTGCTAAAGTTGCCATTAGGGTCTGTAGTAGCAAGTCTTGGGTAAGTATTAGAAGTACCCTCACCATTCCAGCGGTTTAAGGCATTGGTTTGCCAGTTGGCATAAAGCATATCCAGCCTTCTTACACCCTGAAATATCTGGTTACCCGATACACCCTGACCAAATACCATAAAGTCTATACCTTTATATTTAAGGTTTAATGTCATACCATAAGTAAAATCAGGTAGTGGCTTACCAATATACTTTCTGTCAGCTTGTGTTATCTCTCCATCACCATTAAGATCTTTAAAGCGGAAGTCTCCAGGAACAGGAGTAACACCTGTAGGAACAGCAGCGTTAGCTATTTCTTCTTCATTTTGGAAAATACCATCAGTTACAAATCCATAGAAACTATTGATTGACTGACCAACTTCGCTCCTTGTAAGCGGGTAAGCTGAAGATTGTATTGACGGGCCTGAATTATAATCACGATCCTGGCCTATACTGGTAACTTCATTTTTAAGTGTTGAAAGGTTACCGTTTAAGCTAATGTCAAAATCGCCTACTCTTTTATTGTAGCCAAGTTCAAAATCAAAACCTGTATTTTTCATCTCACCAACATTACCAAAAGGGCTGTTAGCTGCACCAACGTAGCCTGGCAATATTACAGTTTGTAAAATACCTGTAGTTTTTTTGCTATAATAATCTACTGAAAGAGAGAAATCTTTAAATACTGTTGCTTCAAAGCCTATATCAGACTGTGTAGTTTCCTCCCACTTTAAGTCAGGGTTAGATGGACGTGTAGGTGCATTACCAATTGTAACAGCGCCATTATTACCTACAGTATAATTATAACCACCACCTATAAGCGATGCATAGGCAAATTGACCTAAACCTCTGTCATTACCGGTAACACCCCAGCCATATTTAATTTTAAGGTAGTTTAATACATCATTTTGTTGCCAGAAATCTTCTTTAGTTGGCACCCAGCCTACAGAGAAAGAAGGGAAATTACCATATTTATTGTTTGAACCAAACCTTGAAGAACCATCTCGACGGATAATACCTGTAAAGAGATACTTTTCTTTATAATCATACGTTAAACGTGCAAATAATGAAGAAAGCGTAGTTACGGTATTAGTAAATGAATAACCTATAATATCATCAGAAACTGTTGGCCAGTTAAATGATGCATCATTAGCATTATTAACCGGCTGGTTATAATAGGTAACACCAACACCATTACCACCACCATCTTGATAAGCACCCTGACCTAACAATATAGTAAAGTTATGATTATCAATCAATTTAGTATATGTCAGGAAATTTTCAAAATTCCATTGTAAGCTGGTATTTTTAGACCTGAACAAACTATTACGTGAATTGTTACTGTTAGGGCTTAAGTATGAAATAGGATTGAAACTTTCATCACCATAATAAGCCAGTTTACCTGAAAGTTGTGACCTGAAAGTTAAACCTTTTAATGGGCTTATTTCAGCATAAGCGCTGGCATTAAAGTTATCTGCCCAGCTATGGTTGTTCTGCCTTATTTTAGCATATGCCAGTGGGTTAGTCATTTCCTGCTGCACTGCATCAGAAATACCATAGTAGTTACCATCTCCATCCCTAACGGCATAATCAGTAGCCGTGTAAAGATTAGGGTTTCTTGTAGTTGTAATATCTGAAACTACTGCAGGTGTAGTTGGATCAAGGTTAATAGCAGAAGCCAAAGGTCCACCATATTCACTATTAGTATTACCAATCCCAATATTTTTTTCATGGCTGTAATAGGCTTGCTCACCTACTTTTAACCAACTCGTAACTTTATGGTCTGAGTTAATCCTTATGTTATTACGCATATACCTTGAAATCTCCGGCATTACAATACCTTCCTGATCTATTGTTCCGAAAGACATGTAAAATGTAGATTTCTCACTACCACCACTTACACTAAAGTCGTGCTGGGTACGCGCCGCATTGTCACTAAAAACAATATCCTGCCAATCAGTACCCCTACCTAGAGTAGCAGCATTTGGATAAGGCAATACAGGGTTATTACCCGTATAACCGTTAAGATATTGCTCATTACGTAACGAAGCATATTGCTGTGCGTTTAATAAGTCAAGCTTGCGGGTGGTTTCAGAAAAACCAACATAACCATTATAATTAAACGTAAGCTTTCCGGCTTTACCCTTTTTTGTAGTAACAATGATTACACCACTTGCAGCCCTTGTACCGTAGATAGCAGCAGAAGCAGCATCTTTAAGCACTTCAATAGACTCAATATCAGCTTGGTTTAAATTACCAAAAGCAGAACCATCTACCATTAATCCATCAACAATTACAAGTGGATTACTTGAGCCGCCATCAAACGAAGTAACACCACGTACACGGATAGTAGCACCGGAGCCCGGCTGACCAGAGTTGGTCATAATCTGAACACCAGAAACACGGCCCTGAAGGGTTTGTTCTACCCTGGTTAATGGCAAATCTTCAATCTGTTCAGCCTTTACACTTGAAATAGCGCCGGTTACCACGCTTTTCTTCTGTGTACCATAACCTACCACAACTACTTCATCAAGAGTTTCAGCAGCTGGCGCTAAGGTTACATTAATAGTTGTTTTGTTGTTTACGGCTATTTCCTGCGTTGCATAGCCTATAAAACTAAATACTAAAGTTGCATCAGGATTTACCTGGATTGCATAATTACCATCGATATCAGTAGCGGCACTTCCAGTACCCCCTTTTACATTAATCGATGCGCCCGGAACAGGCAAACCGCTTTCATCTGTTACATTACCACTAACAGTAATATCCTGTGCCCATCCGGCGAGGGAAAAGAACATACAAATGAAGTAGAAAAATTGTAGTTTTAATAATTTCATACTTGTTAAAATTTGGGTGGGTTATTTGTTAATCACATGCAATATTATATGTTTTTTTTGTATATTCACAATAGATTCACTTTACAAAAACACATCATTTTAAAAAATATATATTACAAAAACCCATCATATTTATTACAAATACATGATAATCAACATTTTATTTAAAAAATAAATATTCATCATTATGTTAAGAAATGGAAAATTACCCCTACAAAATGTGTTTTTTTAATTACAACGTTGTAGTTATTTCAGACACAAATACTTAATTTTGTCAAAAAACGTTATATATATTCATATTTATATTTGAACTCAACTTTTATAATACATCAATCCAAATATTAGAGTATAGAATTTTTTTAGAACTTAAATGACTACTAACAAGCAATAATGATTTTTCTAACATTGGTAAGAAATTATAATTTTAAAATAAACTCAACAATTAGATTTCGTTTTTTATTTATATCATGTTTTTTTACCTGTGTAACTTTTTCACAGGTGAAAAATATAGGGCTGCCTAAAATTTTAAACTATAAAAAATCTGATTATAAGGGCGGGTCTCAAAATTGGGATATCGAACAGAGTAAAAAAGGAAATTTATATTTTGCTAACACCTCTGGCCTGATAGAATATAATGGTACATCTTGGAATAAATATATTTTACCAGGCTATACTGTGCGTGCAATTAAAATTTCTAAATCTGGCAGGATATATGCCGGGGGGTACAATGAACTTGGGTATTTTGAACCTGATGAAAAGGGAAAATTAGTTTATCATACCCTGCTTAAGCTGGCAAACCCTAACACAAAAAAAACAGTTGATTTTGTCTGGAAAATACATATTCTTAATGATGAAGTTTTTTTTCAGACGTTTTCCCGCACCTATATATATAAAGATAATAAAATAAGAGTGCTTGAAGCGCCAAACCGTTTTCAATTTTCTTTTGTCGTAAATAATAAGCTTTATTTCCAAGATATATCAAAAGGTTTAGTTGAGTATCGTAACGGAAAGTTGCTACCGCTGAAAGGAACAGAACAATTAAATGACACCGAAATCTGGGGATTACTACCTTTTAAAGGTAACCTACTCATTATTACCCTCGATAAGGGTTTATTTATTTACCGTAATAATAAGCTTGAATCATGGGATTGCGAAGCAAATGCATTTATACTAAAAAACAATTCACTTGGGGGCAGGATATTTAACAATGAATATATAGTACTAAACTCTGTTTTAGATGGTATTGTTATTTGCAACAACGAAGGTAAAATTGTACAACACATCAATAACAAAAAAGGACTACAAAACAATACAGCCCTAAGTTCCTTTATTGATAATACCGGAAATTTATGGCTGGGGCTAGATAATGGTATCAGCTATATAAATGAAAACTCTCCCTTTACATACCTTGGGTCGAGTTTTGACCTTAGTTCTGTATATGCTTCAGCAAAATATGATAACAAACTTTATGTAGCCACCAATCAAGGAGTTTTCAGCCATGTATGGGAAGGGTCGTTTAAAGAAGAATCTTTCAACTTTATTAAAGGCACTACCGGACAGGCGTGGAATGTAAATGTTATAGATGATATATTATTTTGTCCTCATAACAGAGGATTATTTATAATAAATAAAAATGGCAGCCTCACGATTGTAGATGATAAAAAAGGATATTTTGGCCTAAAAAAATTAAAGGGAACTAATTATTTTATAGCATCAAATTATCATGGATTTTCAATTATTGAAAAATCAGCAAAAGGATATAAATTCAGGAATCAGGTTACCGGTTTTAATCTTGCAGATAATAAATATGACACAGATGGTAAAAATGTATGGATAAAAAAAAATGGGGTAATATATAAGTTGACATTTAGTGATGATTATAAAAAATTCTCTAAGATAACAACTTATAATTCCATAGATAAAGAAATTGAAGGCATCACCAGTTTACAAAAAATAAGAAATACTATTTATTTTCAGACAGACAACCGCTTTTTTACTTATAATGCCTCCAAAGATACTTTTGTAGAAGATTTAAATATGAGTGCTTTATTTAAAGACCTACCTAAGATACGCTATTGTGTGGAAGACAATAAAGGTAACATTTGCTATTTTTACGGGGATTCTTCAATGGGCATGTTAATGAAAGAAGATGGCGGATATAATAACGTTATTGCCCCTTTTACAGCCCTCACCGGAAACCTGGTGTATTTTTATGAGTCAGTAAACACCATAGACAGCCGCAACATTTTTATTGGGCTTACCGAGGGGCTTGCACATTATGATCCTGAATTTAAAAGCTTACCTGCCTCATCACCTAAAGCATACATCCGTAACTTCATTTTTAATCAGGATACGCTTTTTAAAGCAAACATGCCTGCTTTAAAAAACACCAAGATTCCATATAGGGCAAACAATGTAAAATTTACATTTTCATCTCCTATATATGATAACCCTGAAAATACCGCTTTTTCATATAAGCTCAAAGGGTTTGATGAGCAATGGAGCCATCGTACAAATGTACCTGTAAAAGAGTATACCAATTTGCAGGAAGGTGATTATACCATGATGGTAAAAGTGATAAACAGCTACGGCACAGAGTCTGAACCGGCTACAGCAGCATTTACCATAACCCCGCCTTTTTACAGGCATTATATAGCTTATATAAGCTATATAGTAATTACCGTTTTTTCTGTATTTTATATACGTAGGACCATGAAGCAAAAAATAAGAAAAAAGCATTACTACCAAACCCTGGAGCAACGCAGGTTATACCTTGAAAAAGAATCAAAGATAAAACAGGAACAATATGAGCTTGAAAAGGAAATTGAACGCCTTAAAAACGAGCAACTCCGAGTTAAAATACTTACTAAAGATAAAGAGCTGGTAAACAATTCTCTACAGGTTGCCAAAAAAAATAAAATGCTTAATGGCATTATTAAAAGGCTTAAGGAAATTGATACTGAACAAATGGACGATAAGCTTAAACTACAGTTTAACAAGCTGCAAAAAACCATACAAAAAGAACTTAATACCGATAAAAGCTGGAACAATTTAGAAAAACATATAAAAAATGTACATTTTGATTTTTTAAAAAGACTTAAGGAAAAACACCCTACTATAACCCCCCGCGAAATGGATCTGGCTACCTATTTACTTATGAATATGTCTACTAAAGAAATTGCAGAAATCATGAATATATCTGACGGTGGTGTTGAGCTTGCACGTTACCGGTTAAGAAAAAAATTAAATCTCCCAAGAAAAGAAAACCTTACCGGCTTCTTAATGAGCATTTAGCAGAAATGGTATAGCTAAAAACAGTATTTAATAAATATTTTAGCGCTATAGCCCTTGCAATTATAAATATTGTTGTATATTTGCACCAGAAACAGCGCGGGATAGAGCAGTAGGTAGCTCGTCGGGCTCATAACCCGAAGGTCACTGGTTCGAGTCCAGTTCCCGCTACTAAATAAAAAAGCTTCACAGAAATGTGAAGCTTTTTTATTTACAATTGTTTTATAAAATATACAGCAGCTTTTTATAGCACATTACTCATATTTATTCTGCTTTAAATCGGAATTCTCCACCGCCCTGATATAAAATCATTGTTTTCTCAGAAGGGTTAAACACAATCTTAACCCCTGTCTGGTCAAACGTAAATACATTTTCGGCTGTAGGCTCTAAAGGAAATGCCCCCTGGCCCGATGCCTGGGCAAACAATGTGTTTTCCTGTTTGGTGATAGTAATTTTTGGTGGAATTTCTTTACTCGAATAAGTACCTAAATATTTTTCTAACTCATCTGATTTCAATTCAATTCTATTGAACGCTGGTAAGGTATAGGGTTCTTTAAAATAAGTAGCCAAAACCGCTAATAAAATTTTATTGTTATCGTAATTTACGCCGTTAGATGTTAAGGCAATAGCCAATTTATCCTTTGGAAAATAGCATGAAACAGATTCAAACCCGTCTATGCTTCCTGTATGTCCATAGCTTATTTTATCATTATATGGAAATTGAAACAAACCCATCCCATAGCCGTTATTAATTGTCTTCATTAATTCAAGACTTTTTTCAGAAACAATATTGCCTGAAAACAATTGTCCTGCAAATATGTTTAAGTCCTCTGGGTTGGAAATAATTGCTCCTGCCCCTTGTGGAATTGACATATCGGTTTCAACTTGTCTTTTCCATTTTCCCTCATATTTATAAGAGTAGCTCTCATTTTTTTCCGGGTTTGTGTTACCTCCTAAATATGTGTTGGTGAGTTTTAATGGATTGATGATATTATTAGTTAAGATTTTGCTGAAAGGTTGGTTATATATTCTTTCCAGAATAAAAGTCAGCAATACATAATTTGAATTGCTGTATTCACTTTTTACATTCGGCATAAAATCACTGCCACCATTTTCAATACGCTCAATCATTTTTTCTTTTGACTGAGGGCGAGTATTCCATTCTAAATAATCATCATCTCTGGTAAAATCATGAATCCCACTACTGTGATTAAGCAGATTGCCAATGGTTATTGTTCCTGAATTTTTAATGTTGGGAAAAAAGGCAGTAATAGTTTGGTCAAGTTTTAACTTTTTATCATCTATTGCTTTAAAAACCAAAGAAGCTGTAAACATTTTAGAGATTGAACCAATACGGTATTTTGAATCACCTGTTGCCTTTATCCCATTTTCAATATCTGTAAAGCCAATAGTGTTTTGATAGATGGTGTTTTGATTTTGGGATATGGCTATACTTCCCATAAATTTATCTTTCTTTTGCAATAGCAAAAATAAACTGTCTATCTTTTGGCTATTAAATGTTTGGGCTAAACCAATTGTAGCATAAAGCATTAATAATATAGTTAATACTGCGTTTTTCATAGTTTTATTTTTTATTGATTATTCGTTTTAATTTTAATAGAAAAGTGATAATGAAATAGCAAACTATAATTGATACTATCATGACCGGGATAAACCAGTTACCTAAAACTTCTGTAACTCCGGGATCATTTAGCTTGTTTGTTTTACCTAAAACCATAAACGCCTCATCTTCAAAAAATAATCCCATAGTATCTGGATTAACAATTTTGGCAAAAATTAAATAAACAAAACCTAAGAGAAGCAAATACAGTATAAAGAAAATAATGTACGAAATACCGTTAGTAATGTTTAATGCCAATGCTTTTATAACATGTAGTGGATTAAATGTTTTTGTTGCCTGTTCCATTTTTTTATCGGCTACTAAAGGCTTTAATATTTCTTCAGGAACCCCCAACTTGTCTAAAATATCCAATAGCCCTTCAACTTCTGCTTTATTGGTTTGACGTTGTAAACCTTCATAAATATGACTGTTAAACTCTAACAGCACCTCGTTTTGGTCTTGTACAGGCAATGGTTTAACTACTTTACTAATCCGCTTCATATAACTTTCATAAATACGTTTAGAAGCAATTTCTTTAAATTCTAGTTCTTTAATTTTCATTTGATATTTTTTTGATTGATTTTGATAATTCTTCCCAATAAAATTGCATTTGTTTTAATGTCTCATCTCCTGTTTTGGTAAGTACATAATATTTTCTGGGTATTCCTGATTCCTGTTCAACCCACTTAGACGAAACAAGGTTCTCTTTTTTAAGCCGGTTCATTAACGGGTAAAAGGTTCCTTCCGCAATTTCAATCGAGGTTAGTTTTTTTATTTCTTCAATGAACTCATATCCATAGAATTCATTTTTCTTTAGCACGTTCAAGACAATAAACGTAAGCGTTCCTTTCTTTACTTGTGATTTCCATTTGTTTACAAATATTTCATTCATGTTACAAACATAAAACAAAATACATAGTTATACAATGTATTTTGTTTAAAAATATAAAATATAATTTATTCAACGGAAGTATATTAGTTAGTCAGAGCTTATCATCGCTACTAATGAGGCATAAATGGATATGGTCTGTTTAAATTCTTAAGCCTGCATTTTATAATACAATTAATACTACTAAAAAACATTATCCATATCTTAGTCTATAATTAAAAAAAAGACTTGAAAGGCTTTTGAGATAACCCCCCGGCCAAAACTTTACAAGTCTTGTTATAAGTTATAATACCATGGAAATTTATATTATATCGGCTATATTTATCGCGTTAGCCCTATATATTTATAGTAAAACAAGGCGCCGAAAACAGGAACCATTCCCAAAAAAATGGCACAAGCTTTTATTAGATAATGTACATTTTTACAGCAGCCTTAGTAAAGAAAAGCAACTTGTTTTCCAAAACCGGATGATGCAATTTTTGAGCGAGGTGTATATTGAGTCAGTTGGTTTTACACTTACCGACCTGGACAAAGTATTTGTAGCTTGTAGCGCAGTAATACCTGTTTTTGGTTTTGATGAATGGCATTACAATAATCTGAGCGGGGTATTGTTATACCCGGATCATTTTAATAATGATATGGAATTTGACAGCAAGGCAGAATCGCGTAGCATTGGTGGCATTGTGGGTAACGGCAGGCTTGAAAACCAAATGATTTTCTCCCGAAAGGCATTGTACAGTGGTTTTTTAAACAAAACAGATAAAAACAATACCGGAATACACGAGTTTGTACACCTTATTGATAAAATGGACGGAATTGTAGACGGCATACCGGAAGCGCTGATACCCCATCAATACGCAATGCCCTGGCTAAAACTTATACATAAGGAAATTGAAGCTATAAACGATGATAAATCAGACATTAGGCAATATGGCGGTACTAACCAGGCTGAATTTTTTGCCGTAGCTTCAGAATATTTTTTTGAAAGACCGGATTTATTAAGGGTTAAGCATCCGGAACTCTATAAAATGATGAAAGAGTGTTTCAATCAAAAACCACAATCGGCAACATAAAGTACTCATCCCCCTATCCTTATCAATACTACGGGGCATTTGTTATTATGCTGGCTTATAACAGTTACATATTGAAATGTAATTATCTTAGAATTTAATAAGTAATATAATATTAATTGTATGAACAAAATTTTTACTATCACAGCATTTATCCTTTCAACTTTAGTAATGCATGCTCAGGATGTAGTATCCAATCAAAGCGCAAGCAGTAAAATATTCACTGTTTCGTTAAACGCTATGGCATCAGACCCTTCACAACTTGGTGTTTCATTAGAATATAATGAACCTGAAAAACACCGATCGGCTTTGGCAAATATATCTTATGCAGGAATGAATTATAATGTAAACCAATATGGATTTGATATAAACGGGTATGGGTTTGCCATAGAACTGGGTGTAAAACATTACCACATGGAAAACATTAAAGGGCTCTACACCGCCAATTATTTTTCTTATGGGAGCATTAAATTTGATAAAAATTTTGATTTTGGCCGGTTTGAGGGTACTTACAGCTATTTTTCATTATTCAACCCTGAATTAGGGTATAAATTTATGCTTGGCAATATTTCTGTAGATCCTTTTTTAGGTGCCATGTGGAAAATTGAAATAAAAGGCCAGGGTGATATTGACAACCGTTATACAGACGAATGGGCCGTAAGGGCTGGCTTAAAAATAGGCTATCAATTTTAAACAGCATTATTATATAATAAAGCCGTAACTTTGCCGGTTGTTGATAATTATATTATTTTATGGCACACAAAGCAGGTTTTGTAAACATTATAGGCAACCCAAATGTGGGGAAAAGTACTCTTATGAATGCGTTTGTTGGCGAGCGCCTTTCTATTATTACGTCTAAGGCACAAACCACCCGGCACCGTATTTTAGGTATTGTAAACGGTGAAGATTTTCAGGTGGTGTTATCTGATACACCCGGTATTATAAAACCGGCATATGAATTACAATCCAGCATGATGGATTTTGTTAAATCTGCCTTTGAAGATGCAGATGTACTTATTTATATGGTAGAAGTAGGTGAAAAGGAACTTAAAGACGAAGCTTTTTTCAAAAAAATTACTTTTGCAACTATACCTGTACTATTGCTCATAAATAAGATAGATACCACCACACAGCAAATTCTTGAAGAACAGGTTGACATGTGGAAAGAAAAATTACCAAGTGCCGAAATATACCCTGTTTCTGCTATTGAGAATTTTAATGTACAAACTGTTTTTAACCGCATTTTAGAGTTATTGCCGGAGTCACCGCCTTATTACCCTAAAGACACCCTTACTGATAAGCCTGAACGCTTTTTTGTTAATGAAGCAATACGCGAAAAAATATTACTGAATTACAGTAAAGAAATACCCTATGCTGTAGAAATTGAAACCGAAGAATTTCTGGAAGATGAAGACATCATACGTATAAAATCGGTTATCATGGTAGAACGCCCTACACAAAAAGGAATTATAATTGGCCATAAGGGCGCCGCATTAAAAAGAGTAGGTATACAGGCACGTGAAGAACTCGAAAAATTCTTTGGGAAAAAAATACATATAGAACTCTTTGTAAAAGTAAATAAAGACTGGCGCTCAAATCCTTACCAATTACGCAGGTTTGGGTACAATAATAAATAACACAGAGCAAAATAAGTGATACAGCAGCGTAATAGTAGCAAAAAACACTTTATAACTTTCAATCTTTGCAACTTAAAAGATTACTTTTGCAAAAAATTAAAATAAACTGATGAATAATATTGTAGCCATAGTAGGCAGGCCAAATGTGGGTAAATCAACCTTTTTTAACAGGCTGATACAGCGCAGGGAAGCTATTGTAGACGCTGTTAGCGGGGTAACTCGTGACAGGAACTATGGTAAAAGCGAATGGAATGGTAAAGAATTTTCGGTTATTGATACCGGAGGTTATATTAAAGGCAGTGAAGATGTTTTTGAAGCCGAAATACGCAGACAGGTTGAACTTGCCATAGATGAGGCAGACGTTATATTGTTTATAGTAGATGTTGAAGAAGGTATAACCCCTATGGATGACGAAGTGGCAAAGCTACTGCGCAAAGTTACCAAGCCTGTTATGCTAGTGGTTAATAAAGTTGATAACGCTATGCGTGTAAAAGATGCTGTAGAATTTTACAGCCTTGGCCTTGGCGAATATTTTACTATAGCGGGTATGAATGGCTCCGGAACGGGAGAATTGCTTGATGCATTGGTGGAAGTACTACCTGACCCCCAACCAAAGGATGAAAATGAAAAAGAACTGCCCCGCTTTGCTGTGGTAGGAAGGCCGAATGCAGGTAAATCTTCTTTTATTAATGCACTAATCGGCGAAGACCGTTATATTGTTACCGATATAGCAGGTACAACACGCGATGCTATTGACACACCTTATAACCGTTTTGGGTTTGAATTCAGCCTGGTAGATACAGCGGGTATACGCCGCAAAGCCAAGGTTAAAGAAGACCTTGAGTTTTATTCGGTTATGAGGTCTATCAGGGCTATAGAACATAGCGATATCTGTATTTTGGTAATAGATGCCACCCGCGGGTTTGAAGGCCAGGACCAGAGTATTTTCTGGCTTGCCGAAAAAAACCGTAAGGGCGTGGTAATACTGGTAAACAAATGGGACCTTGTTGAAAAGGAAACGATGACTACACGTGATTATGAAAAGAAAATACGTGAGGAGTTACAACCTTTTACCGATGTACCCATACTATTTGTTTCTGCGCTTACAAAACAAAGGCTTTTAAAAGCGCTTGAAACCGCCGTAGAAGTGTTTGAAAACCGTAAGCAGCGTATCGCAACTTCTAAATTTAATGAGGTGATGTTGCCCATTATAGAGCATAACCCACCGCCGGCGTTAAAAGGTAAATATGTAAAAATTAAGTTTTGCATGCAGTTGCCAACTCCTACTCCGCAGTTTGTGTTTTTCTGCAACATGCCACAGTATGTAAAAGATCCGTACAAACGCTTTATAGAAAATAAAATCAGGGAAAACTATAACCTCACAGGAGTTCCTATAGATGTTTATTTCAGGCAAAAATAATAACAGCCGGGGTTTTTACCCGGCTTTTTTATTTCCTATAAGTATGTAGCATATACTACACTACAACTTCATCAAAACAGTTAAATATTTGAGATACAATATCTTTAATTATATCAGAAAAAATAGTTAAACATGAGGTTAAACCTTTAGACAATCTTAATGTCAAAATATTTTTCGATGAGTGTAACAATTTTTACGTATTACGTCTTATTATTAATATTTTTAAGCAATTTACAATAAAAAATAAAGCCTTCTGTTATTAAGATATACCTTACTATTAACCAAAATTAACCACTAAAATTAATGCGCAATTTTTTTACATTCCTACTGCTTTTTGCCTGTAGCTGTCTGTGCTATAGCCAAAACATTACCCTTAAAGGAGTTATTACAGACCCTGACAATTTACCCCTTGAATCTGCAACAGTATATTTAACTTCAGCAAAAGATTCTACCGTAATTAATTATACCATAACCAACAGTAACGGTAGCTGGGAAATGAAAACATGGAAACAGGATAATCCTGTATTTCTTAAAGTGTCTTTTATAGGTTTTGCCGACCATAAACAAAAAATTGAAAACATTACCGAAGGTATGGATTTTGGCACTATTAAGCTTGAAGACCGCTCTACAGAGCTTGATGCTGTAGTGGTTGAGGGCGAAGTACCACCCATACGAATAAAATCGGATACGTTGGAGTTTAATGCATCAAGCTTTAAGGTGAGGCCAGACAGTAACGTTCAAACCCTTTTAAAGCAATTACCCGGTGTTGATATAGATGAAGACGGAAAAATTACAGTGAACGGAAAAGAAGTTAATCAGATATTGGTAAACGGCAAGCCTTTTTTTGATAAAGATGGAAAAATAGCGCTGCAAAACCTGCCTGCTGAAATAATAAACAAAATACAGGTTAGCGATACCAAAACTAAAAAAGAAGAGCTCACGGGGCAAAAAGCCAGCGGCAATAATGCAAGTATTAACTTTACTATTGACGAAGATAAAAACAAAGGTATTTTTGGTAAGGCTATGGCAGGATATGGAACTGATGACCGTTATGAAAGCAGTGCCATTTTTAACTATTTTAAAGGTGAGCGAAAGATAAGCATACTGGCATCGTCTAATAATATAAATTCCAGCGGCTTTTCAATGAATGAAATTTTTGACAGCATGGGTGGTGGACGTAATAACAGCATCTGGAGCAGTAGCGATGGCAGTTTTAGCATCAATGGTGTACGCTTTGGAGGCGGCAGTGGTATTACCACCAGTAATATGCTCGGTATTAATTACAGCGATGAACTGGTTAAAGATGTAGACCAGAATATTAGTTACTTTTATACCAGTGCCGATTCTGAAAACAATAACCGTACCGAACAAACTAACTTTTTACCAGCGACCGAAGACCCAAACAATCCTGGCACTACTATAGACCCAAGCTACAGAACCATATCCGAATCTAAAAGTGATAACCTGCAGTTTGCGCATAATTTTAATACACAGTTTGAAATTAAGCTGGACTCTACCACACAAATATATCTTCAGCCAAAATTTGTAAGGGCAAATAATAAATCTACCAATTACAGTTCAAGATATTCTACCAAGCTTTCTGACAACACTTTACTAAATGACAGTGAAGGGCACACAATGACTGAAAATAATAACAGTAATTTTACAAATGAATTTATATTTACAAAGGCCTTTGCTAAAAAAGGCAGATCTATAGATTTTTCTTTTGAAAACGGTAACCAAAAAGATGATGGTTACAACCTTAACCAAACAGTTACTAATGAATATAGTTATGACAATGGTATACAAAGTACCACAACCGATAATCGCGATCAGGTACGTTATAACAGGCAGGCTGATGATAAATATACTATTGCAGTAGAATACAGAGAACCTGTTACAGATTCTTTACAGGCTAAAATTAATTTTAATTATGATTTGCAAAAATCATTAGCAGATCGCGATGGTTTTGATTTAGACCCGGCCACAGGCGAATATACTATATACAACGATTCGCTTTCTAACTATCTTAGCAGTAAAATAAAAACATTTAGGCCTACAGCAGGTTTTAATATAAATAAAGATAAATTATGGGTTAATTTTGAAGCCGGTATACAGGCAGCCAAATTTGGCGCCCATTCATCTTATGTAGGTCAAAACTACGAAGTAAACAGAGATTATGTGCTTCCGTATTTAGAATCAGGTATTAGCTACCGCATGCAAAAAGGAAAATCTTTATGGGCGTGGTATTCTTACAACGTAAACTACCCACAGCCCACACAGGTATTACCGGTGGCAGATATAAGCAACCCACTTAATACATATACCGGTAACCCCGATCTGGATCCTCAAAAATATCACAACGTTAATATAAGCTATCGCAATTATGATTTCAGTACACGCTCAGGTTACAATGTTTATGTATGGGGTAATTATAACGATACAGACATAACTTCTTTCAGAACAATTAATGCAAGTGCCAAAACCAACACTACATATCGTAATATATCGGGCACCTACCGTGCAACTATAGGAGCGAACTGGAATAAGCAGATTAAAAAAGACGCAAATACTTACCGGGTAAGTGTAGGTATGAACGCAAATTATTCTGCCAGTAAAGGTTTTTTAAATGAGCAATTGTATGATAGCAAAACCCTTGGTATAAGCCCCAGGTTTAATTTTACCTATGAATATGGTGAGATACTCACCATAAACCCTTCATACAACTTTAACTACAACCAAACTAATTACACAAATTATGTTATAAGTGAGGCCTCTAACGTAGTACATAAGTTTAATTTACAAACTACCAGTTACTGGCCAAAAAATGTAGTATTTGGTAATGATTTTGGTTATACCTATAACTCACAGCTGGCTGATGGATTTAAAAAAGATTTCTTTTTATGGAACATGAGCTTAGGGTACAATTTCTGGAATGACCAGTTATTGTTTAAAGTTAAAGTGTATGATTTACTGAACCAGAATATAGGTACCAGCCGCACTATAGATGCCACATCAATTACTGACCAGCAAAATACGGTGCTAAAACGCTATGTAATGTTTTCCCTTACTTATACTCTTAAAAAGTTTGGAGGTAAGCAACCCGGGGGCGGTAATAGTATACGCATGTGGTAAAAAATAAACTAACCTACCAACTACCAATAAAAAACGAGGCTGTCTAATACTATTAGGCAGCCTGTTTTACTTTTTAAACTTATATATCAATCTACCAACTTCCGCCGGCTCCCCCGCCGCTAAAGCCACCACCACCAAAGCCGCCGCCGAAACCACCGCCGCCTGAACTTCCGCCTCCCCAGCCGCCGCTACTATGGCGTCCGCTACCAAGGCTGCTTAGTATCAATATATCAGCAAGATCAAGTCCGCCCCTTCGGCCACCGCGGCCACCGCCACGGCCACCACGCATAACTATAAATACAATTATAACAATAATCATAATTATAGGAAAAACAGGAAAACGGTTCCCTTTATGTTGTGATTTTGCCTTAAACTTCCCATCTAAAGCTTGAAAGATAGCAGTGGTACCGGCATCAAGCCCCGCATAATAATCACCTTTTTTAAATTCAAGGGTAATATATTCCCTAATTATGGTACCCACTGTACCGGCAGGCAGCCTGCCCTGCACGCCATAACCTGTGGCAATATACATATCATGTCCCCCAACATCTACCAGTATAAAAATGCCGTTATCCTCTTTTGCCTGGCCTATGCCCCAGGTTTGCGCCCATTCAGGCGCTACACGTGCTGCGCTTTCTCCTTTAAGGTCATATACCGTGGCAATTACAATTTGTGTAGAAGTGGTATCGCTATAATTTTCAAGCTTTTGCCTTAATTTCTGGTCCTGTGCTGTTGAAAGTACATGGGCAAAATCATATACACTTTTTTGCCGAATTGGTTTTTTGGGTATTTCAAACTGTGCAAGGCCTTTATATGGCAATAATAAAGCCATTATAAAAACTACGCTTAGTATAAATATTTTTTTCATTATGATTTAGAAATTGTATCGGGCAGTTCATTTACATCATCTTCATTGTAAGGAAAATAGGTTTTAAGGCGCTGCCCTGCCTTTAATATACCTTCTGAAAGCCCCTGTGCAAAAAGGCCTTGTTTAAAATAACCTAAAACCACATCTTTGGTACTATCCCAAAAATCATTTTCCACTACATTATTTATTCCTTCATCTCCCAATATAGCAAATGATCGGTTTTTGACTCCTACATAAAAAAGCACACCATTTTTTGCGGCAGTGGCATCCATATCTAAAAGCTTAAAAACCTCCTGTGCCCTTTCGAGCGGAGGTTTTTCTGAAGTACTTTCTATATGCACACGTATCTCGCCACTGGTATTTTTTTCTGCCTCTTTAATGGCGGCTACTACCGTTTTTTCATCTTCTTCTGAAAGAAAATTATGAGTATCGGGCATAATTATGTTATTTATCAAAGTTAAACTCTACATCCACTGGTTTATCGGCGCCTTGAACAGCATCAAAATATGGTTTCTCTTTATATTCACCCAAAAACATAGAATTCGGGAACCTTAAAATGTAATTGTTATAATCCTGAACACTTTCGTTAAAGCGGACCCTTGCCGTACGTATTTCATTTTCTGTAGATGCCAGTTCATCCTGTAATTTCAGAAAATTTTCGTTAGCTTTTAACTGAGGATAATTTTCAACACTTACCAATAGCCTTGATAATGATGAAGACACTCCGCTTTGTGCACTGTTAAAAGCCGCAAGTTGTTCTGGTGTTATGTTAGATGGGTCTATAGTTACCGAAGTAGCTTTTGCCCTGGCCTCAATCACATCAGTCAGTGTACCTCTTTCAAAATCGGCAGCACCCTGCACGGTTTTAACCAGGTTGCCAATAAGGTCGTTCCTGCGCTGGTAATCAGCCTGTACTTCTCCCCATGCGGCACTCACTGCCTGATTTTTGGTAATTGCACCATTTTTAATGCCCATAGCCCAAAAAAAGCCAATTGCTATGATAGCAACAATAATAATTACGGGTATTAGCCACTTTTTCATTTTTTTTACTATTAAATTTGGTTAAAGTTCTTTTTTAATATTAAGCAAAGCTGTCTTTACAGCTTCTAATTTACGTATAATTTCAAAGGTATCCATTGTTTTGTTTTGTCCCTCTTTTAAATGCACACGGGCGCCATCCAGTGTAAAACCTCTTTCTTTAACCAAATGGTAAATAAGTTGCAGGTTTTTTACATCTTCAGGCGTAAACATACGGTTGCCTTTAGCATTTTTTTTGGGTTTTAGTATATCAAACTCTTTATCCCAAAAACGTATAAGCGAAGCATTTACATTAAATGCCTTTGCAATTTCGCCTATGCTATAATACCTTTTTTCCGGAAGTTCTAAATGCATTAGTCAAGCGATTGGTTTTCCTGGTTAGCTAATTTACTTATCAGCACATATTCTTTAGCAGAAATATTACCATAGTAGAAGTTAATAGGGTTAATAACATCGCCTCCCTTATGTACCTCATAATGCAGGTGTGGGCCTTCGCTACGCCCGGTACTGCCTACATAGCCTATAATATCTCCTCTTTTTACTTTTTGTCCGGGTTTTACTGCATATTTACTAAGGTGTGCATACAAGGTTTCATAACCATAGCCATGCTTTATTTCTATATGGTTACCATAACCTGTTGATCGGTTATCAGCACGGGTTACTACACCGTCGCCAGTGGCATAAACCGGCGTACCGGTACGCGCACTAAAATCCATCCCGGCATGAAATTTACGTATTTTTGTAAATGGGTCGCTCCGGTATCCAAATCCAGAAGCCATATGTTTAAGGTCTTCATTTTTTATGGGCTGTATGGCCGGTATAGCTGCCAGCAGCTTTTCTTTATCTTTTGCAAGGCCAGCTATTTCATCAAGCGATTTAGACTGTATTACCAGCTCTTTAGAAAGCTTGTCTATTTGTTCTGCGGTATTTTTTACCAGTTTACTATTATCATAACCTTCAAGCGGTTCATAACGGTTTACACCCCCAAACCCTGCTTTACGCTGTTCTTCAGGTATGGGAGATGTGTTAAAGTAAGTGCGGTACAGGTTATTATCGCGTTCTTCTACATTAGCAAGCGCTTCTTCCATTAGGTCTGTTTTACGCTGTAATATTTTGTACTGCAACTTCATATATTCAATTTCACGTGCCTGTAACCTGTCTTTGGGTGTTTCAAAAAAAGGTGTGTTAAGCAGCGCTACAAAACACAAAAAACCAAAAAGCGCCGAAGCCGTGATGAACAGTAGTACAACACCTACTTTTTTACCTTTTTTAGGCTTAATTTTTTTATACGCCAGGGTTTCGGAGTCGTAATAGTATTTTACCTTCGCCATGTTGTTAATTTATTCTAATTTTGCACTTTTACACACAAAAAGTGCAGGCCGTAAATTATAAGTAGCACAAATGTACTAAATGTTACACAAACCATGCCTAAGGGGCTTTATATAGCCTGCAAAAATAACGATTAATAAAACATACATATCAATATGAAATCAAGGGATATCAGAAAGCAATTCTTGCAATTTTTTGAAGAAAGAGGCCATTTAATTGTACCCTCTGCCCCCATTGTAACCAAAGACGACCCTACGCTGATGTTTAACAACAGCGGTATGGCGCAGTTTAAAGAATATTTTCTGGGTAATGCCGTGCCTAAAAGCAAGCGTATTGCCGATACCCAAAAATGCCTGCGCGTAAGCGGCAAACATAACGACCTTGAAGATGTTGGGTTTGATACCTACCACCATACTATGTTTGAGATGCTTGGTAACTGGAGTTTTGGCGACTACTTTAAAAAAGAGGCCATTAACTGGGCCTGGGAATTGCTGACCGAAGTATATAAAATACCAAAGGATATATTGTATGTAAGCGTATTTGAAGGCAGCCCTGAAGAAGGCGTGCCTTTTGACCAGGAAGCCTGGGATATATGGAAAGAGCTTGTGCCTGAAGACCGTATACTTCTCGGTAATAAAAAAGACAACTTTTGGGAAATGGGCGACCAAGGACCATGCGGACCCTCCTCTGAAATACATGTGGATATACGCAGTGATGAAGAAAAAGCACAAAAACCGGGGCGTGAACTGGTAAATGCCGACCACCCGCAGGTTGTAGAGATATGGAATAATGTGTTTATGGAGTTTAACCGCAAGGCCGATAAAAGCCTGGAAAAACTACCGGCAAGGCATGTAGATACCGGAATGGGTTTTGAGCGCTTGTGTATGGTATTGCAAGGGGTAAAAAGTAATTATGATACCGATGTATTTACACCCCTTATACAAAAAATAGAAACTGTTACTGCCACTAAATATGTAACTGGAAATGCCACTGACGAAGAAGATAAAATAAATATTGCCATACGCGTAGTGGCAGACCACGTGCGCGCTGTGGCTTTTGCCATTGCTGACGGGCAGTTGCCAAGCAACACGGGTGCGGGCTATGTTATCCGCAGAATATTACGCAGGGCCATACGCTATGCTTTTACATTTTTAAATAAAAAAGAGCCATTTATATATGAGCTTGTTGCTGTATTATCTGCGCAAATGGGCGAGTTTTTCCCTGAGATTAAAAATCAGGAAAGCCTGGTTACTAATGTAATTAAGGAAGAAGAAAATTCTTTTTTACGCACGCTTGACCAAGGGTTACAACTTCTTGAAAATGTAGTAAACGAAACTACCGGAAAAGAAGTTGCTGGGGGTAAAGTTTTTGAGTTATATGATACCTTTGGTTTTCCCGAAGACCTTACGGCTCTTATTTTAAAAGAAAAAGGATATACCTATGACAAAACTGATTTTGATGCGGAGCTAAAAAAACAAAAGGACCGCAGCCGTGCCGCAGGCGAAGTAGCCAAAGACGACTGGGTAATTATAAAAGAAGGTGCTGAAGAACGTTTTGTAGGTTATGATCAACTTGAAAATGAGGTTAAAGTAACACGATACCGCAAAGTAGACTCTAAAAAGGATGGTATTCTTTACCAGATTGTGCTTGATGCCACCCCTTTTTATCCTGAAGGCGGCGGACAGGTTGGCGATAAAGGCATACTACAATCGGCTAATGAAAGTATAGAGGTTATTGATACCAAAAAAGAAAATAACCTGATACTACACATTACAAAGTCGCTCCCTCAAAATATTGAGGGCAATTTTACGGCTAAAGTTGATGCCGGCCTTCGTGCGGAAAGCGAAAGCAACCATACGGCTACCCACTTACTCCATCAGGCGCTACGCAGTATACTGGGTACCCATGTAGAGCAAAAAGGCTCTTTAGTAAGCCCTGGCTACCTGCGTTTTGATTTTTCTCATTTTTCTAAAGTTACCGATGAAGAACTGAAACAGGTAGAAGATTTTGTTAATGCCCGCATACAGGAGCACCTGCCGCTTGTTGAGCGCAGGAGCATTCCGTTTAAACAGGCGGTTGAAGAAGGCGCTATGGCGTTATTTGGCGAAAAGTATGGTGATAACGTTCGCGCCATTAAATTTGGCGACAGTATGGAATTATGCGGTGGCACACACGTTAAAAATACTGCTGATATATGGTACTTTAAAATTGCAGGCGAAAGTGCTGTAGCGGCTGGTATACGCCGTATAGAAGCTATCACAGGCAATGCCGTTAAAGCGTACTTTAACAATCAGGAACAAACACTTGCTGAAATTAAGGAAACACTTAAAAATCCGCAGGATACACTCAAAGCCTTAAATTCCGTTCAGGATGAAAACGCCAGGCTAAAAAAACAGGTAGAAGTTTTGCTTAAAGACAAGGCTAAAAACCTTAAAGGCGAACTGGTTTCTGAATTTAAAGAAAAAAACGGGATTAAATTTCTTGCCACACAGGTAGACCTTGATGCTACCGGAGCAAAAGACCTGGCTTATGAATTGGGCAGCACAGGTACCAACCTCTTTATAGTACTTGCTACTGTTAATGATGATAAGCCTATGCTTACCTGCTATGTATCTAAAGAAATTGTAGAAGAAAAAGGCCTGAATGCCGGTAAAATTGTACGCGAGTTAGGAAAATACATTCAGGGCGGCGGCGGCGGCCAGCCTTTCTTTGCCACAGCAGGCGGTAAAAATCCTGCAGGTATTACAGAAGCTTTAAAAGCCGCAGAAACATTTATTAGCTAATGCCTAAATTTGTATAATTGCAAATAAAATTGATTATGAAAAAGTTATGGTTATTTATTCTGGCAGGGACATTTGCTGTTGCCTGCTCTGATGACGATTATGGATATAAAGACAACAGTGGTAACGAAAACAGCGCTACACTACTTAGAAAAAAGGTAGAAACCGCCCCTGATGGCACGCAGATTACTACAAACTATCAGTATGATGGTAATAAACTAACAACAGTAACCCGTAGTAACGGTACAAGTGAGTCTTATTCATATGTAAATATGGATTATCTTTCTGAAATACGTTATTATGAAAATGGCGCACTGGTACGAAAAGATGCATTTCTATACGGCACCGGATCGTTTACAGACCATATTACGTTTAGTTATGACATTGATAATCCTGCAAATAATACAGCAATAAGATCATCTTACGCCTGGAATGGAACTACTGTGACAGTTACAGAATACAAAGGAGACGATTCGAGCCAGACAGAAAATATAGGTACGGTTACCCTTACTGTAACTTCAAACAATAATGTTGTTAAATTTCAAAGTGAGAATAAAACAATAAGTTACGGTTTTGATTACCAAAATGCGCCTTTAAAAGAAATGTCTGTATACGGACTTTTAATTTATGCCGATTACAAGGGCGGAACAAACAATATTACCTCTGTAGAAACTACACAAAACGGTACAGTTAGTCACAGCTATAACACCTATACATATAACAACAAGGACTATCCGCTTACCCAGACCCATACAGAACCCGACGGAAGTGTATATACTACTGAATATTTTTACTAAAACCCGTTTAGTTATCCCTGCAATTAAATTTCAGCCCGTGAAAAAATTATTTCTTATAGTTATTGCTGCTTTTCTTTTTGCCTGTAGCAATAATACTGATAACGATGATAATACTGATACATTGCTTCTTACCAAATTGATTGAAGTTAATGATGGTAATGAAAATGTTATTGAATATACCTATAATGGCAATCAGCTTTTAGAACTCACTAATAGTGCGGGATTAAAAACCACCTATACGTACAGCAACAATAAGCCAAGTGAAGTAAAGGTATATGATGAGGATATACTTGTATCTAAAATAATCATAACTTATAATGATGAAGGAGAGCTTTCAGAAACCTTAAACTACAGGTATTTATCCCCCTCCCCTATAACAATTAATGATATTTATACTTTTAACGGAAATACATATACCGTAGAGAATTACGTGGATGACGAATTTATAAGGTCTTATGTATATACACTTTCTGATGCCGGTAATATTCTTAAACAAGAAAGTAACCTTGGTATTATTGAATATACGTATGATGAAAAAAAATCTCCAATGAGCCAGATAGCCTCAGCAGATATATTATACTTACTTTTTATGCAGGGCGGCCCAAATAATATACTTTCTACACAGAGCAATATAACCGGCAATAATTATAGCACAAGCAGTAGTTTTACATATAATGATGAAGGGTATCCCGAAACTGAAACTTATACTAATTCCGGTACTACTACAGAAAGGTATTATACCTATAACAATTAAGTTTGACTATGCAGTTTGCCACTTCTGTTCCTATTGCTGAGGGAAGCCCTAAAATTGACCATGAGAGTAATATAGTATCATTAGGCTCCTGCTTTGCGATGAACATTGGGCAAAAACTTGATTATTTTAAATTCAGCAATACTATTAACCCTTTCGGAATATTATTCCACCCCCTGGCGCTAGAAAAAGCTATTGATTTTGCTGTAAATAATAAAACGTTTACAGAAGCTGATATCTTTTTTTATAACGAGCACTGGCATTGTTATGATGCCCACAGCGACCTGAGTGATACCAATGCCGGGGTGCTAATTAAAAAGCTAAACAAGGCAGGAAGGCTTTTAGCTGAAAAATTACGCAATGCCTCACACATTATCATTACATTAGGTACGGCATGGGTATATCGGCAAAACACAACAAGAAATTTAGTGGCTAACTGCCATAAGGTACCACAGGCAGCATTTACTAAAGAAATTCTTACTGTTGATGCCATAATGCAAAGCCTGCAGAATATAGCAGAACTGGTATACCAGCTAAATAAAAATGTACAGATAATTTTTACCATTTCACCTGTGCGGCATATTAAAGATGGTTTTACCGAAAACCAATGGAGCAAAGCCAACCTCATTTCGGCATTACATCAATTACTGAAAACTGAAAACAGCAAAACAAAGACCTGGTATTTTCCAGCTTATGAAATAATGATGGATGAATTACGTGATTACCGGTTTTATGCTGAAGATATGCTGCACCCCAGCCAAACCGCCATACATTATATTTGGGAATGTTTTACTAATGCCTGGATAAATAATGAGGCACAGCACACCATGAAAGAGATTGACAGCATACAGAAAGGCCTGCAACACCGCCCTTTTAATGCCGAAAGTGAAAGCCACAAAAAGTTCCTGCTTAATCTACAAACTAAAACACAATTACTTCAGCAAAAATATCCTTATATAAAGTTTTAAGGTTGCGCTAACATAGTTTTTGCAGTAAATGCGCTACATTTAAAATAAAAATGCTCAAAAAAATACTTACCGGCATTGTAGTAGTGGTGCTTATCATTTTAGCTTTTAGATATTGTGAGTTCAAAAAAGATGAAGAGACGGTTATAGATGAAACTGCTCTTATTCAACAGGAAATTAAAAATGTAGGCAAACTTGTAGTTACTGAAGGACATTTTAGCGAAGTGCTTACCTATAAAAACAATAAGAAATATTTCCTGAACATGCTATCGGCAGAAAAAAAAGCTATTGTAGTAGTAAATGCAGAAGCAACGGTGAGTTATGACCTAAGTAAAATTCAGTATAACATTGATGAAACTACCAAGACCATTACCATAAAAAACATTCCGAAGGAGGAAATAAAAATAAATCCCGAACTTAAATTTTATGATGTGGAGCAGAATGGCTTCAATGAATTCTCAGGAGACGATTATAACAAAATAAGTAAAACGGTAAAACAAAACCTTGCCAGGAAAATTGAAAAATCTAGCCTGAAAACGAATGCACAAAACCGGCTTTTGAGTGAATTAAGCAAAATATTAATACTTACCAATACTATGGGATGGACACTACAATATAACGGACAGCCCGTAAGCAATGAGAATGTAAATGACTTATTATAATAAAAGCGCCAAATGGCGCTTTTATCTATACTTCTTCCTCTTCAAAAATCAGTTCGAGGCCACCGGTGATCAGGTGGGCTATTTTAGGCCTGTTTTGCTTTATCTGCTCTAAATGTGACAGCACCTTTTCTAACAGGTTGTTATTATTTTGCTTATACAGTAATTCAGCTATTTCTACAGGCAGCAACCAATCATTGTAGTGGCTGGCTTTTAACTGCTCAAAAGTTTCTTCAATAGTAAATGCAGCCTCTTTGCCCTCGCGAAGGTCACGGATGTTTTGGTACAGTTTTTCCAGTTGTTCTTTTTCGGGCGACTTTTTCTGCTTAATGGTTTTTGATGAAGGCACGTGGCTAATCAGGTCAAAACTTTTTACATCTGCCGGCCCGGAAAAAGCGGAAATTATTTTTTTACCAACCGCCATATCATAAACACCCCATTCCGGCATAAAAAGTATGGTATCGTTATGGGTCACCGTACAGTTTTTAAAGCTGATGATAATAATTTTACCCTGCAAATTACGTGTCCCGGTTATAATTTCACCTTTCACTATAATATCGCCTTCAAATTCAAGCGTTACTGCCTTACCTTCGTAAATATCATACGCAATTAAATCGCGCGGACTCATATCTTCAATAGCCAGGTTAATGCCTTTCAGTTTTCCAACAGGGCTTCCAAAGCCTTCTGCATGGTACGCCGTGCCGTGCCCAACAAGTTCTTTTTCGCGGGATGAAAGCGCCGTTTTGCCTGTGGTTTGTATATATACCGGTTTACCATCGCTTTCTATAACATTGGTAAACACACCCGATATTTGCAGACCGGTGGTAAGTTCTACCGTTCCCACCGCATTGCTTTCTATTAATTTCCTCACGCCGCTAAGGCTGCCGGTACGCAAGGCCATTTTATTAGCAAACTCTTCCAGTACCAGGCTCAAATGTGCAAAGTCTGGAGTAACATAAAGTTGCGGCTGTGGTTTTGTAATATCAAAACCCTGATAGGCAGCGCTAATATCGTAAGGAAGTTTTTTTACATTATCCGTCATACACCAGGCACTTTCACCTATAGATGACAATAAGCCAGCCCCATATATTTTTGGGTCATCCAGCGTACCGATAAGCCCGTATTCAACCGTCCACCAGTGCAGGTTACGTATCAGTGCCATCTCGCTGGGTTCGGCAGGTTCGTTCTGTAACTTATCCACCTTTTCACGAATAGCCTGTAGTTCTTCCTGAGGTGTGCCTTCGGCTTCTTCTAAAATAGAAAGTAAGCGTATGGCTTCGTATATTTCATAATCCCGTGCCGATGAAATGGCTTTACAACCAATCTCGCCAAACCTGCGAAGGTACTCGGCATATTCTGGATTGGCAATAATAGGCGCATGCCCCGCCCCCTCGTGAATAATATCCGGTGCCGGGGTATATTCAATATTCTCTAACTGGCGTATATCACTGGCAATTACCAAAACATTATATGCCTGAAATTCCATAAACGCATTAGGTGGAATAAATCCATCTACTGCTACAGCGGCCCAGCCAATTTCTTTCAGAATGCGGTTCATACCATACATACTTGGAATGTTGTCTATGGCAATGCCCGTTTTTTTAAGCCCATCGAGGTATGACTCGTGCGCTACCCGGCTAAGGTAATCTACATTTTTACGCATAACATAACGCCATACTGCCTGGTTTATAGGCGTATAATCATTATAATCCTGCGGTTTTATAAATTGCTGTAAATGTTCCGGAAGCCTGTCTAAAAGCGGGTTACTCTCAAAAGATGTAGTCATATCATATTACTTTGATAAGTAGGGTAAAGTTACACAATTTAGCCATTTTTTAAAGGCCGGGTGTGAAAGAAAAAATACGATAAAAATAACAGCTGTACTTAAAAAAGATTTTTGTTAGTATTTATTTGCTCTATAGTTATTTTAGTAGTAGCCATTTATTAAAAAAAATTGCAAATTTGCGTCCAGTAAATTTTTATAAAAAATGCCGAAAATATCTCATAAAGGCAGCCAAATGCCTGAATCACCCATAAGAAAACTGGTGCCTTTTTCCGAAATGGCTAAAAAGAAAGGTAACCACGTATATCACCTTAACATCGGGCAGCCCGATATAAAAACGCCCGAGGTTGCCTTAGTGGCTATTAAAAACAACCATATTAAAATTCTGGAATACAGCCATTCTGCCGGATTTGAAAGCTACCGGAATAAACTGGCTGATTTTTATACAAAACAGCAAGTACCTGTAAATGCATCTGATATTATTATTACAACAGGCGGATCTGAGGCTTTATTATTTGCTTTGGGCAGCACTATGGATGTTGGAGATGAAATTATTATACCCGAGCCTTTTTATGCTAATTATAACGGGTTCTCTGTAGCTTCAGGTGTTAAAGTTGTTCCGGTAATATCTACTTTAGAGGAAGGTTTTGCACTGCCCCCTATTGCCGATTTTGAACAGCTTATAACGTCTAAAACTAAGGCCATATTAATTTGTAATCCGGGCAATCCTACCGGATATTTATATACACAGGAAGAAATTAACCAGCTTGCCGAACTTGTAAAAAAACATGATCTCTTTCTTATTGCTGATGAGGTGTACCGTGAATTTACTTATGATGGAGATGAGCATTTCTCTGTGATGAATGTTCCGGGGCTTGAAGAATACGCCATAATGATAGATTCGGTCTCCAAGCGATACAGTATGTGCGGTGCACGTATTGGTTGCATTGTATCTAAAAACAAATCGGTTATTGCTACTGCTATGAAGTTTGCACAGGCACGCCTGAGCCCTCCAACATTTGCACAGATAGCCAGCGAGGCTGCACTTGATACACCTCAAAGTTATTTTGATGATGTAATTGTAGAATATAAAGGCCGTCGTGATACACTTATTGCTGAACTAAATAAAATTGAAGGGGTTAAGGTAGCCGTTCCAAAAGGTGCTTTTTATTGTATAGCAAAATTACCTATAGATAATGCTGATGCATTTGCACAATGGATGTTAGAACATTTCAGCATCGATGGAGAAACGGTTATGGTAGCGCCTGCAGCAGGTTTTTACTCGTCGCCAAATGTAGGCCTGGATGAAATACGCATAGCCTATGTATTAAAAAAAGAGGATTTAATACGGTCTGTACAAATTTTAAAAGAAGCCCTTACGCAATATAATAACAGATAATTAAAATTTTCAATTTTTATATAAACTATAAAAGGCAGCCAGTTGGCTGCCTTTTATAGTTTATAGTGTTTGTATAGTATTACCTTTTTATTGCAAAATGTGACCTGAACTCTTTGCTCTGGTCTCCTTCGGTGTATTCCACAAGGAACCAGTAGTCATCCGAGGGTACCGGCTGACCGTTAAAGGTCCCATCCCAACCTATGCCGTCAGGGCTGATCTGCTTAAGCAGCTTGCCGTAACGGTCAAAAATGTAGATCCGCGCCGAGGCATCCAGCCCGGTGATGTTCCAGTAGTCGTGGTAGCCATCCCCGTTCGGGGTAAAGTA
>NZ_JBELPZ010000011.1:0-102824 GCF_046000445.1 Flavobacterium rhizosphaerae | reverse complement strand
CCGTATGCCGTCTTCTGCGGTAAAGGTAGTGCCGCCGGCACTGTGCCTTTGTCCGCCAATATTAAATAACGCTCCTTTTTCTGCTTTAGGAGGTTTTGTTGAGGTTATTTTTTTAACGTTGGCAATACCGGCCGCAACAGCCGCCCCGGCCGCCACTGCCCCCAGTGCAGGCCCCACAACCGGTATGCCCGACATGGCGCTATAGGCAGAAACGGCGCTTTTGTAAGTATCTATTGTAGCCTGTGCCACAGCCATGGCTTTACCGGCAGCACTCTCCTTACCTACAATACTTTGTAGCGCGCCAAAGGTTTGGTTGGCAAGCTCCAGCTTGTTATCCATAACAGCCTTGCGGGTATTTTTTTCCATTAGGGCATATTTATCCTCGATGGCTTGTTTATCTGCGCCTGTTGCTTCTGCTGCTTCTAATTCCTGTTGCTTTTGGGCATCTAGCTGTTCCAATTGGTAGCTAAGATTATAGTCCATATTGGCGGTATCTGCAGCCCTCTTATTTTCAAGGTCTATAGCCTTTTTAGTGTTTTCTGCATCTTTTCGCTGTTGCTCAACGTCCTCTTTAGAGGCTTCATTTTCTTCATCTATCTCTTTGATAGCAGCTTTATAAGCATCTTCATCAATAATTCCTTGGGCAAGTCTTGTTTGCTGATAATCTTTCTGTTTTTGTGCAATATCATTTAACCTTTGTGTTTCCTGATCAGCCAATTCTTTAGATAAATATTTTCCTTCTTCAATTTTAGTCTGGTTTGCTTTAATATATTCCTGAAGTTCTTTTTCTGCATTGCTAACAGCTACATTAGCTCTTTGTTGGGCAAGATCATTTTCTACATCTTTAAGTGCAATATCGCGTTGTAGTTTAGCCTTTGCAGATTTATCTGAAGCTTCAAATTCGGCATCGATAAGTGCTATTTTTTTTTTAGATAACTGTTCGGCAAAATCAAGCTCCTGTTGCATGGTTTTGGCTTTTATACCTTGGTCAGCAATAAATTTATCCAGCTCTAATTTTTGTATGTCAAGTGCATCCTGACGATCTTTTTCGGCTTTCTTTTGCCTTTCTGCTTCCTGCTGCCGCCACTTTTCGGCTTTTGCCTGACGTTTGGCCTCAGAATCATCCAATATTTTTTGCTTTGCATCTTCATGACTTTTGAGCATTGTGCGTTCTTCACCCTGTAGCTGCATTCTTTGTATATTGGCCTGTTTTAAAGCATCAATTTCTTCTTGTGTAAATCCTTTTACACGCATCATTTTTAGGGCATAGGCTGCCCCGCCCTCTTCAAGCTGTTTTGTTTCTTCGGCACTCAACCCTCTATTTAAAGCAGCCTGACGTACAGCCAAGCTATAGGCATCTTCCGAAAGTTTTTTTCTTTCATTGAAATTATCTGTTTCAATTTGAGATGCTTTTTTAAGTGCCTCGAGTCTTTCTTGCTCACTTTTGGTCTGATCTTCTGCTACTTGCATTAATGCCTCGGCATCCTGTTTTGCTTTTTCATTTTTTTCTTCCTGTATTACCATCTGGGCGGCTAAATCTTCCTGGGCTTTTTTGAGATTTATGGTTTCGGCAGCAGTGTTTTTTACGCCTTCTGTAAATTCCCTTACATCTTTTGCAGCACTGTCAAAACCTAAAAAGGAAAGTCCATCGGCAATAAGCCCCATTGCTTTATCAGCCATTTCACCCGCCAGTTTAAAGCCCGCGGCAATGCCATCAATCAAAAATTCTCCCAAAGGAGTAAGTACATCCATTAATTTATCGGTAATGACCGTGAACGTTGAAAAGATAGCCGTAATTTTATCTGCAGACTCCGTGCTCCTGTCCATTGCATTTTTCACTAATGCTATTACAGCTACAATTGCTGCCAGAATAGCCCCAATAGGTGTAGCAATGAAAGTGAGAGCAGAGCGTGTCATACCACCAATTCCCTCGGACATGCCTTCAAAAGCACCTTTAACTAAGGGGCCGACACCCCCAGCTTCATGAGAGCGGGTTATGAGTCCTTCAAGGCCACCATTAAATATATTTATTTCATCAAAATAGTCTGCTACCTGTTTTTTATAGTCGCTAAATGTTTTTTTGTTTTTATCTAAAGAAGTAGATGAGTCTTTAGTCAGGGCGTTATTTTTGGCGATAGCATCGTTAAGTTCATCTACAGCATCAGTAGCATCTTTTGCAGTATCTTCTAACTCTTCTGTGGCGTTTACCAATTTATTGACTGCTTTTGTACCATCTTTAAATGCATCTGTAGCATCTTCCTGCGCTTGCGTTGTTTTTTGTATGCTTTTTTTCAGGTCTTTTTGAGCATCATTAAGATCTTCATTTTCTTTACGAACTTTTTTTAAAGCTTTTTCCTGCGCATCAAGGGTTTCGTTTAACTTTTTAAGCTTCTTACTCAGGTTTTCAAATTCATCAGAGGTTTCTTTACCCGCTTTTTTTAGCTTTTTAAGCTCGCTATTAATTTTTTGGATTGCATCTTTTGAATTTTTTGCAGCCTTAATCAAGCTATCTACATCCAGGTCTAATTCAGCAAGTACAATTTGTCTTTTTGCCATTTTATACTACAGTTAAGTTTAAAATATTGCTCTCAAGGCTTATGGTTTTATTACTGCTTATTACGCTGAGGGATAGTTGGTAATTGCCAGGGGTGTTATAGGTCACTATAAACTCGTAATTTGATATTTTTTTTACAGTTGCCCCGGTTACCGAAAGATTACAGAAATATACTTTACTGTTGTAAAGTGTTTGCTGCCATACGGTAACGGGTGTGCCGGCCGGAATTTCATAAGTTGTAAGCCCGCTGCCAAAGGTTATGCGGGGCGGTATTTTTTTTATATTATTTATCATAAAATATACGAATTGGAGTAAGTATTGGCAGAATCTGTTATCCTGATATACGCCTGCGGATAGCCGGTTAAATCTATAGTTACCGTACCCCCCTGCAATAATGGTGTTGGGTTGTTGGTGTCTACCCAGAACTGGCCATCATAAGAGGATTCAAACAACAGGAAAGTATCTTCTTCTACAGTATAATTATTTACTATGAAGGTTACCGAATATTCATTTCCGGTCAGTTGCTGCGCATCGGTGATTATAATACCCGATTGCGGGTAATCGGGTACGGGAGCATATAACACACGTAGCATTTCACACTTTACGGGTTTTCCCGGGATATAGTTATTAATCTTATTCATAATAAAATAAGAAGCTAATTGCTCTATGTAATACAGCTTCTTGAAGTCGAAATTGGCAATATCCACATCGTTAAGCCAAAGATCTGCTGTAATTATACAGGTGTTTTGCAATATTGCATATATGGGCGCATAATATTCCTGTACTATATCCTGCAAGGGCAACTTATAATAGCTCTCAAAAGGTGCTGTTGTAAAGATTTCCTGCTCCTGATTCTGCTCCTGGTCATCGCTCTGAAGGGTTGCAGACCGTATTACCATGGAAGATGACAAGTACTTTGTAGTGTCTTTTAAAAAATAAAAGCGATTATTCAGCGCTCTGTATTCTGTAGTTATTTCTCCGGTTTCTTCATCTTCACTGGTTTCTTTTTCCCAAAAAGGGTATACATTACTTGCAAATCCTGCGATTGAGCCAATCTTTTGCTCGGGGGCATATATTTTTGACTTTAGTATATCTTTTGATGCTTCCAGGTTTTCATTAATTATAGGGATATACTCATCATAATAGCTGTCTTCATCTTTGCTATATTTGTACCTGAACCAGTTTTTCTGTGCATAATTACCGAGTTCATACTTCTCTGATGTTTTTTTTACCAGTTTGGATGAATAATTTTCTATATCAGTGGTTTGCAATTGCTCCTGCAGGGTTAAAAAATGATAGTTATTACTGAACTTATCCTTGTACATAGTAAGTCCGAAACGATAAACTATTTCATTAAGAAAATCTTTTACACTTAGCCCTTCAAAACCTTCCTGAAAGTTTATCGGATTACCCGAAACCTGTATAAATTGCAGATTTAATTCAGAATCTTCAAAATCAATAAAATTGGCGTTGGAGAGGCCTGTATGCTTAAGTTTTATTACCATACATACGGTATCATTTTGCTGTAGGTTAAAATTAACCGTTTCTTCAAACTCTGTATTGCCTGCTGTGTCTTCTATTATGGTAACATAGGGTTGTGTATCATATAATGCCATGCCCTGAGCGTTTTTTGCAAGGTAAAGTGCGGCAATACCTTTATTAGTTTTTAGTTTACCCGAAATGGTAAGCCGGTATAATCCTGTTTCAGGTGCACGCCAGTGTATAATATTGCCATCGGTTAGCGCATTGGTTGTTATATTTCCATATGTAAGGGTATAGAAATTTCTGTATCCATGAGTAGTCTGGGTTTGCATTGAGGCCTGTAAGGGTGTGTCGGATTCTAAAAGAGTAGTATTTAGATCTTCGGGAGAAACCCCTTTTGGAAAAGTGAGCCACATTTTTTTAAAATTTTCCGTATGGAATATTTCTCCACTATATGTAAACCCAAACTGGGTAAAAACCTGTTGCCAAAGATATTCTACTTTTGCTGACGGAATAAGGTAATCTAAATTAATAGCGTTTGTAAAGGGTGCAATTACTGGTGGAATTTGCAATGTATATTTATCACCATTGTAATCGGCAAGGATATAGCGGTATTTGAGGTTCTGACTTGCATCCCATGAAGCAATAACATTTTGCAGGCTTTTTGTATGTGTAAGCTCTGAAATGTCAATGTCAGACATTTTTTTATTTTCCATCTTCTTATAAAGATCAATAATACCGTCATAAATAACGGCTTCATAATCATCTCCGCCATCGGTTATTACTGCCCAGCCTTTATATACAAAACATTCGCCAGTTTCGCTATATAAGCTGCATTCGTTTTTTTGATAGGGTATGGCAGAATTGTTTCCGGGCAGGGAGAGGTATTCCATTATTTTGATATTTCTGCCTGTTTTTGGCAGCTTGAATTTGTTGGTGTAGCTTGCCTGCCGGTTGTCAAGACTGTTGAGGTCGTTTACCTGTTTGGTCTGGGCAATAATACTGCCCGCATCAAGATCAACCTGCTGCCCGTTTATGTAGAGAAGTAAAGACAAGGGTTATAAGTTTAAAGAAGTCTTTATAATGTTTGGGTATACCGTTTGGGCAGCTCCAGGTCAAAAGAAAAATTAGTTAGCCGCTCACGTGGGTTTTTAATGCGTACCGATGAGTTTGTTAGCCTAACTTCTACCCAGTTTTTTATGCCGTTTTGTGCAAAAGGCTGGCCGGTAAACATATAGATTTTAGGGCTGTCCAGTATACCCTTAAGCACCTGCCGCTCTTCTTCGGTTAGAAGCTCTGCCAGTACTTTTATAGTGTCCTGGCTCTCTTTTCCTATTTGTTTTACAGGCGATGTGGTGTCTTCGATATTATAATAATCGTTATCCAGTTCGCCGAGGTATTTTGTTGAGCGGTCTATGCTATAGGTGTTTTCAAAAAGCCAGTAGTTATACCCTCCAAGGTGATTGAGCCATTTTAGGTAAATGCCGCATTTATATGGTATCTTTTCTACGGTTAAATATTGTATGTCTTTTTCAGCGGGAGAATTTACATTGCGTGTAATTTTAAGTTCGTTAAACCCTTCGTTAAGCGGTATTATATTTTCAATTGATTCATCTGTGCGGCCGTCTGAAAAATAGAGGCGCCTTATATATCCTGAAATGCTATAAAACGTCTGGCTTATTAAGTTCGAGAGGTTTTTTACTATTATGGCAGCCGGATAACGGTAAAAAGCAATATCAAAAGGATAACCCTGCCAGTATTTTACATAAGATTTTGCGGTGTTATCTTTTGTGTGCGGACTTAACACAAGCAATCCTGTATTGTCATAATAACCATATTCGCCTAATTGTTCTACACCACCTATCCATGATAATATGGCTGCTTCGCTTTCGGTGGTTTCGGGTTCTCCCTGTACAGAGCTCTCAAAAGTTATGGTAAAGCTGAAACTGAGCTGAATGAAATTTCCGGATGTGAAGTTATAATAAAAGCTATAAATGTTGTCGGTTTGTAAATCAGGGTCAATGGTGTCTTCAAAGTCATTGGCATTAATTCGTGCAGCTATATAGGACTTAAAGTTAAACATGAACTTTCCCTCTGGATTTGGGTAGAGCCTTATCTGCATACCAACTGATGAGATGTCGCAATACTTTGGCTGTAAGTTACTATCGCTATAAAAGCGAAAAATATCATTGTTATAGGCCATACGAAGTTTATTGCTGTCTAACGGCGGGGAGAAAATTATGCTCATTCGGTTTGCTGTTTTAAGAAGTTGAGAATGCTGTTGGTAAAATCCTGCAGGTATAGCTGGCCAACCCTATCTATTATATCCTGAATTCGTTGAGGGGTAGCCACGCTGGCGGCAATGTCTTCAAACCCGGGTTTGGGTTTCCAGCCCTCACGGGCAATTTTCCGGGCAATGAGGTAGGCCAGGCTGCTTAATGAAATTTCGTTTTCTGCCTTTGCTGCTATGCCTTTTTGTTGTAGCCAGCTTTCTATAACCGAACTTGGCGGGGCTTTTCCTGCACTGCGGCCCTGTATGTAATTATCTGCTACAATGGTAAAGCCATTGGGAAGTTCCTGTAATTGTACAGTTTTTGCCCAGTTGCCTGAAGTTTTCATGCCGGACGCTTCGTATTTTGCTATCATTTCAGTACGAAGCAGTTCAAACTCTTTACGGAGCAGTTGCTGTACATTATTCATACTTTATGGGTATGTGAATCTTATAGGAGCACAACAGCCCGTCCATATTTGCGTCAAGTGCGTCGGTTACATCTATATTTTCCCATTGTTGTACGGTGGCATCCAGGCATCCCAGGGTATTACCTATTTCCTCAAAAACGGAAAGTAGCGGCTCTATATCAGTAACATATTTAGAGGTTTGCTGTATACCGGTTTCCTGAAAGTACTGGCGGTCAAAATCGCTGTGGCGTACCAGAAAAAATTTTCCTTCATAGTTAGCAGCCGTAATTTTGGTGCCCGATGTGTTGTATTCGCTGCGGCGTTTGGTATATTCATGTAGCAGATAGGTTTTACCTGCTTCGGCAGTACCGTCCAGCAGGTTGAGCGCAGCCTTTTTACCATAGTGGTAAGTAATGCCTTTATCTTCGGCAATTTCTTCCAGTATTCTTACTATGTCTTTCATTTTATTTTTTTTGATTTGCCCGCTTGGCTATCGCCCCGGGTCGGGTTTAAGGTTTGTTAGTTGCCAGTTATAGTATTATCAATTGCTAATGGGGTTATAACTAACTCCTCTTTGGGGTGAGGAGTATTTACTGTCTTAACAGCTTTTGGTATTCGGCTTCTACTTCGTTTTGGGCTTTGGTTTGTGCCAGAAGGCTAAAGATTTCACCATAGGGTTTGCGGCCCAGGTCAAACGGGTATTGGCCCAAAAGTTTACCTAATTGTACCAAAGGGAGGGTGTCGCCATATGGTTTTAATTTATCGGCTCCGGCCATTTCCCACAAGTGGCTGTCGGTGCTTTGTGCCGCAAACACTGTGTTCTCGGTTTTAATAATGCGTTCAAATTCCTTAAGCATAAACTTTCGGGCGGCAAAATATTCGGTTACCCGAGTTCGCCAAAAGGTTTTTTCGGTAACACCATAGCTTATTTCAAAAAGCTGAAACACCCCCTGCCAGTCTTTTATTTTAGGCAACATTTTAATGCAATACTTTACATTTACATAGGGCATGGTATTAATGTCCATCTGTTTTCTGGCAAAGGTGTTTTTAGGATTGAGGTGTTCCAATATATTATCATATTGAGAGGTATCTGGCAGGCGGGCATATTGTTTCAGGGTTATATTCTTCATTATCTGTTGATTGTTTTTATGTTATTTTAGGGTTAGACTTCTGTTTGTTGCTTTTACCCTACCCGTACCCTTGCCGAAAAATCTTTACGCAGGGCAAACCAGTAGCGCATCATAATGCTGTCCCATTCATCAGGGCTGCGGCCAATAGATTCTTTAATGCGTTCTTTGGCTACAATACCCTGTTTACCGTCTCGGTCTATGTCTTTCAGTTTTACCTGTTCCAGTTCTTCAGTAACCGTTTGTATAACGGTATCATCATCACACAGTTCTCCAGCTAAACGGTTGCTAATCATCTCGGCCATTTTAATACTGCACTGGCTTTTCAGGTTGTCGTAATTTGGTTTTATGTAGGTGTTGCCTTCGCGCATTTCTAATGGTGTGGCATTATTTATAAAGCCTTTGCAGCGCAAAAAATCTACCACGCCACCACCCACGCCGTCTTCGTCGGCAATAATGTTGCTCAGGGCTATGCGGTATTTGCTTTGCAGTATTTTGGCACGGCCTACCACTTCGTCCAGTCCTGACTTTGCTATGGCTTCCCGGGCAATGCACACCCAGCCATGCCAGACGCGGAACACCGTTTTGTCTTTACCTTTACGGGCCACATCAATGGTCATGTATTTTAACCCCTCCTGCGGAATGTGTACCGGGTTAAAATAATCAGCTATAGCATCGTGGCTTATAAGCGTTGCCGGGTCGTCATCATACTCCCAGTTGCCGTAGTACAGACGTTCGCGGCTGTTTTTATCTAACCGTAACAGCGACTGCAAGTAACCAGGGTGCAGGTGTGGGTTATCGGCAGGGAGGCTCTGTATAAAGCGGCGGTATACAGGTAGTTTATCTTCCCGCCAGGGTTTATAAAATTCTTTGTAGGACCAGCTTTTGGTGGGGTTACAACTGCCTAATAGCTTTGGTATTAGTTTATAATGGGTAAGCTTGTAACGTATGCGGCTTTTTACAATCTGCCAGGCATGGTAAGCCACCTGGCTGCACTCGTCTATAAAGGCACCGGTAATCTCTAACGAACCCAGGCTATCAAAATTAGGATCGCTGGGGTAGTGAAAAAGGTCTTTCAGTAAAATCTGGCTGCCGTTTTTCCAGTAAATAATGTTTTCAGCAGGTTTATAGGTAAACTGTGGGCTGAGTTTTAGCGTGGTGGCCAGTTCAAAAAAAGTGTGCAGGGTAGTTTCTTTAAGGGTTTTGAGTTTACTCCGCCCCATAAGCCAGCGCGAACCCGGGTATTTCTGGCACATTTCCATGAGCCACAGGCAGCCCAACGCACTCTTGCCACCGCCTGCCGCACCGCCATATAAAACTTCTTCGGTTATGTTGTCTTTCAGGAAAAACACGGCATGTTCCTGCTTAAGGAGTAGTTTCATACTCTTCGGGATTTTGGCCGAAGCCCAAATTGAGCGAGACAGGTTGATGGGTTTCTGCACTGTCGTCACATTTTTCGTTCCATTGTTCGGGGTTGCGGTTGCGCAGCCAAAACTGTTGCGACCGGAAGTCGGCCGGTATGTGCTTTTCCACCTCCACAATTTCCACCCGCTCTTTTTCCACCCGTTTGCCGTTTTCATCATAGTAGATTTCTTTGCATTTAATGGCTTGTTTTACGGTAATAATACGGTCTAACGAGGCCTGGTAGAGTGAATGTGCTACCTCCAGGTCGGCTGCTTTTTTACCGCGGAACATGGCCGCCTTAAAATCGGGGTATTTTCGTTTCCAGTTAACTATAGTTTCGCGGGTAACGCCAAAAAGTTGCGCCAGGTTACGGTCGGTAGCGCCCAGCAGGCACATTTTACGAGCGGTATCGGCATACTCGGGGTTGTAGAGCGAGTTTTTGTGTTGTGTAGTGGTGGAAGCAGCGGTTACTGCTTTCATTCATGGTTGTTTTGGGAAGTATTTGATCAATCCAAGTATGTATCTTTATTTATTTTGTAATTGTTACCAAATGGTTCTGGGTAACAATTTATTGATATTGTATTGTCAATTAAATTATTATAAAAGCTTTCTATCCATTTAGCTCCTAATTTTTTAATTCTTTGATCATCAAAATCATAAAAACCATATTCAGCATGCCAATAATTAAAGTTTAGTGGGTCATGTACAATTTTGCAATATCCAGATAATTCATAACTGTTTTCCTTATTTCCTTTTTTTTTCATCACAGGATTAAATCCTGTAATTTTTTCATAATTTTTTAAAATATTATCGTTTGGCTTTAAATCTTTAGAATATGTTCTAGGTACTCTATGAATTTTATTTGCATCAATAAAGATTGAGCATGATGGTGGATTTATAGTAACACCTGACAAGTGTTTGAAAGTGCAGATTTTAGTTCCTTTATGCCATTTTCTGCCTGCAAAATGTTTTAAGCTTAATCGAAAATTAATATGTTTTTCTTTAAACTTCCCGCCAAAAATATTTGTAGATAAATTAAATGCCTCCTTAGGATTATTAACTAATGCATCTTCATTACATTCATATCCACCACTTCCATTTTTTCTATAAGTACTAGAAAATGACAAGTTAGATCTTCGGAGTAAAAAGATTTGATTCTTACTCAAAAGATTGTCAAAATCAATATTTTGCTTATAAGCTTTTTTTGGTAATATTGATATTAAATTGAATACGCTAAATTTGTGCTTCCAAATATTTTTCAAATCCATCTACTAAAGTTCCAATCTCAATTATATCTGAAAGAATAAGTTCTTTATTTGAAAAAAAAGAGTAAATAACTAAATTATCATTATTAAGTTCGTTTTTTAATTCCAAAGATTTATTAATCATTAAACTTATATTGTTTTCAAAATACAAGCTAAATTTAATCTTTTTAGAATTATTTATAAAAAGATTAGCATGATTAAATTTTAAAGTTGAAATGGGACTGGCAATACTCTCAAATACTTCAATCAAATATGCCTTGGTGTATCCTATTTTATTATAGTCGTAAGTCTTTAATTCATTCTTGAAAAGATTGTCTAAAACTTCTAAATTTTTACTTTTAGGTAATTGTTTTTTTGTTGTTAATATTTTTTTTCCAAACAAAAAACTCTTTTCACTTATGTCTTCTAATGTAATTGTGTGCTGATTTTTGTAAATATTCGTTAAATTTAAGATTTTCAAGGCTATAAACCCATTAATATGAGCAATAAATGGATTTAGCTCTTCTTGTGATTTAACATTGTTTGTTAAGCCAGTAAATTTGGATTTACAATTTTCAAAATCTTGTAAAAGATAAGAAAATGTAGGATTTTCGGTACTATTTGTATCCATATTAATATGTTGGTTGAAGTTCTTCTTCAATAAATTTTTCCTTCAATAAAGAAAAGAATAATTTTTTTTCAACAGAATGTAAATCAGAAATTATTTCACATGTTTTATGATATGAAAAATCCTCATTATGTTTGTTTTCAAATGACGCATCAATATCAATTAATAGTCCTTTACGCTCTTTTGCTTTTGCTAATAATTCCTGATTAGAATTTATTTTTAAATGTAAATTGAATAGGTCTTTGCTCACAACGCAAGAATAAGATTTAAATTCTAAATTATCAAAATCAGCTACTGAAATATTAGGAGTGTTTATTAGGATTCTATTTAAGTCTCCAGTTTGATTGATTAAACTTGCAAACCTTAATCCTATTCGGTCGATTTTATCGATTAAATTTAATTCAAAAATTTTTTTTAGCTTTTCAAAAATAAAACTTGAATAGTTCTCCCATAAAGTATATTCCGATACATTTTCAAAAGCAAAGGCTACATCACTAAATGAGAGAGAATATTTATCATTTTTTAATGTATAATCGGGATAATATTTTAAGATATCATCAGCTTGTTTTAACTCAGGAGGGATATTGCTTTGCTCAAAAGAATTTAATTCAGTATAAAAATTTGATAAAAATGAAGGTAGAATATTTTTTTTTTCCATCAAAGATTTAAATCGAATTTCGATTGTTGATGATACAATTGGGTCGGGATATATTTTTTTAGGTAACTTCATGTAGTTTTAAGAAATGTTTATAATAAACGTGGACAAATCTAAACTTATTATCGACATTTGCAAATTATTCCTCTATTAAAGTTATGTGAATTTACAAACTTTTTAATTAAAAAAAAAATTTAGTTTTATAAATAAAGTTTTTTAATATGGGCGAGAATAAGATAAATATAACTTCTTCATTAGCGGAAAAGGGCCTGGATGCGGCCAAAAACTTTCTGGGCAAGCTGATTGGACCTGCGGTGGAAGAGGTTGGGCTGCTGATTGCCGACCCGATACGGGCATGGCGTTTCAATAACCAGCTCAGGATATTGAATAAGGCTGAAAAACGTATTAAAAAACAAGGCATCAGCCTGAAAAAGATTTCGGTTAAAAACCTGGTGCCGCTGCTGGAGTATTCATCGCTCGAAGAAGATGACAACCTGCAGCAGATGTGGGTGAACCTGTTTGTAAACTATGTAGATGCCGATAAAAGCTATAGCTCTTCGGTATTCCCATATATACTCAGCCAGCTTTCCTCCCGTGAGGCAGAGCAGCTTAATGAGTTTGCCGAAAATAATTTTATATCGTTCAAGGCATTGCTGGTAAGCGAAACAGAGTTGTATAACCTGTTGCGTCTGGGACTTGTAAAGCAGGCGGAATACCTGCAAAAAAAGGCCGGGGCACTACGTATTAAAACCATGCATTTTACTAATGATATGTTTTACCTTACTGCATTGGGCAGGGAGTTTTTAGTGTGCTGTAGTAATGAGTACGGTGATAATAAATCCTGAAAAGGATGTAATGGTACCGCGCACAAAGCGGGGCTTATTAATTGGTTTTGCCGGAATGTCAAAGAACTATTTGGTTGACGGTTGTTGGTTACCAGTTGTTGGTTTTAGTTTTTTATAATGCTTTTTAACTAACAACTGTCAACTAACAACTAAACTATACCCTTACAAGATTATCTATTATTACGTTGTTATACGTGCCTTTGCTGCCGTTAATGTGAAACTCGAGTTCAGCTACATCGCCCGGTAGTATATCCTCAAGGAGTTCTATTTTGGTACCCAATGCCGATGGGTAAAACACCTGCCCGGTTTCCTGTTCAAAATGCAGTTGTTGTACTGCGGTGCCTAATTTTGTGGTCTTGATTTCGCCGACGGCGGTTACTATACCTTTAATTTTGTAATTCATCTTTTTAAAATTTATAAAAATAGGTTAGTTTTAAAGTTATTGCTAACAACCTCTTACAGCAAAGGCTACCAGGTTGTTATACTGTATACCGCTATTTTTGCTTACTTTACCTTCTAACGATACATCTACCTGTATCTCGTCATTTTCGTTATAGGGCTCAAGTTCTTCCATGCGGCGGCCACGGAATTCTACAAAGGCACGCTGACGGTGGTCTGGCACTATGGTTACTACTTTCTTTTCATGTCCTGCTGTGTTTCTGTACTCAATACTTTCAATGGTTCCTGTGATTGTCATTTTTCTTGTGTTTTTAAGATTTATTAATGGTATGATTTAAAATGTTGATTTGGTCTGTATTCAACTGCAAAAGTTGTTTTAGCTGCTCAAGCTTACGGTTTGCTTTTGCCAGGTCGGCCTGGCGCTCATCTTCCCTGTTAAATATGCTGTAGTAGGGAAGGGTGCGTATGTTTTCTATTTCGGCTTTGATTAATGCAATGTTATGAAGTGTTTTTTGAAGCTTTTCACTTTGAGCCGGAAGCTGTGTGTTACAAAATGGCATATCCATACGTTTTCATTTTTATTCCGTAATGCTAAACCGCCTGTCTTTATTAAAAAGCATGATTGCCCGTATATTATCCTGATGGCTCTGGGTTATTAATGTTTTTTCATTTGATGTATTTTTATTGAAATCTTGTAATTGTAATTTTTGATTGTGTAATGTTTCACTTAATGTGTGTAAATTTTGTACAATTTGCAAAGCATTTTCCACTTCTGTACTTGACCTGTGTGAAGCTAGATAGTGCCTGTAGCATTGTTGTATAGCGGTATATTCCATAATTTGTTCTGTTAAATGTTGTTTATTAAACATTTTATCGTACATTTGTTGAAATCACATTGCAAAGATATGTGCAATATTACACATTAGCAACTATTTTAATGTTAAATTTTGCGCTTTCTGTTCAGTATTTATTTTTTAAAATGTAAAGTGTTGATTATGGAAGGTTTGGATATAAAAAAAAGACGTGAAGAGCTGGGTCTTACCCAAAAGGAGTTGGGCGACCTTATTGGATCGAGCCGTGAAACGATTATTAATTATGAAAAAGGAAGGCCTATTCCTAAAAGTAAAAGTGAAATATTAAACAAAGTGCTTCAGGATGGCGCTATTTACCATAAAAAAGTAAATAATGAAGAAGTGGTGCGTCTTGCCGATGATTTTGAAAATAAAAACGGAAACCGTTTTATAGAATTGCCTAACGGACAATATTATATGCTGATGCCTTTGGCAGAATTTAAAATTCAGGCGGGGTTGCTTGACCATTATCAGGATACTGATTTTTTGATGGACCTTAGCCAACATGGTATTTTGGTTGATAAACCGGTGCAGGGGCGCTATGTGGCGTTCCGCGTAAATGGCGACAGTATGGATGATGGCTCCAGCCATGCCATAACCCGGAATAGTATAGTTAGTACGCGCGAATTACAAAGGCATTTATGGAAGAGTAAACTGCGTTTTCGCGATTTTCCGTATTGGGTTATATATACTACCCAAAGTAAAATGCCGCTGCTCAAAGAAATTATAGAACATAATACACAGGAGGGATACATCATGTGTCACTCCCTTAATGACAGCCCGGAGTTTACCGATTTCCGACTTAATATTAATGATATACAGGCTTTATTCTATGTTATAGATGTAAGCCGTAGTGTTAGTAAAAAGAATTTTTATTAACATAACACAATTTTTATTTCTGAATAAGAAAATATTTTATTTTAGCGGGCTAATAAATAATTTATCAACCAATGAAAAAAATTCTCGCTATACTTGCTATAGCCATTATGCCGTTAACTACCCTGGCACAGGATTTTCCTGGTGAAAAAGTAACGTTGCTTGAAGGTAAACAATTAAAAGTTAAGCCTATGAAGGCTTCTTTACAAGAGTATGGGTATAATAATTTTTATACCGATGAAGCCCTTAAAAAAATCTATAAGAAGAAAAGTACAAGTACTCCTTATGACAAGCTGGAAAGCAGGGTTTTTAATTTTGTTTCTGCCATACCTTATACAAACTCGATTGGCGCTAATAAGTATAAACTTAAAATAGAGAATGAAGAAACCGGAATACTGTATTTTGACTATGATCCGCGCTTTAGCCATTCCTTCCCGTTTGAAGTAATAGGAGGGCTTGTATACCCTGAAGGCTTTTTTTGTGAGCAGCTTTTAGAGAAAAGGTTGCCCGATGGTACTCAATATTTTGCATTTCCTTTTGCAGATGGTGTAGAGGTATCCTGCCTGGAAAGAAAGGGGCCTACCGCTTTTTTGAAGATAAACCTGCCTACCTCTCAAAAAGTGGCAAGCGATATAATATTGCGGGGTTTATTACTGACATTTGATGACGGAAGCACATTTGAGTTGCCAGAACAGGAAGTTCAGCATGTGGCTCGTACGATTGGAGGAACGTTATTAAGTGTTATGTTTGCTGTTAAGGGTGATGTTGATTTACAAAGTTTTAAAAACAGTAAGCTTACAACTATTAAACTTAATAAATTTGAAAGGGATTTTAAGGAGGGTATGGTACTGCAGGAATATATTAATTGCGTTACGGAATAGTTACTCTCTCAAAATAAAAAATCCGAAACATGAAAATAGGCGGCCTGAAATCCAGGCCGCCTATTTTTATTTATAGTTATACAACTATTTAATCTCTTGACAGTTTTGATAAAAGCCTTAAAAATTCTACATAAAGCCATACCAAAGTAATTATAAGGCCCATTGCACCAAACCATTCCATGTATTTAGGTAGCTTTTTTTGAGCGCCTTCTTCAATCATATTAAAGTCAAGAAAAAGGTTTAATGCTGCAATTATAATTACAAAAACAGAGATGCCTATACTCATTAATGAACTGCCATAATGTACCGGCTCAAAAGAAGTAAACATTGAAAACAACCATGACACAAGGTAGTAAGTAGCTATAGCAAAAGTAGCTGCTACTACAATAGATTTAAATTGCTCTGTTACTTTTACAATGCGGAACCGATATAGTAAAAAACAAACTATAAAGGTTACAAATGTAGCCAGTACTGCATTAACAGCTATGCCGGGTTGCATCACTTCAAATATAAGGGTAACCGCCCCTATAAACAGCCCTTCCATAATGGCATAAGCAGGAGCAAGGTAAGGTGATAGCTGTGGCCTGAAAGAGGCTACCAATACAGCAACCAAACCAGCTATTGCACCGCCAATAATAAGCGTATAGGGGTTAACTCCCCGCCCCATTAGTGCCCATGAGCCTACGGCTGATGCAATTAATAAAAATAAAAGCAAAAAGCTTTTATTAGCCGCACCGTTTACAGTCATGGTATCGTTATAATCAATAACCATACTGCCGTCGGCATTATACACAGTAGTATTGCCATTGGCAAAAGATTTACTACTTAAAAAAGGGTTTTTAGATTTTAAATTCATTTTTCATTTAATTGGTTTAACCAAATATACTTTTTTAGTTTTTAAAAGCAAAATGTATGCCTTTTCTTTTATTTAAATTGCAAAAGCCGCTATAAAGCGGCCCTTTGCTATATGTACTACTATAAATTTATTCTGTAATTTCTGAAACCCTTAAAGTGTTTACCATGCCTTTTTCTGTAACAGGCATCGCAGCAAGGTTAATAAGAAAATCGCCTTTTTCTACCAGGCCTTTTTCCCTTGCTATCCTGTTTACATCTTCTACGGTAGCATCTGTACTCAGGTTTTTATCATAGTAATATGCATTTACTCCCCAAAGCAGGCTCATTTGCGCCACAATCTTCCTGTTATCTGTAAATACAATTATTTGGGCATGTGGCCTCCAGGCAGAAATCTGAAATGCTGTATAGCCACTGTTGGTAAGTGTACAAATAGCTTTTGCTTTTATTACATTGGCCATTTGCGCTGCATGGTAGCATATTGATTTTGTAATGAACCTTTTGGTGCGAACCTGTGGTACATTTTGTGGTACATGGATAAGTGGTGAATCTTCAACCGCTTCAATAATCTGCGTCATTTTTTCAATAACCTGTACCGGGTATTCACCAACCGAAGTTTCTCCGGAAAGCATTACGGCATCTGCACCATCCATTACAGAGTTAGCCACGTCATTCACCTCGGCACGTGTTGGCGTAAGGCTGTTAATCATGGTTTCCATCATTTGGGTGGCAACAATAACAGGTATACGGGCTGTTTTTGCGCGGTTAATAAGTTTTTTCTGAATTAACGGCACTTCATGTGCAGGCATCTCCACACCAAGGTCGCCACGGGCAACCATAAGCCCGTCGCAATAAGCAACAATTTTATCTATATTATCAACACCTTCCGGCTTTTCAATTTTAGCAATAATCGGAATTTTATAATCAGAATGCTCATTGATAAGATCCTGAAGATCCTGAAGATCTTTTGGGTACCTTACAAAAGAAAGGGCAATCCAGTCTACTTTTTCTCCAATGGCAAAAATGGCATCTCTAATATCTTTTTCTGTAAGGGCCGGTAACGACACTTTTGTATTAGGCAGGTTTACCCCTTTTTTACTTTTAAGTGGCCCACCTTGTATTACCACTGCTTTTACTTCATCTATGCGGTTGGTTTCGGTTACCTGAAAAATAAGTTTACCATCATCCAGCAACACCCTTTCTCCAGGGTTAACATCACGTGGAAACTCTTTATAATTCATATATACTCTCGAGGCTGTGCCTATCACATTTTCTGAAGTTTGAAAGGTAACCATATCACCTGGGTTTACCATAACACCTTCCTCCATTACGCCTACACGAAGTTTAGGCCCCTGAAGGTCGGCCAGGATAGCGGCATTGTAGCCCATCTCTTCATTTAAATCCCTGATGATCTGAATACGGGTTTTAACGTCGGCATAGTCAGCATGCGAAAAGTTGATCCTGAACACATTTACACCAGCCTGCATCATTGCACCAATAACATCTTTTGTGCTGGAGGCAGGCCCTAATGTGGCCACTATCTTGGTTTTTTTATTTGTAAGCATTTTTAAAAAATTAAATTGTTTTTATATTTTAGTGTGTGAACGTCTGGTTTATATGCTGTTGAAATATGTTGAAATGAAAGTAGTTTTTTCACTGTTTCATCAAGCATAGTTGGGGTATGAGGGTTTTCAACTTTTAGTATATAATCTACCTTTTTCAGCTCGGGCATTAAGTAAGCAGTAGTAGTAAAAGAAAGCCCTCCTTCGTGAAACAGAGATGTGGCATCTGCACCGCTCCGGGCTATAACATTCTTGTTCTGTATAAGGTTCCAGCTACAATCTGTACTTTCATCCATAAATATATACCTTGAAAAACAGCTGTCACCTGCAGGAATCTTACAATGAATATCGGCGCTTTTTTCAAGCCTCAATTCCAGCTCCCTGTTTATGAAATAGGCCAACCTATAATCTTCAATCGAGGAATGTATGGCAATTAAACCATAATCAACTGTCAAAAAATCGTCGAATACCAGTTTGTGGACGGCCATAAAAAAGGTAATATATATACGAGGCGTAAATATAGCATTTATATATCAAACTCATAAAACTTAAAATTAAGTTAATGATATTTTTTTCTCGAAAACGTTTTAGCAATCAGTGTAGTTACGCTATTTTTTGTTAATTTTTTCCTGAAATGCAAAATATGCCCTTTGTGAGGCTTTTTCTTCTGCCTTCTTTTTAGAAGTGGCCCTTGCCTTTGCCACTACTTTATTATCTATACTCAGTTTAACCCCAAAATGTTTTTGCCCTTCGGTACCATTGTCTTCATACACTTCATAATGAAACGGTTTTTTACCTTTTTGGCACCATTCAATAACAAGGCTTTTGTAGCTGATAACCTTACCTTCAAGTTTAGGAATGTCTACATAAGGCACTATTACTTTTTCGAATATGAATTTTTCGCAGTACACAAAGCCACGGTCAAGATAAATAGCGCCTATAAAGGCTTCAAAAAGGTTGCCGTGAATATTTTCGCCAAAATGCTGTGCAGATACCTTACTTTTTACCCATTTTATTAGGTTGAGGTCACGGCCTAGTTCATTAAGGTGCTCACGGCTAACAATTTTAGAGCGCATTTTGGTAAGGTAGCCTTCATCGCCGGTAGGCACTTCGCTAAAAAGATGCGCGGCAATTACAGCCCCAAGCATGGCATCTCCCAAAAACTCAAGCCTTTCATAATTTATTGCATTGCCGTTTTCGTCTGTTTTGTTGCTTGAGCGGTGAATAAAAGCCCTTTGATAATAGTCTATAGTAAGTGGCGCAAAGCCCAGCAGGGCTTTCATCTGATTATAAAAAATCCCGTCACCTTCGGGTTGACGGGATTTTTTAAATATTTTATTCAAAATGCCCATAGGCTTATATTACTCTTCAAATTTTTTAACCAGTACACATGCGTTGTGCCCGCCAAAGCCAAACGTGTTGCTCATAATCACTTTTACCTCTCTTTTCTGAGCTTTATTAAATGTAAAATTTAACTTAGGGTCAATACTTTCGTCATCCGTAAAATGGTTGATGGTTGGAGGTATTATGCCGTGTTTTATAGAAAGTATAGAGGCTATTGCTTCTACAGCCCCGGCTGCACCTAAAAGGTGGCCTGTCATACTTTTTGTTGAGTTAAGGTTAAGGTTGTAGGCGTGTTGGCCAAACACCTCAAGTATGGCTTTGCTTTCGGCCAAATCTCCCAGTGGTGTAGATGTACCGTGCATATTAACACCATCTACATCTTCAGGCTTCATGCCTGCATCCCTTAGGCAGTACAGCATTACATTTTTAGCGCCAAGCCCTTCGGGGTGAGGGGCAGTAATGTGGTGCGCATCGGCACTCATACCGCCACCGCCTATTTCGCAGTATATTTTAGCGCCACGCGCTATAGCATGTTCATATTCTTCAAGAATGAGTGTGCCGGCTCCTTCACCAAGTACAAATCCGTCACGGTCTTTATCCATAGGGCGGCTTGCGGTTTCCGGGGCATCGTTGCGGGTACTTAAGGCATGCATGGCATTAAAGCCGCCCATGCCGGCTATAGTTACTGCCGCCTCGCTACCGCCGCTCACAATAACATCGGCATGCCCAAGGCGTATATAGTTAAATGCATCAATAAGTGCGTTGGTAGATGAAGCACATGCTGAAACGGTTGTAAAATTAGGGCCACGAAACCCATATTTTATAGAAATATGCCCGCCGGCAATATCTGCAATCATTTTAGGGATGAAAAACGGGTTAAATTTTGGTGTACCGTTTCCGTTAGCAAAATTTATAACTTCTTCCTGAAAAGTTTCAAGGCCTCCAATGCCAGAACCCCATATTACGCCAGCACGGTCTTTATCTAATGTGTCAAAATTAAACCCGGCATCTTTAACCGCTTCATCGGTAGCTGCTATGGCATATTGCGCATAGCGGTCCATTTTGCGTGCCTCTTTACGGTCTACAAAATCTTCAATTTTAAAGTTTTTAACTTCGCAGGCAAATTTTGTTTTAAAATTTGAAGCGTCAAAATATGTAATTGGGGCAGCGCCACTCACACCGTTTATAAGGCCGTTCCAATATGCTTCTACGGTATTTCCTATAGGTGTTACAGCACCAAGCCCGGTTACTACAACTCTTCTTAATTTCATAAAGCCAGTTTTACAGTTTATAACACAATACCCATGTATCTATTCTTTATTAGCTAGAAAACATGGGCATTATTTGTATTTATCACGAGGGCGCAATAAGGCCTTTGCCGTTCAGTTTAAAATTTGGGTATGAAAATAAACAATAACATCCATGAACCGGGTAGGGGCATGGATGTTACTTATTTATTACTTTTTTGCTTCTTCTATGTAAGAAATAGCCTGACCAACAGTAGAGATATTCTCAGCCTGATCATCCGGAATCTGAATGTCAAATTCTTTTTCAAATTCCATAATAAGCTCAACAGTGTCTAGTGAATCGGCTCCTAAATCGTTAGTGAAGCTAGCTTCATTTACAACTTCGTTTTCGTCAACACCTAATTTGTCTACGATAATCGCTTTTACTCTTGATGCAATGTCTGACATAATGTTTTAATTTTAGAATTTAATTTGACGGCAAAAATAAAAAACTTTATTTTAAAACCACGTATTACCTAAAAAATGTGAGTACTAAAGTAAAAAATTAATTTTATAAAAATATAAAAGTACTGTTATTTTGAAGGATATTATTCTTTTTTTTGCAGCTTAAAAGCCTTTTGTTATGAAAAATATAGTGGTTTTTGCCTCGGGCGGAGGTTCTAATGCCGAGAAAATAATGGAGCATTTCAGTCAGAATAGTACTGCCAATATTGTGGCTGTTTTCTGTAATAACAGCAAGGCTGGTGTTATAGAAAAAGCAGCAGATTTTGGGGTACCCGTAGTTGTTTTTAACCGCGAACAGCTTGATAACGGGTTTGTATTGCGTCACTTAGTAGCTTTTAATCCATATTTAATAGTACTGGCAGGCTTTTTATTAAAGTTTCCTTCAGATATCATAACTGCTTACCCTCATAAAGTAATAAATATACACCCGGCCCTGTTACCAAAATACGGAGGTAAAGGTATGTATGGCCTACATGTGCACCGTGCCGTACTTGAAAATAAGGAACAGGAAAGTGGCATAACTATACATTATGTTGATGAGAATTATGATGAGGGAAACATCATATTTCAGAAAGGCATTGCCATTGAAGAGTGTTTAAACCCGGAAGAAGTGGCTGCTAAGGTACTTACATTAGAACATGAGCATTATCCAAAAGTTATAGAAGAGCTATTGAATAATTGATGTGTTTAAAATTATGCCTTAAAAGTTAAATGTAATTATACAACCTTACAATTATGCATACTGTACATATATATACTGATGGTGCCGCTAAAGGAAATCCTGGCCCCGGGGGGTACGGGCTAATACTGGAGCAGGTTGGCACCGGTTACCGTAAAGAATTTTATGAAGGTTTTAGGCTAACCACTAACAACCGTATGGAATTGCTGGCGGTTATTGTGGGGTTGGAAAAACTAAGTAAGCCGGGTACTGAAGTACTTGTAGTATCTGACAGTAAGTATGTGGTAGATGCGGTAAGCAAAGGCTGGGTTTTTAATTGGGAAAAAAAAGGATTTAAGGATAAGAAAAACCCGGACCTGTGGCGGCGGTTTTTAATTATTTACCGAAAACACAAAGTAGATTTTAAATGGATAAAGGGACATAACATGCATCCGCAGAATGAGCGTTGTGATGAACTTGCGGTTATGGCGGCTACATTGCCTAAACTTAATATAGATGCTTTTTATGAGCAGCAGGATGGTTAATATCAATTAGCTCCAGCTCATTTTAATTTTAACTCTGTTGCCTGTTGTTTTTACGTTTCCTCCAATAGCACCATGTTCTCCTGGGTAAATATTGTAGATTGTGCTGTTTTCTTTATTTAAAGGAATGTTGTTTTTATAAAAAGAATTTTAAATGTTAAAATAATTACCCCTCAATAATTTAATTATTGAGGGGTAATTATGTAAATGCTTTAAACAGTTACAATGTTATAATGTGGCAGTTAAAATAAAGTTATAGTTAAAAGGCAAATAAATACTACAGCCAAAAGGCTGGTTGCGAGCATTACCGCAAAAAATTTTGGCGGCATGTCCCCGTCTTTTCCGTTATCATTTTTAGTAGGTAGCATTTAATATAAAAATTAAGGTGTAATAAATTTACGAACGTTTTTTTTTTGATATCCGTAAAAAAAGGTTAAAAATAATTTATAATTCTCTTAACGCTAAAATATAATATTTAGTTTAAAGTAGTGCTTTTTGAGAGCCAAAAAACTAATATTCAGGTGCAGATTTAACATTGGAATGTGTGGATACTTCTTTTTATTGAATAATTAATTATTTTAATACTTAAGTGTTCTGCTAAATTTTTATGTTACAAAATCTTCTTTTATTTACTCAATACTATTTAGGTATTCCCTAATTCAGTATCTTGCAGCTACAATTTTTAATGCTGCTATGACTGAAATTGAACGCAAGTTTCTTGTGCTTTCTGATGATTATAAGAACGGGGCCTACACCCAAAACCGCATAACCCAGGGCTACCTTTGCACCCACCCCAGCCGAACTGTGCGTATACGTATTAAAGGTACTAATGGATATCTCACTATTAAAGGCAAAGGCAATGATAGCGGCACTACACGTATGGAATGGGAAAGAGAAATTCCGGTTGCCGAAGCCGAACAATTGCTAATGTTGTGCGAACCCGGTGCTATAGATAAAATTCGTTACGAGATAAAAGCAGGCAAACATGTTTTTGAAGTGGATGAGTTTTTTGGCGATAATGCAGGACTTGTAGTAGCTGAAATTGAACTAAATGATGAAAATGAACCTTTTGAAAAACCCGAATGGCTTGGAATGGAAGTAACTGGCGATGAGCGCTACTATAATGCTTACTTAAGCCGCAAGCCATATACAACATGGAAATAGAGAATAAAATATATGACCTGCTAATAATAGGAGGAGGGCCTATTGGCATGGCATGCGCTATAGAAGCCAGGAATAAAGGGCTAAACTATTTAGTATTAGAAAAAGGTGCGCTGGTAAACAGCCTTTTTAACTACCCCTTGTACATGACTTTTTTTAGTACCGCCGAGCGTCTGGAAATTGGGGATGTTCCGTTTACATGTATAGCACCTAAGCCGGGGCGGCAGGAGGCTTTGGAATACTATCGTAATATACAGAAACATTTTAATCTTAACATACAGCTAAATGAGCGTGTTATATCGGTAAATAAACAACAGTCCGGCGAATTTATAGTACATTCAGAAAAAGGCTGGTACCATGCCCGCAATGTGGTTATAGCTACCGGTTTTTATGATATACCCGTATATATGGATGTGCCGGGGGAAAACCTGCCCCATGTACGCCATTATTATAAAGAAGCGCATGAATATGCTTTTAGTAAAGTAGTGGTGGTTGGCGCCAATAACAGCAGTGTAGATGCCGCGCTAGAGTGTTGGCATAAAGGAGCTGATGTTACTATGTTAATTCGTAAAGGGGAGATAAATAACCGGGTAAAGTACTGGATAAAACCCGATATTGAAAACCGTATTGACGAAGGCAGCATAAAGGCTTTTTATTACAGTACCATTACCGAAATTCGCCAAAATGAGGTAGATGTTTTTACCCCGGACGGCACAGTTACACTTGAGACAGATTATGTACTGGCGCTTACAGGCTACAGGCCTGATATTGAGTTTTTAAAAAAATGTGGTATTACTATTAGTAATAACTTGTTTTGCACACCACAATATGACCCTGAAACGATGGAAACAAATATAAAAGGGTTATACTTGGCAGGTGTAGTGTGTGGCGGCATGGAAACTCATAAATGGTTTATAGAAAATAGCCGGATACATGCTAAAATGATAGTTCAGCATGTTATTACGCTGCAATAAGTAAATCGTATTGTTGTTGTGTATAGCTAAAATAGTTTTAACTGCTCTCCTTTTGTGCCATCAAAATGATCAAGGGCCAGCAGCGATAATTCCCTTCCGGCAAAGTATTTTTGGCGGCCAACTTTAAATGTGTTGTGAATCATTTCTGCAATATTGCCTTCACCTTTTTTACGTTTTGCCACGCTTTTTTCACCCAGTTTTCCTCCATGCATGCTGGCAATATGGTTTAGTACTTTTTCTTTTCTGTCAGGATAGTGTTCGTTAAGCCAGTCAATAAAAACGGGCTCTACTGCATCGTTTAAACGCACCAGGGTATAGCCAAAGCTTTGTGCGCCTTTATCAGCCATAATTTTCACGTTTTGCAGTATTTCCATACTGTTTAATCCCGGTATAATAGGCGCAATCATCACGTTGGTTGGCACGCCGTTTTGCGATAAGGTTTCCAGTGCTTTTAGTTTAGTGTTTACTGATGAGGTACGGGGCTCTAATTTTCGCCTCAATTCTTCGTTAGTAGTAGGGATTGAGAGAGAAACTGTGACAAGATTTTTTTGTGCAAGTTTAACAAGTATATCCATATCACGGGTAACAAGCGCATTTTTAGTGAGTATATCTACGGGATGCCGGTACTCTAAAAATACCTGCAGAATTTTACGGGTAATTTCCAGTTTACGTTCAATAGGCTGGTAACAATCTGTATTGCCAGAGAGCAATATGGGTTCGGGTTTATATCCTCTTTTAGTAAAAAATTGTTCCAGTAATTGCGGGGCATTTTTTTTCACCATTATTTTACGTTCAAAATCAACACCTGCGCTATACCCCCAATATTCGTGTGTGGGGCGGGCAAAGCAATAGGCGCACCCATGTTCACAACCCTGATACGGATTCATGCTGTAAGCCATCCTTAAATCGGGACTTTTTACGGGGTTTACTATAGTTTTTGGGAAAACTTCCAAAAATTCTGTTTTGGCTACCTGCTCTTCAAAATCATCATCATAAATTGATTTTTGATAACGGTTTCTTTCAAAATGATTATGAATATTTTGTACGGCTCCCTGTCCTTTAACGGTGTTTACACTCATGCTTTTTTAAAGCAAGATACAAAATATATAAGATTATTTTCTTAATAAAAGAAAACATTACCCATTAGAGGGTTGTATTTTTGGGGGGAAAATATGGTCTTTCCAAAAGAGCGCTATATCACAAAGTATTTCTGATAATAAAATTTTATCAGACGATCTGTAGTAACAATGTACAAAAACCTGCATTGGAGCCTTACCCTTTGCAGAATTTATCAAAAACATATAGGGAATTTCGTCCATATTAAATTTTTCATGCATGTATACCATATTACGAGTATCCGGCACTTCTATGCGTGGGGTAGCTGTACTTTGAAATACTACAAAAATATCCGGGATATTATCTCTTATATATTTGCCAGCACTATCTGTATCACTAAAAACGCTAATCTCATTTTTATGCCCCATGCTATTAAGACACTTAGATAAATGATCAGAGTTTTCTATGTTGCTGTCAATGAGAATTATTTTTCCCTCTTTATTCATTATTACGGTAGTGTAGAATATACAAAGCTACTTTTTATATCATTGTATTGGTTACAACATTATACTTAAAATGTTATTATTTAAATTTTAGGGTGCAAATTAACAGTTTTTTTAGTGAAATTTTAAAAAAAGCTGCCCGCTACATTTTTGTAACGGGCAGCTCAACATAAACAAACAATTAATCTAAATAATTAGAAACTCCCAAAAAAGCTAATTATTGCCATCCTCCGCCTAATGCCCTGTAAAGTTCTATTACAGCAGCAAAGCGGTTATATTTATTATCAATCAGGTTAAGTTCACTATTCAGGGCACTATCTTTTGCGGTTAATACCTCCAGATAGTTTACCAGGCCATACTCCAGTAATTCATCCGAATAGTCTGCTGCCTTTCTAAGTGCATCTACCTGTTGCTGCCTTATGGTTATTTTACGGGTTTCGTTATTATAATTTGCAAGTGCATCGCTCACTTCACGCCCTGCGGTAAGCATGGCAAGTTCAAACCGTAAAAAGGCCTGCTCTTGTGTAGACTGTGCTGCTTCATACCTTGAGCGTATTTGCCTTTGGTTAAAAATAGGCTGGGTTAGGCCTGCCACAACAGTAGCAAAAAGAGAGTTGGTACTAAACCACTTTTCAAAATCAATACTTTGTAAACCTCCCTGGGCCGTAATGGTAAACGAAGGATAAAAATTACTGCGGGCTACATTGGTAAGCTCAAATGCATTTACAAGGCTGTATTCTGCTGCTATCACATCGGGGCGGTTGCGCAAAAGGGATGATGAAAACCCCACTTTTAACTCAGGGTTAAACTGCTGCTCATCAAAACTGGTACGTGCAATAGCATGTGGTTCTTCACCCATTAGCAGGCACAGGCTGTTTTCGGTAAGTACAATATTGTTTTTTAAGTCCTCAATTATAAGTTGTGTGGCATATTGCTGTGCTTCGGTTTGCTTTACGCCCACTTCATTTACACTTCCTGCATCTTTAAGCGCATGTATGGCCTCAACACTTTCATTACGGTTTATAAGGGTAGAATCTGCCAGTTTAAGTTGCTCATCCAGCGCCAACAACCTGTAGTACATAGAGGCTATATTTGCAATAACCTTTGTTTTAACTGTTTGCGTAGCAGAAAGGGTTTGCAGGTAAGAAGCATTGTAGGCACGCTTATTACTGCGTATTTTACCCCAAATGTCGGCTTCCCACGAAAGGTTGCCGCTTACCAGGTATGAGTCTAAACTGCTAAATAACCTACCAAACTGGCTGTTTTTGGCAAGCTCCTGGTGTGTTACACTTGCTGTACCGCTTAGTGTAGGCAGGTACCCTGCCTTTGCCTGTTTTAGGTATGCCTCAGAAACTGCAATATTTTGCAATGCTAAGCGTATATCATAATTATTAGCCAGCCCGCTTTCTATATGCTGTTGTAAAACCGGATCGGTAAACATATTCCTCCACGAAACTTCAGCTAAAGAAGCGCTGTCCTGCGCTACTGTTTTTGTACGGTAAAGGTTTTCGGCCTTTACATTGGGCCGCTCATAATTTTTTGCCACAAAGCAAGACTGCATCATTAGCCCGGCTGCTACAAAAAACACTATTCTGTATATATTGTTACTCATTATATTTTTCAACTTTATGCTATGTTGCTTTCTTTTTGCTGAGGTGCAGGTTTACTTGATATACGCTCCTGCAGGCTTTGGAATATTATAAACAGTATAGGTATTACAAATACACCAAATACGGTACCTACAAGCATACCCCCAACGGCACCCATACCTATGGAGTTGTTACCCACGGCACCTACACCCGTAGCCAGTGCCAGCGGAAGTAAACCAAAGATAAAGGCAAACGATGTCATTAATATGGGGCGTAAACGTGCCCTGGCACCTTCTATAGCTGCTTCTGTTATGCTCATGCCATGATGTCTTCGCTGGATAGCAAACTCTACTATAAGTATGGCATTTTTAGCTAATAAGCCTATTAACATGATAAGTGCCACCTGAAAATAAATATTATTTTCCTGTCCTGTAAGTTTTACAAAACCAATAGCGCCCGCTATACCTACCGGTAATGATAGTATAACCGATAGTGGCAGTATATAGCTTTCATACTGTGCACTTAAAAGGAAGTACACAAAAACAAGACTGAGCAGGAATACCCATATAGACTGGCTTCCGGCAAGCAGTTCTTCGCGCGTCATGCCCGAAAACTCATAGGTATAGGTAGTAGGCAAATGTTTTTCCGCCGTTTCCTGTATTGCCCTTATGGCATCACCGCTACTAAACCCTGGAGCCGCCTTACCGTTAACATTTACCGCTTTAAGCATATTAAACCTGGATACCGCTTCTGGGCCGTATATCTTTTTAAACGATATAAACTGGCTTATGCCCACCATTTGTCCTTTATCATTGCGCACATAAATGCTGTTGATAGACTTCTCGTCTGCACGGTCTTCCGGCTGGGTTTGTACCATAACGCGAAACTGTTTACCAAAACGGTTAAAATCTGTAGTATACAAACCACCATAATAGCCCTGCATGGTATTTAATATCTCGGTTAATGTTACACCTGCATCTTTAGCCCGTTCCACATTAACATCCATTTGATATTGCGGAAAGTTGGGGTTAAAGTTGGTTTGTGCATATTGTATTTCGGGCCTTTTAGAGAGCTCGGCTAAAAATTCATTGCTGACAGTACTCACGGTAGCCCAGTCATCATCGCCCTTATCCTGTATTTTAAATTCAAAACCGTCTGCGGTACCAAAGCCCTGCACACTTGGCGGTGTAAAAAACAGCATTTTGGCATCTTTAAAACCGGCAGTTTTTGCAAACAATTCATTTACTACCTGGTCTACACTCTGCTCACGTTCACTCCAGTCTTTAAGCCTCATAATCATAAAGGCATAAGAGCCACCGTTTACACGGTTAAGAAGGCTAAAGCCTACCACGCTCATCCTTTCCTCAATTACAGGCATTGATTTAATAACAGAATCAAGTTTATCCACATAGATTTGTGTTTGCTCTAATGTGGTACCCGGGGGCAAAGACATGTCAGACATAATGATACCACGGTCTTCATTGGGTATAAAGCCCGAAGGTGTAGTAGTAAAAAGCACATAGGTACCTGCTATAAATGCCAGCAATACTATTGCTACTATCCACTTTTTTCTGGCCAATAAGCCAAGTGAGCGGCTATATTTGTGGTTCATAGCGTTAAAGCCGGTATTGAATGCAGTAAAAAACCGGTCTTTTATATTTTTCTTTTTATGCTCGTCATGGTCATCGTGCGGCTTTAATAAAAGAGCACATAAAGCTGGGCTCAGCGTTAAGGCGTTAACAGCCGAAATAAGGATGGCTACTGCCAGTGTAATGGCAAACTGTTTATAAAACACCCCGGATGGCCCGGTAAGAAAGGTTACCGGTATAAATACCGCGGCCATAACCAGCGTTATAGACACAATGGCGCCTGTTATTTCGCTCATGGCAGAAAGAGTTGCCTTTTTAGGGTCTTTTTCACCTTCATCCAGTTTGGAGTGTACTGCTTCTACTACTACAATAGCATCATCTACCACAATACCAATGGCGAGAACCAGTGCAAACAGGGTTAGCAGGTTTATAGAAAAGCCAAAAAGGTTGAGGAAGAAAAATGTACCTACAATAGCCACAGGAACCGCAATGGCAGGAATAAGCGTAGAACGGAAATCCTGCAGGAAGAGGAATACCACTATAAATACCAGTATAAAAGCTTCCACAAGGGTATGGGTAACTTTTTCTATTGACGCGTCAAGAAAGGTTTTGGTATTAAAAGGTATGGCATACTTTATACCTTTAGGAAAATTAGGTTCTTCATCCTTCATGATTTGAAGTACCTCGTCAATAATATCATTAGCGTTAGATCCCGATGTCTGGTAAACAGCCATACCGGTACCTAAATGGCCCATACCAAAGTTTTTGTGCCCGTAATTAAAGGCGCCAAGTTCTACTTTGGCTACATCGCTTAAATGGATGAAATTTCCATTACCAATGGCCTTCACTATAATATTTTCGTACTCTTTTGCGGTAGAAAGCCTTCCTTTATATTTAATTACATATTCATAAACACCGTCGGCATCTTCACCAAATTTACCGGGCGCCGCCTCAACATTCTGTTCCCGCAAAGCCGCCTGTACATCTGATGGAGTAAGGCTATATGCTGCCATTTTTTCAGGGTTGAGCCATATACGCATAGAGTAATCATTAGTACCAAATACGTTTACCTGCCCTACACCCTTAACCCTTTGCAGTTTGGGCACCAGGTTAATTTTAGCATAGTTTTGCACAAAAGTTCCATCATATTCTTTTTCGTTTTCAGAATAGATAGAGAGGAACATCAGCGCACTGGTCTGGCTTTTAACGGTAGTTACCCCCGTTTGTACCACCGCGGCAGGCAGCTGGCTGGTAGCCCGTGCCACACGGTTTTGCACGTTTACAGCGGCAATGTCCGGGTTTATACCCAGCTCAAAAAACACGCTTATACTGGCCGAACCGTCATTTGCGGCAGTTGAGGTCATATAAGTCATGCCTTCTACACCATTTATCTGCTCCTCTAAAGGAATGATAACGCTGTTTAGCACCGTTTCGGCATTTGCACCGGTATAGGTGGCGCTAACCTGTACTGTGGGTGGTGCAATTTCCGGATACTGTTCTACCGGAAGTGCGGTTAACCCCAGCACACCTAATATGGTTAATAATATTGAAATTACGGTGGAGAGTACCGGCCTTTCTATAAAAGTTTTTAACATCTGTGGGTTGTATTATTTTTGCTGGCTGTTAGTTTTTTGCTCTGCTGCGGTGGTATCTTGTACCTGGGCAGCGGGCTCTTTTTCTTTTTTTACAGGTTGTGGTGCAATTTTTTGCCCTTCCTGTAATTTGGTAACACCTTGTACTACTATAACATCGCCCGGTTTAAGGCCATCTTTTACTATAAAGTTTTTTCCTGCTGTTGTAGTGATATCTATAACACGGGATTTTACCGAGTCATTTTCCACAACAAACACCAAGTGCCTGTCCTGCCTGTCCATTACGGCATTTTGTGGCACAATAATAACATCTTTATGGTTTATAGGTATACGTACTATGCCGCTACCCCCGCTACGCAAAACAGCATCCGGGTTAGGGAATACAGCCCTGAATTCGGTTGTACCTGTAGTAGGGTTTACCAGGCCGTTTACGGTTTCAAGCGTACCTTTATGCTCATATTCGCTGCCATCGGCAAGTAAAAGGGTTACTTCGGGGGTATTTTTAATTTTTTCCTGAAGTGTGCCACCTTTAAATGTACGTGTAAAATCAAGCATTTGCTTTTCATTCATAGTAAAATAAGCGCGCATCATGCGGCTGTCTGATACTGTAGTAAGCGGTTCCTGTGTGGTAGAGCTTACCAGTGCGCCTTCCCTAAAAGGCATACTGCCTATAACACCACTTACAGGGGATATTATGCTGCCGTAATTAATATTTGCAGCAATACTATTATAAGCAGCCTGTGCTTGTGCCAGGTTTGCTTTTGCGGTTTCAAGCTGTACTTTGCTTATTATATTACGGTCTACCAGCGGTTTTAACCTGTCTGCCTCAACGCGGGCAGCATCTACACTGGCTTTTGCTGCAGCGGCATCCTGGTTAAGGGTTTGTGTTTCAAGTTTAAACAGTAATTGCCCTTTGTTTACATGCTGCCCTTCATCAACATATATTTTTTGGATAAACCCGGTTACTTTAGGGCGTATCTCTACATTTTGCTGCCCTTCCAGGTTAGCGGTATATTCTTCAAATGTAGTAGCATCGCCTTTAATTATGGTTTCGACAGGGTAGGGCATAGGGCCCTGCGGCTGCTGTGCCTGTTCTTCTTTTTTACCACATCCGTAAAACACCAACAGGGCTGCTAAAGCGCCCAGTAAAGTTTTGTTTCTCATTTAATGATTTTTATGCGTGTTATATTGGTCCACTTTTTTTTGTTCTATTTTCTTAAATTTTTCTACGGCTTCCAGTAATAAATTCTCTATGTTCAGCACATGGTCTTTGTAGGCCTTGGTATTTTCAAGGCTGCACTGTTCTGCGGGGCAAGAAGCGGTTTTTTTCCGGTAATCCAGCATGCGTTCCAGTATTTCTTTTTCAAAAGCAATCATCTTCAGGTATCCCTTTAGACGCTCACTAAAGGGTGAAGGTTTAAAATATTTTTTACGATCACCGCAAATGGTATAATAATTTATTTTTTCCAGTTTAAGCAACAGGTTAATACTTGTAGATACCGAGCTTTTACTGGCCGCCGTACGATCTGTTAACTCCTCAAAGGTGAGCCCCTTTTTACAGCTGTCAATAATCAGGATACCTAAAATTCTTGAAGCAAGGGGCGGCAGATTGTATTGCAATTCAAAATGAACTCCATACATTTCAATTAATTCTTCCTTCTGCTGCGTTAAATCTGCCATCCAATAAAATTTTGGCAAAGGTACTTATTAGTTCGGATACTGCCGAACTAACCGAACCAGAAAAACCGTTAATAACATGTTAACAGCATGAGCCTGGATTTTAGGGTTTTTTACACTATAAATTATATTTCATACATTTACAAAACCCAAACTTAATTTTTAACTCATGAAAAAAGTATTTTTATTACTGTTTTCCATCACGGTATGGACTATAGTTCCTTCCTGTAATAAGGACGATTCACCTAAAGACACCACTGAAGTAAATCCCGAACCTGAACCACAACCAGAACCGGAGCCTGAACCCGTACCGGAGCCTGAACCCGAACCACAGGTTACTTCCTATACGGGCTATACGCTTATCTGGAATGATGAGTTTGACGGGACAATTTTAGACCAGACAAAATGGAATTTTGAAACCGGTACAGGTGTAAACGGCGATTTTGGTACCGGACAGGTTGACCGTGCTACTGACAGAACTGAGAATGTAAACCTTACTGATGGTGCGCTGAATATAACAACCCGTAAAGAATCTTATATGGACCGCCAGTACACAAGCGGGCGAATAAATACTGAAGGAAAATTTTCTGCAGGGCCCGGTACCCGTATTGAAGCCCGCGTATGGGCCCGTGATGTAAAATATAAAGGACAGGGATTTGCTTTTTGGATGATGCCTGCCGAAATACCTGCCGGTGAAACCTATATTATGTGGCCGCAAGGGGGCGAGATTGATATAATGGAATATGTAGGTTCTATTCCTTACTATAACTTAGGCAGTGTACACTATGCCTGGTTTTGGGAAGATAACCAGTATCAGGACTGGAACCACGGCCATAAGGGTGCTTATTATTCTTATGAAAATGAAGAGGTGCCTGCCGTAAACCCCGATTATGGCGGCTGGCCTGTTGCAGCTAACAACCCTAATGCCGGGAGCGGCGGTTACCACCTGTATCGTATAGACTGGTTTGACAACCGTATTGAATTTAGTATAGATGGGAATGTGTACCACATTAATTATTTTAATGACGGAGATGCTATGGGCAATGCCCCGGATGGACAGGACTATGATACAAAAGTTACCGTTGATGGTAAACGGACAATGAAATCGGAATATTCACATCACTTTGATGAGTGGCATCCTTTCAGCCACGAATTTTATATAATTCTTTCGGCAGGTGTAGGCGGTACTACCTATACCTATGGCGGTGCCATTGTTCCGGAAGCCGTTTTCCCATGTACCACACTTATAGATTATGTGCGGGTGTACCAGCGGGATTGATAGGATATTAGATAAAACAAATTATAATGAAAACGTCCCGCTTTTGGCGGGACGTTTTATTTTTGCTATCTCGAGGGTTACATGCAGTGTACCATTATTTTTGTTGTCTGTAATATCCATAAAAGCTTTTTTAGCGAGGTCTATATCACGGCCCCGGGTAAATGGCCCTCTGTCATTTATGGTAACTATTACCCATTTTCCGTTGGCTTTGTTGGTAACTTTTACTTTAGTGCCAAACGGCAGTTTTTTATGGGCTGCGGTATATTTATTATTGCTGAAAGTTTCTCCGTTAGCGGTTTTCCTGCCGTTAAATTTATCGGCATAATAACAGGCCACTGCTTTTTTATCGTATAATGAGAACGATGTGGATGAAGCCGTCTTTTTTGATGAAGAACAGGAATAAAAAAAGCTTGTAAGCAACAGCACAGCCAAAATATTTTTAGCCATAGTATTACTCTTTTTCTATAATTTCAATTTTCACTTTCATGTGCCCGGATCCTTTATCAGAAGCTATTTCCATAAAAGCTTTTTTGGTTAAATCTATTTCATGCTTTGTACCAAAGGGGCCCCGGTCATTTATTTTTATATCTACCCATTTGCCATTTGCCTCATTAGTTACACGTACCAGTGTGCCAAACGGCAGTTTTTTATGGGCTGCGGTATAACTGGTATTGTTAAAACGCTCGCCACTGCTTGTTTTTTTTCCATTAAACCTATCGGCATAATAGGTAGCAAAAACATTTTGTTTATATAAGGTAAGCTGGGGTTCTTTTTCTTTAAGGGTATCTTTTACTACAGTAACTTCAGGGTTTTTATTTGCATTGCAGGAACAGGACCCGCCCGATGAAAATGCACTTAGCAGCATTACCAGTAACAATACACTTATTATGCTTAGTCCCCTTTTCATTTTACATAGTTATGAAAACCATTGACCATATGGAATACGGCTTAATAACAATACAAGGCCAATTAGGTACATAATGGCAATTTTTTTAAATTTTGCGCTGTCTTCAATTGCTTTTTTATGTTGAGACCACCCTATGGTTATAACCGTTATGGCAATAATATTAATGAGAGGGTGCTCAATGAGGTGAAGCCTGATAAGGCTGTCTTTCATTACACCACCAGCGGCTTTAGCATTATCCCAGTCTGGTGAGATAATCCACATGATTAAACCCAGTACCAGCTGCACATGCGCAAATATTAATGCTATCAACGCAATTTTACGGTCGTTTGCATCAAAAAGCTTTTTTTTAGATAAGCCTACAAACGAATTTAAAATGGCCAGTAATAAAAAGAACAAAACGCCATAAGCCCAGTAAGAGTGCAACTCTAAGATAGTAGAATACATAAAAATTTTTATTTAGCTGAAAGGCAAATATAGCCAATAGTTATAAATAATACTTCATTAAATTGCTGTTAAGGTAAATATTAGCCTGAACTTTAAAAGCAAAACGGCTGCCCAAGGGCAACCGTTTGATATAATAAATACACGTAAGTATTAAAAGTTGAACTTCATGCTAAAGTTCCATGTTCTGCCATTACCAAAAAAGCCATTGTTACTAACATTAATGCCTTTATAGGTTTCATCGCCATCTTCTACAGGGTTAGCTGTAGTTAACTGAGAAATGTATACTTCGTCAAACAGGTTATTTACGTTAACGCGGAATGTTAATCCTGTTTTTGCAAAATTTAACCTATAGGTTAGGCCAAGATCTGTAAGATCATAAGTAGGTAGTTTAACGTTTTCATTTTCACCTACGTAAGTAGAATACAGGTTGTCATAATACCTCCAGTCAGCATCAACTGATAACCCGAAATTTGTTCTGTAAACAAAGCCCAAACCTAATGTTGTCTGTGCGCCACCACCTACTTCATGTCCGTCAACATTATCGAAAGATTCCTCAATTATATTCCTGTTCTGGTCTCTTGTGGTTTTGTAGATGTTATCGTTATATTTCCAGTCGCCAAGAGAAGCAAAACCTTTAATATCCACCATTGTAAAAGGGTTTGCTTTAAATTCAAGCTCAAGGCCTTTATGCAGCTGGTTAACGCCGGAATTAATATAAAAAATCTCCTCACCGTTTTCGTCTGCGCCGGTTGATGTTGTTACACGGTCTTTCCAGTTTGTACGGTACGCATTAACATCGGCACTAAAGTACGTGCTCCTAAACCTGTAGCCCAGCTCTATACCTGTAATTTTCTCGTTTTTGGTAAACGGATTTACATCATTACCATAGCTCAGGTAAATATTATCATGATAAGGCTGCCTTGAATAGTGCCCTGCGTTAACAAAAAACGTATTGCCTTCAACAAACTCTATACTTGCCCCGCCTTTAACATCATAACCGGTGTTATTTACTTTTGGCGATTCTTCTTCCTGCTTAGTATACTGCCAACGGTCCCAACGCACATGCGATTGATTAGATACAGCCGCCTGAACAAATACCGAGAATATATCTGTGGCATATTCGGCCTGCCCAAACAAACCTTCATACGTTATCCTTTCGTCATAATCATAATCAATTTTTTGTGTATCTGCCGGGCCTTTTTTAAATGCAGACCACGGGTTGGCGGAATATTGTTCTGTTACTATAAAGCCCTGTGGGTGCTGGGCATTTTCCCCCGCTTCTACCTCAAATCCGTTTAACCCTAAATAATCAGACACTTCCCGGTAATGGGTGCCTTTATAATTTCTGATATCAAGGCCAATATTGTAATTAAAGTTTTCTGTAATTTTATGGTTAAAGTTTGATACTACACCATACCAGATATGGTTGTTAACGGAGTTTCTTATAAGGTAAGAATTGTCGTAGTTACCTATACCGCCTGCCAGTGCCTGGTTATTCATTCTTATAGCATCAAAATCAATATGCCCGTCAGCCTCTCTTATCCTGTTCCTGCTGCTGCCGTAGTTACCGGTACCGCCGCCACGGCCTAACGAAGCATATAATACTGTTGAAAGCTGCATATTACTGTTGATGTTGAAATCCCAGTTAAGGTTAGCCACAGGCTTGTGGTAGTAATTTCTGCGTTCGGTTTTATAATCTCCCAATTCAAAACCGTAATTGTTGTTGTATTTACGGCCCCACTGAAGGTAGTTTGAAATTGCTTTGGTGTAGTTTTGGTCATGCCATTGAGGCGCGCCAAAAATAAGGAAGTTAAATATATGCCTGTCACTTGGTTTGTATCCAAAAGAAAGAAAGTAGTTGTAACCTTCACCATAGGTACCACGATTATAACCGTCTCCACTCCATTTAGAAAGCATAACACTGGTACCAAAACCTTTTTCGTTAAGGCCTGTGCTGTATGCAAGGGAGGTTTTTTGATAGTTGTTGTTACCAATCATAGACTGGGCAAACCCACCTTTTCGCATATCAGTAGTTTTAGTTACAATATTTACCGTACCCCCAACAGAAGATATGGCCAGTTTAGAAGAACCCAAACCGCGTTGTACCTGTACGGCATTAGCAATATCAGTCATACCGCTCCAGTTAGACCAGTACATGTTACCATCTTCCATACCGTTTATGGGTTGCCCGTTAAGCAGGAAAGCAGTATTAGTCTGGTCAAAACCCCTAACATACATTTGGGTATCTCCAAAACCCCCTGCCTGGCTTGCCACATATATAGAAGGTGTGTTTTGCATTACGGTAGTAAAATCATTTTGGCCCGATTTTAATTTAATTTCCCTTTGGCTGATGGTGGAAACTGCCACAGGAGTTCTTCGGTCTTCTTCAAGGTCAATTACACCGCCACCTACAATAACAACGGTTTCAAGTTCCTCGGCATCGCTGGTAAGCATAATAGTACCAGCGTCAAAAGCCCGGCCTTCTGTAACAGTAAAAGAAATTGTTTTTGTTTCATATCCTACAAAAGACACAATAATGTTACCGCTTGTTTTGACGGTTACTACAGAGAAAGTGCCATCTGCTGATGTTGTTGCTGTATCTGTAGTGCCCTGGATGCTGATGTTTGCTCCGGTTAAGGGCAAATCTTCATTATCTGTAACCGTACCGGTTATGGTTTGCTGAGCCATAACTGTGCCGCACATAAGCACAAAAAGCATAAAAAATAAACGTGTAATTTTGTTCATTGTTACGTGTTTAAGAGTTGTTAGACCCTAAAAATTGCCTTTTTTAAATTTTAAAAAGTTAAGGCATTATTAAATGAACTGTAGTTTACCTAAAGTTGATGGTAAAGAAAGCTTTAGGTAAAAATTACATGATAATTACAGGTAGCACTTTACTTTGTGATGATTTTTTATTAGCGGATATTTAAAACTATAAGCAGCTTTATGTAATGAAGAGTTTTTTAAACTCCTATTCTTTTGTCTTGATACAAAAGAATCAAAAAATCAAGGCGGTATCTTTTTCAGGCTACAAATCTATCATTTTTGCTAAACGATTTGAACTCGCTGCGCTCAAACAAAAAATCGTTTTTAACGCAAAACTTCCTGATTTGCTTCACGCCAAAAAGATAAGGCCAGTTGTTTTGCTGCTGCCTATTTCCCATGTGTTAATTCTCAGTACCCTGCAATCGCGGGCATCAATTATAATAAGGAATACGCCTCCCATTTTATCTTTTGGCATAGTCCCCATAATTATCCAGTAATTATTAATAAGGTAGTTTTCATACGGCTTTTGTTTTAAGATATTATCCCTGCCATATAACCTAAATAGTATGGGCTCAGCAATATTGATAGCTGTAATGCTGTCGGGAAGTATCAAGGTTTTATTGTCAATAACATTATGTGCCGGAGCATTATTAAGTACGTTTTTTAATACATCTTTAGCGTATTCCTGCCTAATTTATTTTGTCCTGAAGCAGTTAAAGAAATCAAGCTAATTAACAGGAGTATTACGTTTTTTATCATTTTCTTTTTTTAGGTTCAGTGTAAGGTTAACCGAAAAATTATATGTATTAACGCCACTCAAGCCTTTATTGGTAAATGCTATATTATAACCATACACAAATCGTATAATGTCATACCCAAAGCCAACCTCCGGCCGTATGCAAAGTGAATTTTGGTGCCAGTCGGTATAATTTATAATATTCAACCCAAGATTTCCACCTCCTCCGCCAATCCACCCGCCAAGTTTAAATCCCTGTATAAAAGCTCCGTCAATCCGCATTTCGGTAGAAACAACCAGGGCTGAGGAAAAAGGGTGCCGGCCTGTAACCTGTGTTTTATTTAACCCAAAGCCGATTTCTCCATATTGGTTTTTATGTAATGATAACCGGCAATAACAGCAGGGGACTTAAATACGATTCTGTTTTTTTGCAGTGTATCAGGTACAGGTTCCTGCTGTGCCTGAAGTAAACAGTAACTAAACAAGAGAGGTAGCAGAATAAGTTTCATTGAAAACTAATTAAACTAACTGAATTTATTTAAACTCCATTTCAAATAAAATGTAATGCTTAATACCAAACTTTTTACCCCATTGCTCAACATCTTTTCCGTCATGGCCTATATCACACCATGATTTTCCGTAAGGCGTTTCATAGGGTAGTATATAGGCCAGCAGGTAAAACTTTTTACCGTACTCTATAGGTAGGCCGCTTTCCTGTGCAAGGTTTCTCAGCGAATACTCGTCTGTTGGCAGTGCATCAAATTCTTTTTTAAACATATATTGAGGAAAAAAAAATGACATTTTGAGTTTGTTGTCGGTGGTGTGCCTTCCTAAAACCCGCATTTCAAAAACGGTATCATTTATTTTCCTGAACTGCTCTATAATGTCTGTACTACTGCTGTCATAAAACACGGAATCAGATACTGTTATCCCATCCTTTATCTCCTTTACAGTAATCTTGTATGTTTTACCTTTCAGGTCTTTACCGCTAAATTTTATTTTGTAGTAATCTATACCCTCAAACATTAAGATATCCTGTAATTGTGGATTATCGGAGTCTGAAATCATCTTTAACTCATGGCTATTATTTTGTGCTACACTTTGAAAGGCAGTTATGACGCACATTATAAAAAAGGCAGTTTTTTTCATAAATGGTTTAATTGGTTGCGCCAAATATAACAAAAAAGCCAACCCGAAGGCTGGCTTATAGTATTTTCAGTTTGTCACTGCGAGCGTAGCGTGACAACCTGTTCCAGATTACTTCGTCGCACCTCTTCGTAATGAACGTTACACCACTAGTATAACCTGAAACGTTAAACCTGAAATAAATTTAATTGCTCATTAGTTCCTCAATTTCTTCGGCTTCTATAGGTATGTTGCGCATCAGGTTAAACGGCTCGCCATTTTCCTGTACTACTACATCATCTTCTAAACGTATGCCAAAACCTTCCTGCGGAATGTAAATACCGGGCTCTACTGTAAATACCATATTGGCCTGCATCGGCTCGTGTAGCAATCCGTAGTCGTGGGTATCAAGCCCAATGTGGTGGCTGGTGCCGTGCATAAAGTATTTTTTATAGGCAGGCCACGCCGGGTCATCGTTCTGTACATCGGCTTTGCCAAGAAGGCCAAGTCCCAATAATTCGCTTGTCATTAATTTGCCTACTTCTACATGGTATTGTTTCCACAACGTGCCGGGTATAAGCATTTTGGTAGCCTCATTTTTAACCCTTAAAACAGCATCATACACTTCGCGTTGCCTTTTGGTGAACTTACCGTTGGCCGGTATGGTACGGCTGAGGTCGCTACTATAGTTGGCATACTCGGCAGCCACATCAAACAAAATAAGGTCGCCATCCTTTACCTGTTGGTTGTTTTCTATGTAGTGCAATACATTGGCATTGTTGCCTGCAGCAATAATGGGTGTATAGGCAAAACCTTTACTGCGGTTGCGAATAAACTCGTGCAGTAGCTCAGCTTCAATTTCATATTCCCATACCCCGGGTTTTGTAAAGCCCAGTACACGGCGGAAACCTTTTTCGGTGATATCACATGCGGTTTGCATCAACTCAATTTCCTCAGGCTCTTTTATGCTGCGCAGCTTTTGCAATATAGGGTTGCTTTTAGCTACCTGGTGGGCCGGGTATTTTTCTTTCCACCATTTTACAAAACGCGCTTCGCGGGTTTCAGTCTCTACCGATGAGCGGTAATGCTCGTTTGTATTTACATACATGGTATCGCAGTAGGTCATTACCTCAAAGAGGGTCTTTTCAAAATCCTGCAGCCACATTACATTTTTAATACCACTAACTTCGGTAGCGCGCTCTTTAGTAAGTTTTTCACCTTCCCAAACGGCAATATGGGCGTTGGTTTCGCGCACAAAAAGAATTTCGCGCAGGTGCTCATAGGGTGCGTCGGGGCATAAAAGCAGTTTGGTTTCTTCCTGGTCAGCACCGGAGAGATAAAAAATATCGCGGTGCTGTGCAAACGGCAGGGTGCTGTCGGCACTCACCGGGTAAATATCGTTACTGTTAAATACGGCAACACTCTTCGGCTTCATTTCGGCCATAAACTTTTTACGGTTTTTAATAAAGAGGCTGCTGGGTATCTGCTGGTATTTCATAAGAATAAGTAATTTTATTTTAGAAAAACCAAATTTACGGAGAATTGGGGGAATGGCATAAGGTTAGTAATTTTAATATATTTACAGCACTAACCAATTATAGTTTTTATTATGAATAAACTGCTGCTCGTTGCTGTTTTTATAATTTTTTATTCATGCAACTCTAAGCATGAACAACCGGAAAAGCAAACCGCATCTAAAGACACAACTAAAACAGTACCGGAAGTACCAAAAACAGAAGTAATAAAATATCAGCCTGAAAAAGAACAGCGTACAGATTTGGGTGTTGTGTTTTTTGATGATGAACCCTTTACTGTTGTGGGAGAATATACTGACAGTATTGTTTTATCTGAGCCGATTATTAATAAAGACAAAATTGTTGAAGGGAGTTATAATTACAGGCAAATGCTTGTTAAACTGATAAGTAAAGATAAAGCAGATACCATAACGCTTCAAAAATCTGATTTTAAAAATAAAATAGATAAAGATTATGATGATTTTTTGCTGTCGTATGTACAGACTAACCAAAAAGTAAAATCGGAAATAATACCTGTAATAATTTCCCTGTGTTTGCCTGAGTCTGACGCATGCTGGCGATTCGCAATAGATATAAATAAAGGTAAGGCAGAGATTTCTGAGTTTTTGGATGAAGAATTGCTTTATGTTCAAAACTCCGGTTATGCTACTGCTAAGTATTTTGGTGTGTACAGTTACGGGACCAATGCCGATGAGGGCCCTATTGGCAATGTAACCATTTATCCGGAAGATGATGACCACATATTGTTTTACCTTGATGTAAACCGCGGTGCGCCATCTTATAATATGGGGGCTTTATATGGCAGGATTAAAATTAAAGATGACAAAGGTGTTTATTATAAGGATACAGCTAAAGATGATGCCGAATGCCAGTTGCTTTTTACCTTTAAAGGAGATGCGCTGAAAATTGGCGTTGTTGGTAATAACAATAACTGTGGATTCGGTAATGGTGTTTTTGCAGATGGTACTTATCAAAGAGTTCCTAAAGAATATCCGCTTACTTTTACCAATGGCGAAGGTACAGAGGTAGATTTCAGGTATACCAAACCGGAAGATTATTATAATGAATGACCCAACTGATTACCCTACATATTATGAATTTCAAGTCAAATACAATTTTACTGTTGCTTGGTTTTACAGTTGCAGCCAATGCTTATTTTTGATTTAAAAAAATACCATTTTAAAAACCATAAAAATTTTCATTACCCGGACTCCTTTTTCTGTACATCGTACCGCAACTGCCGGGTGTGAAGGACTTGAACCGACAATGGATCTCTAACAGCATGAACCTTTAGTAAATACAGGCGATTAGCGCATTTGTATGGAGTTTATAGTAAATGTGTTTCCTTCACAAAAACACACACATAAATGTACTAAATGTATACGATTTAAAGAAAATTTTCACTTTTACAGATGGCATGGCTATTCCACCCAACGGTAATAACGTGCCCCGGTAAGGTTGGGAAGTTCCGTTTCAATTTTATCTAGAATCCACTCATTTACCGGTGCTAAAACGCTGTATTCCTGCTCTTTTTTATGTAATTTATTGTAGGTTTCAAAGTCAATAGCGGTACTGCGTTCCAGTGTTTTAAACAGGTTAGATTGCGCTGCGGCATCTTTCCATTCCGGCTGTATAACCCCTTGAAAGACTTTGCTTTTAGAACCGCTACCATATGCCAAAAAGCCGAAAGTTTTTCCGGTTACATCTATACCTTTACGCTCATATTCGGCAAGGGCACTTAAAAAACCCATGAAAATAGAGCCTGTATATAAGTTGCCAATTAACGATGAAGCCGCTTCGGCAGGTTGTAGCTTGTCCGTTACAAACTTTTTATATTCTTCGCTTTTACCAATTTCCTTTACTTTAGTAATATAGTCTTCAGAGGTTTCATTTCCAGTCAGTAAAGGTGCTTCGGCGTCAAGGGCATAAATTTCTGAAAACATCCTGCGACCCTGAAAGGCGTAGGGCAGGTGCATAATAATGCTAGCCCAATTATTATAAAGAGATCCTTTAGTATCGGTTAGTTTTTTAAAAGAAAAATAAGCCTCGCGTGTACGGTCGGTATAACAGATATTGCTGTATTGGCCGTCAAAAACGGGCTGGTCTTTATGTATTTCTATTTCCGCTTCAAGGTTGTCAAACCAAGGTTCGTTAGCTTCAATATTAGTAATTTCTTTTTTGGCAAGGGTACGATATGGTTTAAAAAAGTCGAACACGCCTTTTGTGCTTACCGCCCAATTATTGTCAAAGGCAATAATGCGTGGGTTTTCAGTAACTAACATCGCCACCGCACCAGCGCCCTGTGTATACTCCCCGGTCGATTCCAAATCGTATTTTGCAATATCACTGGCAATTACAATGGCTTTTTTACCGGGGTTCAGCCGCACAAAGTCAATACAGTTGTGCAGTGCATCTACGGCACCAATGCAGGCAAACGTGAAATCAACCACATCACAGTGCAAAAAGCTGTCATTACCGTGTAACTGCTCTATAAGCGTTACTAAAAAAGAACCTATTGGCTTAGAATTGTCAATAGCACTTTCGGTGCCCACATAAATACGGGCAATATCGGCAGGATTCAACTTGTTATCTGCAATAAGCCTTGTAAGCGTATTAGCAGCAAAAACCACAGTGTCCTGATGCGTATCAGGAAGGGTCATTTTTATCAGGCCCAAACCTTTTTCAAGTTTATCAGGGTCTATATGCCGCGCTTCTGCAAGGGTTTTTATAGGTAAGTGTATCTTGGCAATATCATACGCAATAGCGTCTATTCCGGTATTCATTTCTACTGTGTTTTGGAGCGAAAGGCAAATTTAGCAATTATATAAATAGGTTATGCTTATTATCCTTTACAGATTTTATAAGGTTTTACTGGTAAACGGCTTTTTTAGCTTAGTCCCTGCTTTTTTATTTAAAAGCCCTATATTAGCGCAGTTATTCATAATCATTATAAATAGAAATGAAAATTTACAGCCTTTCCTTTTTTTTATTCGTAAATTTTATTATTACTGCACAGGATAAGCAGCCGTACCAGATATATAATGCTAAAGGAAATAAGACTACTTATAAAAAAATGCTTAAAACTGCTGCAGATGCTGATGTGGTTCTTTTTGGTGAACAGCATGACAATGCTCTTATCCATTGGCTGGAACTTGAATTTGCCAAAGATATGGCTGCGCAAAAACCTGTTGCTTTTGGTGCAGAAATGATTGAAGCGGATAACCAACAGGCTTTAACAGGATACTTATTAGGCCAGGTTGACCAAAAAGGGCTGGATACCCTGGCACGCCTTTGGCCTAATTACAAAACCGATTATAAGCCTTTGGTTGAATTTGCCAAAGCGAAAAAATATATTTTTGTAGCTACCAATGTGCCCCGCCACTATGCCAGCCTGGTGTATAAAAACGGCTTTTCCGCATTAGATACATTACCGGATGCCGAAAAGAAATTTATGGCGCCCCTGCCTGTGGCGTATGATGCGGAACTGCCCGGTTATAAGGCAATGTTGCAAATGAGTGGCATGCACGGCGGCGAAAATTTACCAAAAGCCCAAGCATTAAAAGATGCCACAATGGGGTATTTTATTTCAAAATATAGTAAGCCCGGTACAACGTTTATACACTACAACGGTAGCTATCATAGTGATTACCACGAAGGGATTAACTGGTACCTTAAAAAGTATAAAAATGATGTTTCTATTGTTACTATAGCTACTGTATCACAAAAAGAGGTAGACACGTTACAAGATGAATACCTGAATAAGGCGGACTTTATAATAGTGGTAGATGAAGACATGACCACAACATATTGAATGTAAAACAGGCCTTTTAATAGGCTAAAACGTTATAGGATAGGCGAGGGTTAAAACAAAGGGATTGTAATATTCTTATTATTTTTGCATATTTTAAGATATTTTCAGATTAAAAAAACACATGATGTAATTTTTAACAGATAATACCTTAAAAAATATTCACTTTATACTCATTATAAATTAAGGGTTAAAGGTTGTGGCTAATATGTTTTCGCCTTATTTTTGTTTGATTTTAAAAAAACAAAATACAATTAATCAAATACTATGGCAAAATCTGCACTTTTAAAGTCATCCATCGCTAAAAAATACTGGATGGCTTTAACAGGTTTATTTCTCTGCCTGTTCCTTGTCGGGCACTTACTGGGTAACTTACAATTAATTTTTGCCGATGCTTTACAGTTTAATGTATACGCATTGTTTATGACCTCAAACCCGGCCGTAAAAATTCTTTCGTATGTTACTTATTTTTCCATCCTTTTCCATGCTATAGACGGTATTATACTGACTATACAGAACAGAAAGGCCAGGCCGGTAAATTATGTTATGAATAACCCCGGGCAAAACACCATTTGGGCATCTCGTAACATGGGCATACTGGGCACTATAATTTTAGTGTTTATTGTAACACACATGGTTAACTTTTGGGCGGTAATGCACTTTAAAAAAGATATGCCGCTACAAACCATGAGCATGCAGGGCCAGATGGGCAAACAGGAATTTTATATTACTACAGGAGAAGGCCAGTCAAGGTTTTTACCTGTAAATGCCGTAGACGGCGAAAGCCTTATAAAAGAAGGTAATAAATTTTATCTTGTGATTGACCGCGATCCTTCTATAAGCAGTGATGCTGAAGGTGCTGAAGACAACAAAGAAAAGGTGTTTTTTGCCGAAGGGTATAAAGACCTTCATAAAATTACGGTTGATTTCTTTCAACAGCCCACTTATGGCCTGTGGTGGACGATAGGCTATGTGTTGTGTATGATAGCTTTAGGTTTTCACCTATATCACGGTTTTGGCAGCGCATTCCAGTCGCTCGGAGCCAATAACCCAAAATACAATCCTCTTATTAAAAATTTCGGGAAGGCTTTCGCCATTATAGTGCCATTGCTTTTTGCTTATATCCCGATATACATTCACTTCTTTTTATCAAAATAATCAATATCTGCTGATATGAAGTTAGATTCTAAAATACCGGAAGGCCCAATATCCCAAAAATGGACCGACTATAAAGACCACTTAAAACTTGTTGCACCAAACAACAGGCCTAAAATAGATATTATTGTGGTAGGTACCGGCTTGGCCGGTGCATCGGCTGCCGCATCGCTTGGTGAAATGGGCTACAATGTTAAAGCCTTTTGCTTTCAGGATTCCCCCCGCCGTGCGCACTCTATTGCGGCACAGGGTGGTATAAATGCTGCCAAGAATTACCAAAATGACGGTGACAGTACATACAGACTTTTTTACGACACCATTAAAGGTGGTGATTACCGCGCCCGTGAGGCAAACGTATACCGCCTTGCTGAGGTTTCAGGAAACATAATTGACCAGTGTGTGGCACAAGGTGTGCCTTTTGCCCGTGAATATGGTGGGTACTTGGATAACCGCTCTTTTGGTGGTGTACAGGTGCAACGTACTTTTTATGCTGCGGGGCAAACCGGGCAACAGCTGTTATTAGGTGCTTACTCGGCGCTTTCAAGGCAAATAGGCTTGGGCCGTGTAAAAATGTATAACCGCCATGAAATGCTGGACCTTGTAAAGGTTGACGGTAAAGCCCGTGGAATTATTGCCCGTAACCTTGTTACAGGTGAGCTTGAAAGACACTCTGCCCACGCAGTAATTATTGCCTCGGGTGGTTATGGTAATGTATATTTTCTTTCCACAAATGCTATGGGCAGTAATGTAACTGCTTCATGGAAAATACATAAAAAAGGGGCTTATTTTGCAAACCCCTGCTATGTTCAAATTCACCCTACCTGTATCCCGGTACACGGTAGTAACCAAAGTAAATTAACCCTGATGTCTGAGTCACTACGTAACTCAGGGCGTATTTGGGTTCCTAAAAAGAAAGAAGATGCGCAGGCCATCCGCGAAGGAAGGCTAAAGCCAACAGATATTAGAGAAGAAGACAGGGATTACTACCTTGAAAGAAGGTACCCTGCGTTTGGTAACCTTGTGCCCCGGGATGTGGCATCGCGTGCTGCCAAAGAGCGTTGTGATGCCGGTTACGGTATAGAGAACAACGATACACAGGAGGGCGTTTACCTTGATTTCTCTTCAGAAATTATTAATAAAGGACGCCAGGAAGCCTATGCAAAAGGTAACCATAACCCAACCGATGATGAGGTAATTAAACTGGGGAAGGCCTGGATTGAAGAAAAATATGGTAACCTCTTCCAGATGTATCAGCAGATTACGGCAGAAAACCCGTATGAAACACCAATGAAAATTTACCCTGCGGTACACTATACTATGGGTGGTGTGTGGGTTGATTATAACCTGCAAAGTACCATACCTGGCTGTTTTGTGGCTGGCGAGGCAAACTTTTCAGACCATGGCGCTAACCGCTTAGGTGCTTCGGCGTTGATGCAGGGGCTTTCTGATGGTTATTTTGTACTGCCATATACGGTTTCAGATTATCTTGCCGGAGAAATACGTACCGGTAAAATATCTACAGACTCTGCGGAGTTTGCTGAGGCTGAAGCTAATGTAAGAGGACAGATAGATAAATTTCTAAACAATAACGGAACCAAGTCGGTTGACCATTTCCATAAAAGGCTGGGCCACATTATGTGGAACAAAGTAGGTATGGCCCGTAATGAGCAGGGACTTAACGAAGCCATTAGGGAAATTGCCGAACTTAAAGATGAGTTTTACCGTGATGTATTTGTACCGGGTAGCGGCGATGAGATGAATGCAGAGCTTGAAAAGGCAATGCGTGTAGCTGATTTTATTGACCTTGGGCAGCTTATGGCCCGTGATGCATTACAGCGTAATGAATCGGCCGGGGGACACTTCAGGGATGAGTACCAGGATGCAGAAGGTGAAACGCTTCGTGATGACGAGAACTTCTCTTTTGTAGGTGCTTGGGAATATCAGGGAGATGATATTAATAAAGAAGTACTTCATAAAGAGCATTTGGAATATGAGTACATTAAAATAGCAGCCAGAAATTACAAATAATAAATTTTACAGCCATGGCTTCAAATAAAAATATAAACATAACCCTAAAAATATGGCGCCAGAAAAGTGCCAAAACTAAAGGGCAGATTGAAACATATAAACTTGATAATGTTTCTACCGACAGCTCTTTCCTGGAAATGCTCGATCAGCTTAATGAGCAGCTTGTAGCAAGCCAGAACGAGCCGGTAGCTTTTGACCATGATTGCCGCGAGGGTATTTGCGGTATGTGTTCTCTATACATTAATGGGCGCGCTCATGGGCCTGACAGTAAAGTAACTACCTGCCAGCTGCACATGCGCTCTTTTAAAAATGGTGATACTATTTATGTAGAACCGTGGAGGAGCAAGGCATTTCCGGTAATTAAAGACCTTGTGGTAGACCGCTCAGCTTTTGACAGGATTCAGCAGGCCGGAGGTTTTGTATCGGTAAATACTTCAGGTAACACTATTGATGCCAACTCTATCCCGATACCTAAACATGATGCAGACAGGGCATTTGAAGCCGCTGCCTGTATTGGTTGCGGTGCGTGTGTGGCCAGTTGTAAAAACGGGTCGGCTATGTTGTTTGTAGGTGCAAGGGTATCTCAGTTTGCTTTACTTCCGCAAGGTAAGGTAGAGGCTACCCAGCGTGTGCTTAACATGGTACGCCAGATGGATGAAGAAGGTTTTGGTAACTGTACCAATACCGGTGCCTGCGAGGTAGAATGCCCTAAAGGTATTTCCCTTGAAAATATTGCCCGCATGAACAGGGAATATATGGCAGCAAGCGTAAAATAGTTTACTCTTATTCTATAATTTATATCAAAACGTGCAGTTTTTTAAGCTGCACGTTTTTGTTTTAAGTTGTTTCTGTTTCTTTATCTACATGTTCTAAAAAGGCGGCAAAATTTTCGTCGGTGCTAACGTTAAGCTTTTTCCGTATACGATAGCGCGCATTTTCAACACCGCGTAGTGAAATACCCAACAAAGGGGCAATCTCTTTATTACTGAGGTTCATTTTTACAAAGGCGCACAGGCGCAATTCCCTTTTGGTAAGGGTGGGGTTAAGCGCTTTAAGGCCTTCAAAAAAATTATGGTGTACTTTTTCAAAATTCACATCAAATACCTCCATATACTCTTCCCCTATTTTGTGTTGGTTCAGTTTCCTGAAAATATCAAGTAGTTTTTTTCGGGAATTCTCATTCCGTACATAATCTTTAAGCTCTTTCAGGTCAGATGTTATTTCTGAAAAGAATTCCTTTTTCTGCAACAGCATCATGGTATAATTGGCCAACTCCTTACTCTTATTAATTACATCTTCTTCCAGTACCGCCTTATCGCGGTACATTGCTTCCTTATCCCGTTGCAGTTTAAGCTGCTCCAGTTCCAGTTCCAGTAGTTTCTTGGCCTGTTCGGCCTCGCGGCGGCTTTTGTTCCTTTCGTGCCGTATACGCATTTTAATAAGCAGCCTTATGGCGGCTATCAATGCCAGGCCAGCAATACAATAGATTATATATGCCAATGTAGTCTGGTACCACTTTGGGCGTATTATAAAGCTATACTCAAAGGGTTTACCCTGTATACCGGCAGTATTCCTGCTTTTTACTTTAAAAGTATATTCACCCGGCGGCAGGTGTGTATATTCTTTATAGGGCACCGGTTGCCATGCAGACCATTTATCATCTGTATTTTGTAGTATGTAGCTGTATTGCACCTGTGTGCCGTGGGGCATTTTTGGAGCCGTAAAATCAAAACGTACTATGCTGGTTTGGTTGGGTAGTACATGAGGCTGCCCGTCACTGCCGGTAACCGGCATGAGGGATGTTTCTTTACTATTGGCGTATGAAACCTCTGTTAGTAGCGTATTTATGGCTTGTGCCTGTTTTGGTACGTGTATATTATATAAAAACAACCCGTTTGATGTGCCAAAAAGCATTTTATCTGGACCAAAGCCTGTAAGGCATTCCATCCCACGGTTAAAGGTGCCTTTAAGGTTGAGAAAAGGGTCTTTAACTAATTCCGGATCTTTTTCAGCGGTATAAAAATATCCGGCTTCATCATCATGTACAAACCAGGTTTTATTGCCGTATTCAAATATTTTCCGGGTGTTTTTTTCCGGGTCTAATATAGTGTTAAGCTTATTGTGCGGGTAGAAATGGTTATCTTTTTTATTATAGGTATAAATGCCGCTGTTGGTTGTAAAAATTATTTGTCCTACCCATTGCGAAACATTGATGTTGTAAGCATTTTCTAACCCATTTTTGTCAGTAAAATGGTCTACCGAGATTACACGATTATAATCAGTATTTATATGAAGCCTGAATACACCCTGATAACCGTGGCAAACCCAGTAATATCCCGGTTCATTATCAGGCATTATATCGCGCGCCGATTCATCAAAACCTACAATTTTATTACGCAGCAGCCACTCATTATCCTTTTTTTGAAGCAGGTATAGGCCACCGTAATGAGAAGCAAGATAATCACCTTGTTTATTTTTATCGGGAGTAACTTTCCAGAAACCACTCACATTGCCTATAGCTACGGGTGTGGTACCTGTAAGTCGGTACAGGCCACTATCATGAGATACTATAATATCGCCGTCTAATAACTGTACCGACCATGATTGACCCTGCAGCCCCTCAATCTTTTTAAAATCGCCGTTTAGGGGTACTTTATTTGTGGTAAAAGGAGCATAGTATACCCCTTGTGCTGTAGCCAGGTAAATAGTTTGCTTGTGTATGAGCACATCATATACCGAAGCCCGGTTGAAGAGTGCCACATAAGGCGATTGATAGTCAATATAAGCTAAGCCATTGTTTTGTAAAACCCATAAATTTTTATCACTCGCCTGGTACAGGTTATGTATTACATTTTGTTCAAGTTCAGAGAAAATTTCAGGCGAAACTTCAACAACGCCGTTTGGATGTAGTATAATTATTTTTGAGGCAACAGTACCTAACAGTATTTTACCGTCTGGCCGCCTTATGGCAGAAGAAATTTCATCCGTAGGCTGGCCGTCGAAGATATTTGTAACTGCAACCGTTTTACCGGTATTAAAATTACAGGTATATACCATACCGTTAGTAGTTATTACAGTAACTATATCCTTGCTGTTTCCCGGTAGTAGGGCTACTATTTCGCCGTTGTTAAATTCTTTTGCCGGTAAAACCAGCCCGAATTCTCCATTTTGGTTCAATTTTAATACACCATTTCCGGATTCCTGCACATAATAATCGGCTCCTATTTTTTCTGAGAAAATAAAAGAAGTTGTAGTAGGTATATGCGTAGCGGCATTGCCCGAAGCTACTATAATTTCGCTGTACGCACGGTATAATGTCCGGTTGGCTATAAGTTCTATATCCCAGATGTTTTCAATATTTTTTCCACTAAGCTTAAGGTTTTTAATGTTTGAAGTGTAGATATATTCTCCATTTTTATCCTGTTGTATAGTGCCTGCTTCGTTATAGCCTCCAACATACATTATCCCGTTTTTGCCTTTGGCCAAGCTCCTTACCGATGAGCTGTTTGGTAATGTAATTTTTTTCCAGTGCTCACCGTCATATATCAGTACTCCATCATTATTGCCAAAAAACAATATCCCATCGGTATTTTCACTGGCAGTCCAAAATTGAGCATCAGCATTAAAATCCTTTTTTTTATATACTTCAATCTTTACAGTATTGACTTGTGAAAAAACTGTAAAGGTAATGTTGTATAAAAGTATAATGAAGTACACTATTCTATTCATATCCTAAAAATATGTAATTATGCGAAAACGATATAACTTATGATGCTTCCGTAAAATTTTTTGCTTCAAAAATATAAAAAAGTGTAATATTATTTTAGTTTTAAGAATTTAAAAATCAAAAATATATAAAAATAATGTAAGTATTTGAGTAGGTTATTTGAGTATTGATGTAAATAAAGTGTACCCGCATTTTTTAAACATAGGTTTACTAGTGTTAATTTTACCCTTGAATAAGAGAAGCCGTTTTAAAGCTTCGCAATAACTTTAATAATGTTTGTACATAAAACAAAACTTGTAAAATCATCTGTTGCTTTAGCGTTTTTTGCTATGGTTACCAGCTGTGGCCCTGCCATACATAATAGCCCTGCTAAAATGTGGGTAACCATGCCCGATAAATCAGAACTTTTAAAGGAGAGGCCTGTTAAGGGTACACCTTCAGAAGACCATTTGCAGCTGGTAATAAACCCTGAAAATAAATACCAGTCTATAGATGGTTTTGGCTACACGTTAACCGGGGGCAGTGCAATGCACATTGCTAATATGAGTGCACCTGCACGCGAAAAGCTTTTAAAAGAATTATTTGGCACAGTAGAGGGCAGTATTGGTGTAAGTTATTTAAGAATTAGTGTAGGCGCAAGCGACCTTGATGAACTTGTGTTTTCTTATGACGATGTGCCGGACGGCCAGACAGATATAAACTTAGATAAGTTTGACCTGGGGTATGATAAAAAATACCTTATCCCTGTTTTAAAGCAAATCCTCTCAATATATCCTGAAATAAAGATATTAGGGTCACCATGGTCTGCACCGGTGTGGATGAAAACCAATGGTGATACCCGCGGTGGAAGCCTTAAACTGCAATATTATGGGGCTTATGCAAAATATCTTGCAAAATATGTTCAGGAAATGAAAATACAGGGTATAACTATACATGCACTTACCGTTCAGAATGAGCCTTTACATCCGGGTAATAACCCCAGTATGTTTATGCCAGCCGCTGACCAAAAGAATTTTGTAAGAGATTACCTGGGTCCTGAGTTTGAAAAAGAAGGTATTAAAACCAAGATTATTATATATGACCATAATGCTGACAGGCCAGAGTATCCCATATCTATTTTAGATGACCCACAGGCGGCAAAATATATAGATGGGTCTGCATTTCACCTGTATGGAGGTACGGTAGATGCTATTTCTAAAGTGCACGAAGCACACCCAGATAAAAATTTATATTTTACAGAGCAGTGGGTAGGGGCACCCGGAAAATTCACAAAAGAATTTAACTGGCATATTGAAAACCTGATTATAGGCGCCCCACGCAACTGGTGCAAAACTGTACTGGAGTGGAATTTGGCAGCTGATGAAAATCAGGATCCGCATACTGACAGGGGCGGTTGCGACCGTTGCCTTGGTGCAGTTACAATTACCGGAGATAATTATACCCGCGAACCCGCATATTATATTATTGCCCAGGCATCAAAATTTGTAAGGCCAGGCGCTGTACGTATAGAGAGTAATATACCGCAGGATTTGCCAAATGTGGCTTATACAACCCCAGAGGGCAAAACTGTAGCCATTATTCAAAACAAAGCAGACGGGCAGCGTAATATAGATATAACAGCAGGAACAAAAAAAGTATCAATAACATTAAAGGCGGGTGAAGTAACCACCCTTATATTTTAAATTATGAAGTATAGTTTTAAGATGATAGCATGCGCATTGGCTCTGGCTTCTGGCTTTATGGCGAGCGCACAGCAAACAGAAGCTGAAATAAATAAAAAAGTTGAATCGCTTCTGGCAAAAATGACCCTTGAGGAAAAAGTAGGGCAAATGACCCAGATTACCCTTGATGTTATTGGTAAAGGCAATAACCGCTACACGAGCGATTATCCTTTATATCTGGATGACGGTGCCATGAAAACCGCTTTTGAAAAATATCAGGTAGGCTCTGTGCTTAACACTGCCAGCGGGCATGCCCTTACGCCACAAAAATGGTATGAGGTAATAAGCGAAGTACAAAAAAACACCCTTAAATACAGCAGGCTAAAAATACCCACTATTTATGGTGTAGATGAAATACACGGCGCAACCTATACGGACGGGGCTACTATGTTCCCGCAGGAAATTGCCCAGGGCGCTGCACGCAACCCTGAGCTAACCAAACAGGCTGCCGCCATTACAGCTTACGAAACCCGAGCTTGTAATATACCCTGGACATTTAGTCCGGTGCTGGATTTGGGGCTAAGTCCCCTTTTCCCGCGCCAATGGGAAACTTTTGGAGAAGATCCTTACCTGTGCTCTGTATTAGGCGTAGCTATGATTGATGGTTATGAAGGCGTAAATAATGATATTGGCAACCCTTTGCATGTGGCAAGCTGTATGAAACATTTTTTAGGGTATCATACTGCTACATCAGGTAAAGACAGGACGCCATCTTATATTAGTGATGAAGCGCTTCGCGAATACCACCTGCCGGCATTTAAGGCAGCTATAGAGGCGGGTTCTCATACTATTATGATTAATTCAGGTATTATCAACGGGGTTCCGGTGCATGCCAACTATGATATCCTTACTAAGCTTTTAAAAGAAGAACTGGGCTTCAAAGGCCTGGTAGTAACCGATTGGGCAGATATAGAAAACCTGCACAAACGTGACAGAATTGCCGCTTCTGATAAAGAAGCCATTATGCTGGGCATAAATGCCGGTATTGATATGAGCATGGTGCCGTATAACTATGAGGTTTTTTGTGATAATTTAATTGGACTGGTTAAAGAGGGCAAGGTAAAGCAGCAAAGGATAGACGATGCCGTTCGCAGGGTACTTAGGGTTAAGTATGCACTGAACCTTTTTGATAAACCGAATACCAACCCTAAAGATTATCCGGAGTTTGGCAGCAAAGCGCATGAAGAGGCGTCTTACCGTATGGCTGCTGAGGCTATTACGTTACTAAAAAATGAAGGTAATATACTGCCGCTTAAAAAGAATATAAAAGTTTTGGTAACCGGGCCCAATGCTAACAGTATGCGTACCCTTAACGGAGGCTGGAGTTACAGCTGGCAGGGTGACCGCACCCCAATGCATACCGAAAAATATAACACCATACTTGAGGCAGTACAGCATAAAATAGGCAAAAATAATGTTACTTATGTGCCGGGCGTAAGCTATAAAGAGGGAGGGCATTATTATGATGAATTTGCTGACAAACTGGATGAAGCTGTTGCTGCAGCTAAAGATGCCGATGTAATATTTCTTTGCCTGGGTGAAAACTCGTATACTGAAAAACCTGGCGATATGAACGATTTATATATGAGCGACCTGCAAACCGAACTGGCCCAGAAAGTGGCAGCAGTGGGCAAACCGGTAATACTTATATTAAATGAAGGCAGGCCAAGGGTTATAAGTAAATTTGAAAGGCAATTGAAAGGCATAGTACAAACGTACCTGCCGGGCAATTTTGGAGCCGATGCGCTTGCCGATATATTATTTGGCGATGTAAACCCAAGTGGTAAATTGCCGTATAACTATCCGCGTTATCCTAATGCACTAATAAGCTACATACACAAGCCAAGTGAGGAACAACGCGCGGGTGAAGGTGTGTACAATTATGAAGCCGATTATAACCCGCAGTTTGGTTTTGGTTTTGGGTTAAGCTATACCACATTTGATTATAAAGATCTGAAGCTGGATAAAACCAGTATTAAAAAAGGAGAAAATGTAAAAGTAAGTGTTACTGTAACCAATACTGGAAAAGTAACAGGTAAAGAAGTAGTGCATTTGTTTACAAGCGATTTATATGCAAGCAGCGTAACACCCGATATGAAACGCCTGCGCCGTTTTGATAAAATAGAACTAAAACCGGGGGAAAGCAAAACAGTAACTTTTGAACTTACCCCGAAAGACCTTACCTATGCAGGCCGCCACGGCGAGTATATACTTGAGGCAGGCGAATTTGAGGTGATGGTAGATAAGCTTAAGCAGAAATTTACAGTATCGGAATAATATAATGATTGTTCATAAAAGTTAGAGTTTAGGTTAGTTCGAAAGGCCGGTAGCAGTAGTTGCCGGCTTTTCAATTTACTAAAGCCTGATACTTAGCAGCCGCCGGATAAACACTCATCTTTAAAAATACGCCCGCAATTGCACACTACCGGTATGAATTGCTTTGCTGGTTTCACTTTTGCGCCCCTGATAATTTATGTTTACATCAAGGTAACGGGTAAGGCTTTTTTGCAATAACAGCCTCCAGGTAAGGTTTTGCCCGGGTTGCAGCCCCTGCAGCATTTGGTATGCCGCAGCGGTATTCTGGTTTCCTGTAAAGCTGTTTTTATAAAGTGAAAATTCACCGTTGGTAGTAAAGCCTTTTTCTGAAGCATAGCTAAATGAGGTACCCAAACGCTGTTGATCCAGGGTTTCCATATCGCCCGTTTGGTTTTCTTTTCCCTGATATTCATAAAACACATCCCAGCTGGCGTTACTGGAAAAAATATACGATAGTTTAGGCCCTATCAGGTAGCTATCTACTCTATAATTTTTACTGGCGTAATTGTCAGATTCTGATTCAGTATTACTAGTTTGTGCGGAAAAATTAAACAACCATGTTTTTTGTAACAGGTGGGCATACTGCAATTGGTGCGATAGTGTTTTATTATCCTGAGACCCTACAGACAGCAGGCTTTTAGTGCGGTTGCTGAGGTAGTTATACGTTACTGAATGTTTTTGTTTGCCCCGGTTGTAAAAAAAACTGTTCCTGAAAGCATTGGTAATGCCCAGCAGGTTTTCTTCATCATCAGAAAAAGGGTTGAGTTCAAAATTATTGCCGTTACGGCGTATTTTTCGGTCTATAATATAAGAGGACTGGTTGTAAAAATAAGAAAGCAGTTTTTTTAACCCGGTATTGTTTTGCCATTGGCCGGGATTAAGGGTAAGTGATTGCGAAAATTTATTTTGGTGTGTACCAATATATACCTGGTTGGGCAGGTACACCCTTACATAAATGGCCTGATCGGGAAAAGGGGCTACTTCAAATTCCTGTAGTTCCTGTATGCCATTACCGTTATAATCATTCCACATATACACGCCCTGCCCGGGGTCTACTTCAAGGTAAGTGAATTCCTGTTGAGCAATGGTACCCGATGAGGTTTCATAAGCCGTAGTAACCTGTATAAGCTGATTCCAGTAACGGTCATTATACAACACCCGCGAGTTGAGCGATGGCTGGTCTTCTGTTTCCGGGTCTTCAAAATTCAGGATGCGGTAATTGGCAAAAAAAGTAAGGTCGCTTTTTTCGGTTTTAAGCAGCCGCGATTTAAAATAATACGAGCGTGAAGTATTCACTTTTTGTAGGAGGCCGTTATAAAGGCTGTCGTTTACACGTTGAAGATAACCGGCCTCTACATATACCTTCGTGCTGTCTCCGCGGCCCACAAAGGCACCATATTCAGTAAAACGCTGGCTAAGCGATGAAAGCTGCCCTGTTACTTTCAGGGTTTCGCGGTTATCTTCCAGCCGCAGGGTAGTACCTGCCCAGTTTTTTCCAAAATGATATTTAGCCAGTGTAGTATTGCGTATAAATTCAGATTCAGAGTAATTGCCGTTGCTGTTAAGCCAGCTTCCGTTACTTTCAACAGTAAGTTTTTTTATAGTTACCTGTGCATCTACTACATGCCTTGTGCCGCTAAAGGCATCAGAAAAATCAAGTTTTTCTACGCGGTAATTTACCTGGCCATTGCCTGCGAGTTTTATATTGGTTCCAGCAATAAGGTAACTTTGGTTGTTATCGGCAGTTACTATATTGGTAAGATTCCAGTCGCGGTTAAATTCAATATTAAAAAGGCGCTCTATGGTGCGGAAATCTTTTTGCACAAACTGGTAATTGGCAAAGGCATCAAGTTGTATATTTTCAGAGGTAAAAATCCTTTGCCGGGTATCAATTTTTCCGGCAACTCCGTTGTTATTACCATCATCAATGGGCGAGTACAGGTTAAGGTCGTTATTACTGATGCCGGCCTCAAAATCTACCAGTGTTTTTTCTGATGGGTTGTATCTTCCTAATACGGTAGCGATCTGAATTTTTTCGGGTGGGGTAAGCCGCACTACAGGCTCATAGTTACCCTGCGGCACCCCGTTTACAGGTTCCACATATTCATATATCCTGCCAATGGCGGCGGCGTTTGATAATATGTAATTGCCTTGGTTGTTACCTACTAAGGTAAAGCGTACATTGTATAAAACATCATCCGGGTTATTAGAATACTCAAAAACCTCAATGCCATTAAGTATAATTTTATGATACAGTATTTTATTTTCTGAATAACTATCTTCATAAGCCGAAGGCGCCGTCATAAGGCTGGGGTCATCTCCGGCCTGTTGCAATATGGCCACCTGCTCTTCAGAAAGATTTTGCTGAAGCGGCTGGTTTTTCATATCATTTTCAGAATATACATAGCCGCCAAGGCTCCATTTTTCCTCTTCGTGGGTAACACCTCCATAAGTAACAAAACGCGTATAATTTTGTTGGGTATACTGGTATTCTACATTTATACGCATTTCAGAAGTAATAGGAAATAGGGGTGTGAAAATAATTTCGCCGGCATTATAATCAATAATATAATCGTTGTTTTCGCCCCGTTCCAGCAATATGCCGTTAACGTATACCCGCTCTGAGCCTGATATGACCAGCACATATAATTCGCCACTATTCCCAGTGAGTTTATAGGGTCCTTGATTGCCCTCACGCCCGGTAAATGTGCTCCGGGCATACTGGCCACGCACCAGGGCAGCTGCTAAAAATACATTAGTGCGGCTATCGGGATTGCCAAAGCCAACATTGGCCGAAAGCCCCTGTACTTTTTTATTGAAATTTAAAAACTGCGATTGCCGGTTTTCAAGAAACAGATCTCCTGCGCGTACACTCCAGTTATCGCTGAACATTTCTATAAAAATCTGGTCAAATTCATCTAACCGTTGGGAGTAGCCTCCATCCTGAAGCGGAATATTGCTGTCTTGTATGGAAGCGCGAAGGCTTACTTTATCAGAAAGCCTTCCTGTAATCTGCAGATCCAGGTTAGAGTTTACTACGGCATTTTGGTTATTGCCCACTGTTACCCCACGTGTAATGCTTCCGGACGTATTAAGTCCGTCAAAAGGCTTAAAGTCTGTAGTGCCCGGTTTATCCATAGCATACCGGGTGCCGGTGGCGGCATTGTTGGCTACTACGCGGCCGGGATCATAAATGCTGTATGTTTTGGTTAAAAAGCCGGGGTAGGCCAGGTAATTTACTGTAAGGCTGTCTGTAGTACTGAAACCATTTTTAAAAACCAGGTAACCCTCTGCATAATCTACCTTATAAAAACTGGTATCTATAACAGTGCCCTTTGCGTTGGCTAAAGTAAAATAGGCAGGGTTGATACTAACGCTGTCTATGTGTATAGTATCATTTACGGCAAGAGCTTTTTTATTTTTATAGGGGTTTGGGGTTTCCTGCGCATAAATAGCGGAAACACAACATAAAAGCACCCATAAAACCCCGTTTTTCAGCATCGTAACACTATAACTCCAAAATGGCAAAAGTAGTGTATTCTTATTTAATTAGTTGGTCTATGGTATATGGGTATTGGCCGTAATATATTTTTAGAATCTTAATTTTGTATGTTTGTTTTTAAAAACCAAACCTTATGAAAAAAGCCGAACTTATATTGGCTTCTGTAGCCTTAGTTGCCATGATACTAAGTCTTTTTGATATACCTGTAAATATAGTTGTTGTTACTTTTTTAGCACTGCTTTCCCTTGTTTATTTCTTTACGGGTTTTTTGTTATTCAGGCCAAAAGGTACCTGGCAGGTAGTAGGCAGTATTGTTGCCGGTATTACTTTTTCTATACTTGTTATAGGCATACTGTTTAAATTTATGTTTTGGCCTGGTGGTTCTGCCATGCTTTTTCCGGGGATTGTGCTTGCTTTGCTGGTAGCAATAATTTGTGTGGTTAAATACTTTGCTACTAAGCAGGCCTTTTATAAAAATATAGTTTTGCGGTGTGGCATATATGTTATAATAACTATGTTTTTCCTGTTTATGCAGGATTCATGGATTTTACAGTTTAAATACCGTGAATACCCGGAATATATTGAAGCGCTTAAAAAAGCAGAGGCAAACCCCGATGATGAACAGGGATGGAGGGATGCCCAGGCGATAAAAGACAGTTTGTTTTATGAAGAATATAAGCGCGAACAGAGTGCACTTTAATATTGTGTAGTAATTGGTATACACCTATCTTCAAATCTCTTGTTGCTACAGAAGATTTATTTTTGAATTAAGGCGGTTATTTATTACTCCAAATCTGTAGTCACTATCTGCAATGTTTCGCGGCTTATCTGCTTTACCAGTACTTCTTTATTTTTAGCTACAGCATCTACAGAAGTATCTGTAAAATGGCGGATGGTATACAGCGATACATCTTCATTATACGTTACCTTAAACTTTTTAGAAAGGATGCTTTTAAGTTCATCAAAATTACCAAACTTATCGTCTACACATACCGAAAAGCTGATGGCTGTGTTTTGTATAAGGCTAACCTTCATTTTGTATTTATGCAGCAGGCCAAATATCTCACTGATATTTTCTTCCATAATGAAAGAGAAATCTAATGACGAAAGCGATACCAAAAGCTGGTTCTTTTTAACAATATAGCAACTTGACTGTGGCTCTAAATCTGCACCTTTGCTTACGCTGGTTCCCGGTAGTAATGGGTTTATAAACGATTTTACATAAAGCGGAATTTCTTTGCGCTGTAATGGTTGTAATGTTTTTGGATGTATTACCGTAGCACCGTAAAAGGCAAGTTCAATAGCCTCGCGGTACGAAATCTGGTTGAGCAATATGGCATTTTCAAAATAGCGGGGGTCGGCATTCAGCACGCCCGGTACATCTTTCCATATAGTTACGCTTTCGGCATTGAGGCAATAGGCAAAAATAGCGGCAGTATAGTCGCTGCCTTCACGGCCTAATGTAGTAGTAAAGTTGTTTTCGTCACTCCCTAAAAAGCCTTGCGTAATGTTGAGGTTTTTCTTTTTAATACCCTTAGAAATCCTTTTTTGAGTCTGCTCCCAGTCCACTAAGGCATCGCGGTATGTGTTATCTGTTTTAATAAATTCGCGCACATCTATCCATGAGTTTTTTAACCCCTGGTAATTAAAATATTCGCTTACAATAGTGGTAGAAATTATTTCGCCCTGGCTTACCACCTGATCATAAACATAGTTATAGTTAGGCGATTTATTATTTTTAAGGAAGCTTTCAAGGTCATTAAAAATTTTATTTACCGCGCTAAAAACAGCATGGCCTTCGTCATCAAAAAGGTCGAGCAGTATCTGGTTGTGGTATTTTTTTACCTCCTGTATAGAAGCCTGTAACCCTGGAGATTTATTAATGTAGTTTTTTATTACTGCCTCAAGCGCATTGGTGGTTTTTCCCATGGCAGAAATAACCAGCAGCACATCATCATGGCCTACCTGTTGCAATACATTAAATACATTTTTAATGCTCTCGGCATCTTTAACTGATGCACCTCCAAATTTAAATACTTTCATGGTTTTGCTTACTAAGGTTATAGGGTTGCTGCAAAATTAGCAATGCCGGTTTCATCCATCTGTACTGTGCGCCAGTCATCAAACACCCTGGCTCCACTACGTTTATAAAAATCTACTGCGTGTGTATTCCAGTCTAAAACTGCCCATTCTACCCGGCGCAACCCCTGTTTTTTTGCATGGGCAATTACGGCTTTATATAAACCACTTCCTGCCCCGATGCCCCGATGGGCCTGGTTTACTATTAAATCTTCCAGGTGAATGGTTTTGCCTTTCCAGGTAGAGTACCGGTAATAAAACAGGGCAACACCAATTATGGCATTATTTTTTTCAGCTACAAAGGTTTCAAAAAGGGGCTGGGTTCCAAAGCCGTCGCGTACCAGGTCATTAGCGGTTATTACTACAGCATCGGGTTCGTTTTCAAAAACCGCAAGCTCTTTTATAAGTTGCAGTACTGCCGGCATGTCTTCGGGTTTTCCTTTACGTATGTGCATAGCTAAAATTTGCGCAAAAATAAATGTAATTATGCTGCTAAGTAATTAAAATTATTTTATTTCACAAAAAGGCGTGTTTTTGTAAAAGCGTTGTGTAAAAGATTATTTCTTTACTGATTTATTACAAAGTAGTATGATGCCACCCCATAAAAAAGCACCCCCCAAATTTTCGGGGGGCGCCAACCAATATATACCAACCTTGCGCTCTTAGAATTTAATAATTTTTACAGTTGCTGTGCTGCCATCAACAGCAGTGGCTTTTACTATATAATTACCTGCCGGTAATTTTACTACAGAAATTTCTGCGGTAGTATTGTTTATTTGCCGTGCCATAATTTCCTGCCCTAAAAGGTTGTAAATGTTTACACCTGAAATTGACTCTGCGGCCGAAATGGTAATTACATCCTTAACAGGGTTAGGGTATAAGGCAAATCCTTTTATACTAAATGCCTGGTTTGCCAAAACTTCATCGGCAGTTATTGCTAAATACTCACTTTCGCAGCCATCAATAGTCTGGGTAGCATAATAGGTTACACCATCCTGAAGCATATCGCTCTCATTTGCGAGTATAAAATTAATATCCTGCATTACATACCAGGTTATTACAGCACCCTCTACGGTAGTTATTTCAAGGTCTGCTATAGTATCTCCTGTTTCAAATTGCTGGGTGGTATTGCCGGTTGGGGTATCTGGTAATGGCTTTACCGTAATTACCACCGCGTCCCTCACACCTTCGCACACACCATCACTCTGAGAAACATAATACGTACCTGTTTCTAACACATAATCTAAATCTAAAGGCTCCCCACCGGTTGGGGTATCGTAAAATACAGGGAAAAAGAATCCTTCCCCAGAAATAGTAACATCAATTGCCCATACACCGTTTCCTGCACAAACCTCCTGGTCTTCTGCTGTAGGCGTACCCATTACAGTAATCTGTACAGAAACGCTAGTTCTGGTACTGGTGCATGTGCCAACAGTTTGCTCTACATAATACGTACCTGTTGAAAGGCTTGTACCCGAAGAAAGGGCAGTGCCCCCGGCAGCTACATTATACCAGTTAATAGTAGCGCCAGATGCTCCTGTTGCCTGAAGGTTGGCCACTGTGGCAGCATTACAAAATGTTTGAGCCGATGCTGTTGGGGCATTTACAGTATTTACGGTTACAGTTACGGCCACTCTGTTACTCTCGCAGTCACTAATGGTTTGTGATACATAATATGTACCTGTGGTTAGTACCGTATTTAAAGAAAGCTCTGTGCCGCCTGTAGCGGTAAGGTACCAGTTAAATTCAGCCCCGGTACCGCCACTGGCAGCAAGGTTGTTAACTGTGGCGCCCTGGCAAAATGTTTGTGCATTAGCCGTTGGGTTAGCAGGCGGCTCGCAGTTAAACACCTTATTTAGCGCATAACCCCTGTTGCCTCCATGGTTGCTAAAAACAAATGATGCGTTAGCACACCTTGCATAAGCAAAATCTATAGTGGTATCGCTATAAGAAAAAGTAAAATCATTAGTGCCGCCTGCAAAAGCGCGGGTAGCTACAATAGTGCGTGTAGTACCTGAAACGGTATTACTTGTAACGGTCCAGTTATTAGTATCTGTTTGGGGAGTATTGCCTACGCCCACCATGTGGCCGTCTATTAGTGTTGTACCATTATAATACACCATATCCTGGCCGTTTGCCATTCCCTGCCCGGTACCAAAAGAACCAAACTGCAATGCAAACCATCGGTCAGAAGAGCCTGTAAGGGTAAGGGTTGCCGTTGTATTTGCGTTATTTAAATCGAGCTTTGCGGTCATGCCTGCGCCCAGAGTTACAACCCCGGTAGATTTAGATTGTGCCCAAAGGCAGAAACTAGAAAACACAGCAAAAAGGATAAGTAGAGTTTTTTTCATAGCTATTTTTTATATAAATTAATAATCGCTTCATTTTTAGTAAATACGGCGTGGTCATAAGGGGTTTTGCCATCATTATCCGCTCTGTATTTATCGGCTTTATAGGATAGCAGTAGCGCTACAAGTTCTTTATTCTGAAATTGCGTAGCGTATACCAACGGAGTTATTCCACCGGCATCGGCTATATTAGGGTCGGCTTTATATTCCAGAAGGATTTTGGCCATTTCGGTATCACCCTTTACAGCTGCCGCTGCCAGCGCTGTTCCGCTTGAGCTGTTATAATTAACGTCCTTTATGTTTTTTGCCAGGTATTTTGCTACTTCGGTGTTACCACGGTAACAAGCCAGTATAAGAGGTGTAAACCCCATAGCATTCACTGCGTTTATAGTATCTTTATTTTGCTTAACAAGCACTTTTATATCTTCTACTGTGCCATAACGGGCAACATCAAAAACATCTTTAACAGTGTTTTGCTGTGCATTGCAAATAGAGGAAACCAGTAACAGTATAAACAATATCTTTTTCATAGGTTTTTATTTAGAAAGTGTCAAATCATAAGTAACTTCTATATTGTCAGCTATTTTTTTACTTACTACGCTGGGTATTTCAATATCAAAATCCTGTGGTTTTACATCAAAAGCACCTTTTACTACTATAGCGCCCCCAGATTTACTAATGGTGGCATTATGTATAATTTTTTTTGTTTTTCCATGCAGGGTTAATTCTCCTGTTATGGTAACAGTCATTGGTTTATCAGTAACCTTAGCCAGGTTAAAATCTGCAATATTGCCTTTAAAAGTAGCTTTTGGGTATTTGGCCGATTCTACATAGTTCTCATTAAAATGCTCTTCCATAAGGGCAACTTTAAAGCGGAACCCTTTTATAAGTGCCAATACAGCAAAATCACCTTTAGAGGCATCTAACACGGCTGAAGCGGTATTGGTTTTTGCCGCCACTTCTTCAAAAGAAGGTACTGAGGCCTCAAAAGCTATGTTGCCAGTACGTGTGCTGTATTTTTGTCCGAAACTTATATTACTTACAATAAGCAAGACAATTACTATTATATTTTTCTTTACCATAGCTTTTGTATTTTAATTTTTGGGCATGCCCCCGTTTACCCATTCTAATACTACATTTATTGTGGTTTGCGGCATTCTTCCGGTTTGCGGCATAAGACCCGGTTCTCCGTTTGCAAGTTGTATACGCTGCAGCAGGCCGGCATTTTGTATTGCTCCGGTAACCTCGGCATAGGTGGTAAGCGGCCTGAAAGAAGCTGTTCCCCCAGCTGAGTGGCAGCTTATGCAATTGCCATCAATTATAGGCTTTACATCTGCTACATAGGTAATTATTTCACCGGTTTCAATGGGTTCGCTAATATCATCGTAGGTGTGCGAATCGCAACTGTATAGTGTTGCCAAAATTATAAGTACTATATATTTTTTCATTTTCTCTGTCTTTAAAATACCCTGTATAAATTAAACCCGAAGAAAAAATTGCCATCACCCCAATCGCCCGCAGCGTTGGTTACATAACCGCTCTCTGTCATGGATTGAGAACTGGTAAACAAGAGCTGAAACACGTGCCCGCCAGTTTCTATATCCAACCCTACAGAAAGAGGGTTTGTATAATAATCAGGCTTATCAAAATTGTACATATATTCCAGGTTTATTGAAAGGCGGCGTGTAATTTTTACCCTTCCGCCTGCGCCTAAAGAGAACTGGTTATCATTTTCTATAGCGGGGTTGTATAGGTTTTTGTGTATAAATGATGGTACCAGCTCTAATGAAACGGTTTCATTAAATTTTCGTGAAATAAGCAATTGGTTAGTATAACTAAGCCGGTCTGAAAATTCGAGTTTGGGGTAATCATCACTATCTAAAAAGGTGTTTGCGCCAATTGTACTGTAACCGGCAACTGTAACCGGCATAGCATCACTTTGCCTTGCCAGCCTGTATTTTAAAGACCCCTCGTATACTTTTAGCAATGTGTGGCGCGAAGCACTTACCGAAAGCCAGTTGGTAATGCCATATACCCCGCCAATTTTTGTGGTAGCCATATCCAGCCCGAAAAATTCGGAAAGTCCCCCTTTTACCGAGCCAAACCTGTGAGACACCACAAAATAAAACTCGTTTGCGGCAGGCATTTTAGTAGTTTGCAGCGTTACTACCTGCAGGCCTTTAAAAGCTGCCGAAGCATGCGTGTCCTGCACCTGTGTAGAGTCGAGTTCAGAAAGCAGGTCGTTCTGTGCATAGGTACCTATGCACACTAAAAGGCTAACTGAAATTAAAAACTTCTTCATATATTATTTATTAACTATACATTGGTCCAGCTTAACCTCGTTAAAAAGTTCGTCATACCCTATACATCTTCCTTTAATGGCAACCTTATCATTTTCTTTTATGCCGGGCAGTATATCAAAACTGCAAAACACCACAGAGTCTATAATAACAACAGAGTCTGCTATGCTGGTAACGACTCCTGTTATTTCAATTGTTTTATTGAGATATTTTTTATCAGATGTTGCTATGCCTTCCTTATAATTTGAGACAAGTTGTGCAGCAGGTAAAGAAAAGGATGCCTCTTCGGTACTTATATTACGTGCGTCTTTGTATAAATAGCCGTAGTAAAAATACAGGGAGCCTATTATTATAAAGGCCAGTATTACTATAGCTCCTGTTTTTCTCTTCATTTGTTAAAAAAACCTTTTTTGTATAATTGTTTTAACTTTTTTAACAAAACTATTAACTATAATGCAGTAGGGACTTTAAAAGGTGTTATTTGCAACCTTTTATTTAGAATTTGTACTGTTTGACTTAGAATTTGATTTTAGCACAAAAGAAAGCCCGCCTACGTGGCGGGCTTATTGTTTAGCATTAGTGAGCCCTTCAGGAATATAACTTTAACGGGGAGCTAAAGCCATACTTTTTTGAGGTGAGGAAGCCTGAAAAGCGATATAAAATTTAAAATAATTATTGTTCTTAATTCTGATACAAAGATATACTACCCATAACATGATTTATCTTACATTTCGATAGCAATATATATTGAGCCGATAGATGGTAAAAAACTTTCGACGAACGGAATTTACTTACAAAATTTTAAAGGATGAAATAAAAAAACGCCCGGCATGAGTTGCCCGGGCGTTTACCAACTAACCAATAAAAAAAAACCACTCATGAAAAAATTTCAAAAAAGCGCTAATGCCACTTTTTAATAATTTCTGTATTAAGAAATCATAAACAATTTCATAGTTCAAAGATACTATTACAAGCAAAAAAAAATGTTTTTTTTTCGATAAGAAGAACATATGTGTCGGTGAATGAAGTTTTTTGTATGATAAAATGTTTTCTTAATGCTGTTTTTTGATTAATTCAAAAAACTTTTATGCCACTTTTTTATGCAGGCATAATTTTATGATTTGCTAATTGATTAATTTAAAAATTGTTATTAGATAGCCTATAATAATTTAAAGTAATCAATATGTAAATTTCCATTCACCGAACTAAAAGTGCCGTTAAACGAACTTAAATATCTGCCTGCCGAAAACTCCCAAAAGAAATTAATAGTATAATTAACTTTGATATTTAAAACCACACACTTTAAAAGCTAAAATTAATGCCCCGATTGCTAAACATATTATTAATAGAAGATGATGCCATTGAAGTAATGAAATTTAAACGTGTTGTAAGTACTATGAAACTACAACACAAAATAATTGAAGCTAACAATGGCGAAGACGCCCTTACTATATTAAAGGAAAAAGAAATTATTCCTGATATAATTATACTGGACCTTAATATGCCAAAAATAAATGGTATAGAGTTTTTAGGCATATTAAAAGCAGATGATGTGCTAAAATACTTGCCATCTATAATACTTACCACATCTGGCAATTATAAGGATGTTATGGAGTGCTACCGCCTTGGTATAGCCGGTTATGTACTTAAGCCTTTAAAATATGAAGATTATGTAGACCGGGTAACCAGGATATTGGAGTACTGGAGCATAAATGAGGTTATATCTCAATAAAAGCTAAACGTATGTACGGTATTATATACAAAACTATTGAACAGTATGTAACAGAGCGGTTTAGTACAGACCAGTGGGAAACTATCAGGAAAAACATTGATATAGACACTTCTTTGACTGACCTGCCCTATAATGATGCCCTTACTTATAGTTTTGCTATTACAATAGCCCACGAAACAGGCATGCCTGTAGAGGAGGTTCTGGATGCTATTGGTGAGCGTATTATAGAAACTACAACGAGCAATATTAAAGGTTTTATGGATTCCCGCGGAAACAATTTCAGGGAATATTTAATAAATTTACCTAATTTCCATAACAGGATGATGTTAATATATCCTGAACTTACCCCTCCGGAATTCAGGATTAGTAATATTAATGATAAAAGCCTGTATGTTCATTATGTTTCTAAAACAAAAGGATTACGTAGCTTTGTAAAGGGGTATCTTAAAGGTGTGGCAAAATTTTTTAATGATCCGGCAATAATAGAAACTATACCATACCAAAGTGAAAGCAGCCCCCAGGAGGTTTTCAAAATAAGTTGGTAATTATGCAAAATTTCACATTCAGTTTTAATGAGGAAAATTTCAACAATATCTTTCCTTTCCATATTTTATTAAATGAAGAGTTTTTAATAAAATCAATGGGCAGAAGTTTGCGTAAAATTTGCCCATTGCTGAAAGAAAATGAAAGAATAGATAGCTTTTTTTACTTTAAAAGGCCTTTTATTGACGAAGTATCTCCTGCAGATTTGAACAATAACCTTAACCAGCTTACTTTACTGGAGTGCAAAACCGGCGATAAACTTGTTTTGCGAGGACAGTTTCAAAAAATCGGCTCCTTTTTTATTTTTATGGGGTCTCCCTGGTTTGTTTCTCTGGATGATGTAAAACAAAGAAAGCTGAGTATTGGCGATTTCTCAAACTTTGACCCACTTCTAGACCTTTTGCAAATATTGCGTTCCCAGCAAATAACTACACAAGAGCTTAAAGAGCAATTAAAAATAAATGAGGAGCAAAAGGAAGCCCTTAAACAAGACCGAGAGCAACTTAATCTCCTTTCTCTGGTTGCAAGCGCTAATGAAACTGCTATTGTATTTACCACCCCTGATGCTAAAATATTTTGGTGCAATAACGCCTACCTACAGGTTACAGGCTATACGCTTGATGAAATAATAGGCAAATCGCCCATAGAAGTAGGCCGCGCATACAATAGCGATAAAAATGCATTAATACAAATGGCCGACCTTTTCTACCGGGGCGAAAGCTTTGATGTTGAGGTTACACATGGCCGTAAAGATGGCAGTTATTTCTGGACCCGTACCAAAGGGCAACCTATATATGACTCTGATGGCAAACTGGTTCAGTATTTCGCGATGATAGAAGATAAAACTATCGAAAAAGAGCAGGAAGAGCAACTTAGGCTGCTCTCACTAATTGCGCAAAAAAATATGAATGCAGTGATTATATGCGATAAAGAGGGATATATAGAATGGTGCAACCCAGCTTTTAGTAATATAACAGGGTATGATTTTAAAGAGATTATAGGTAAAAAGCCCGGGCCTTTATTGCAGGGGCCAGATAGTAACCCCGAAACGATAAAATATCTTAACAGACAAATAAAAAAAGGAGAACCTTTTAGCTGTGAAATTATAAACTATAAAAAAAATGGCGAAAGTTACTGGATAAAAATACAGGGACAGGCTTTATATAACAACTGGGGCCAGATAACGCGTTATTTTGCTATAGAAGAAGATATTACAGAGCATAAACAACTTGAGAAACAGCGTGAACAGCTTTTGATAAGCCTTGAAAAAAGTAATACTGAACTTGAAGATTATGCCCAAATAGTATCGCACGACCTTAAGTCGCCCTTACGAAGTATCAATTCTCTTATTGCCTGGATAAAAGAAGACAACGAGGGGGTATTTAATGAGCAAACTACCCAGTATTTTTCTATGATTGAAGGCAAGCTGGAAAAAATGGACCACTTAATACAAGGCGTGCTTACCTATTCAAAAATCAACAAAACAGACCTTGTAAAAGAAAATGTTAACCTGCAGGAGGTTATAGAAAATATTATAAATATTATTCACATCCCGCAAAATATCAGTGTTTTTATAAAAGGAACCATGCCTATTTTAAAGGCAGACAGGTTTAGGATGCACCAGCTTTTTCAAAACCTTATAAGTAATGCTGTAGCTTATGTAGACAAACCAAGTGGAATTGTAGAGATAGGTGCTGAAAGCAGTACTGCGAGGCATATATTTTATGTGCGTGATAATGGACCCGGCATAGAAAAAAAGAATTTTGAAAAAGTGTTTAAAATTTTTCAGTCACTGGAAAAAAATGAAAAATCAACCGGGTTGGGCCTTTCAATAGTCAAAAAAATTGTAGACAACTATAACGGCCGGGTATGGATAGAAAGTGAACTGGGGCAGGGGACAACATTTTATATAGAATTTCCGGTAAGTAATATATAAAAGCAGTGCAGGCATATAAAAACTACCAATAGATGCTTATAGAAAAAGAGAAATTGGGTTTGTAAATGAGGTTATCAGTGCCGAAACGCATGTAACAGGCTTTTTACAGAGAAATGGCACCCCTATAAAAGGGTAGAAGTACAAATTACATAACAAACGATGACCATAACCCTTTGCGTGAATAATGGATAAATTACTAGACAGGCAAATAGCTAAATTCTTAAAAGAAGGGCAAACCAATGGTATGGAAGAGTTTCTTGCCAGTGTAAAAAGTTCTTATGCCAATTATGAAGACCAGATTGCACTACTGCAAAGAGCTATGAAATTAAGCAGTGACGAACTGTTTGCTGCCAACGAAAAGCTGCGGGAAGAATCTGAGTCATTAAAGGAGATAAACAAAAACCTTCAAAAGATCATAGACTCTATAAACCCGGAGTTAAGTTCGGTTTCAGCTACAGGTTTTAATCCTGCAGAATATATAAAACAGCAGGCTGAAGAAATTGTGAAAATGAACCAGCAGCGCCAAAAGCTACTCAGTAACCTCGAAACTCAAAACCAGGAACTTAATGATTATGCGCATATGGTCTCACATGACCTTAAATCGCCATTGCGTACCATTAACACCCTTGTTAGCTGGGTTATATCTGATAACCGTGAAAAACTGGATGCTGAAAGCATAAATTCTCTTAATCTGATACTACTGAATATTGAGAAAATGGAAATGCTTATAAGTGGGATCTTAAAATATTCATCTATAGACAAGCTGGAGTCAGAAAACCGTATGGTAGATTTTAATAATATTGTTGAAGACGTGCTTCAGTCTATTATTACGCCCACAAATATTGAAGTTAAAATAAATAACCGCCTTCCAAAAATTTATGGGAACCATTTTAGATTCAGGCAATTATTTCAAAACCTTATTGAAAACGCCGTTAAATATAACGATAAGGAAAAAGGCATTATAGAAATTGGCAGTACCGACCGGGAGTCGGAAGTGTTATTTTATATTAAAGATAACGGCAAGGGCATACCAAAGGCATATTTTGATAAAATATTTAATATATTTACAAAACTTGACAGCCAAAACCACTCTTCGGGGGTGGGGCTTTCTATAGTAAAAAAAATAATTTCTTTTTACGGCGGAAAAATATGGCTCGAAAGTACCGAAAACCAACAAACAACCTTTTTCTTTACTTTACCACACACATGGAATTACCAAACCTGGACTATATAGAACAGCTTTCGGCCGGTGATACAGCCTTCAGGCAAAAACTGGTTGACACTATAAAATCAGAATTGCCACAGGAAATAAAAGAATATTATAACAACCTGCAAAACAAAGATTATAAGGCCGCCGCAGGTAATGTACATAAGCTTAAACATAAAATAAGCGTTTTTGGTATGGGAAAAAGTTATTATATTGCTGAAGAATATGAAAAAAACCTGCTCGAAAATTCAGAAAAATTAAAAAATGAATTTGAAGATGTGCTTGTTGCCATGAATGATTTTACCACAGGTTTATAACACGTATAAAAATGAATTGCATTATCATAGATGACGAAGCAATGGCGAGGGCCATTATTGGGCAATTTGCAGCTAAAGAGCCGGGCTTAACCGTTACGGAAGAGTTTTCTAATGCTATAGATGCCATAAAATACCTTAACCAGTATTCGGACGATATTGATCTTATTTTTCTGGACATACACATGCCGGGGTTTACCGGATTTGATTTTATACAAACCATTAAAAACCCACCCTGTATTGTGCTTATCACATCAGATAAAAATTTTGCTATAGAAGCATTTGAATATGATTGTATAGTAGATTATCTTGTAAAACCGCTTACAGAAGAGCGTTTTTCTAAAGCTGTAAGCAAGGCCAAATCTAAAGGTAAAACTATCGCTGAAATGCCTACCGCCGCAAGAAAAAACCAAACTCCGGATGGGCAGCCCGCCGATACTCAAAACGAATTTTATGTAAATATAGACAGGCGCCTTATAAAAATAGATATACCTACCATTAATATTATTGAGGCCAAGGGCGATTATATATTAATAAAAACCGAAACCAAAAACTACACAGTACACAGCACACTTAAAAAAATAGAGGAGAAACTTCCAACTGCGCTGTTTCTAAAAGTGCACCGTACCTATATAATCAACACAAAAAAGATTATTGATATTGAAGATAACAGTGTGCTTATTGGTAAAGATGTAGTGCCTGTTAGCCGGTCTAACCGGCCAGAACTAATGAAACGCCTTAATATGCTGTAAATATCTATAAGGTATAGGCTTTCAGGATTATAGGCAGCTTTCTTTAAAGGTTAGTTTATTTAGTATCGGTAAATCCTATTACGGTGTTATTATCATCAACAAAATAATCTGTAATGATAGAGTCGCGCGCGGTTACCCTAAGAGCATGTACAATATAGTATGTCTTCCCCTGTACTTCGTCCCTGGTTTTTTGTAGAGAATCTAACTGTTTTTCTAAAAAAGCAACAGGTTCCGCAACCTGAGCCTGCCTGAATTTATCAATACGTATTTTCTTTTCTTCTACCAGCTTATTTACTACCTCCTGTGCAGGTATTTTTTCAATCTCAAAACTGTACTCTTCCTCTTTACCTGCTTCACCCGACATAAAAAGCCTTTGTTTAACCGCATCAATTTGTGCCGTATCATCTGCCTGATTACAAGAAATAAATGCACATAAGACTAAAACAAAAAACAGTATTTTTTTCATAAACAAGTAATAAGGTTATAAGTTATAAAAGGGTTGTAAAACCGATATTTAAATGAATGTTTTATATTTGGCAATCCAAACAAAAATACTATTCTTTACTACATTTCATACTGTTTTGTTAACAAAATGAAGAACATCATATATATTATTGTGTCAGTATTGCTTTTATCAGGCTGTAAAGAAAAACAGGCTGACCTGGTTACTGCCCGGCCTGAAAATATTAAAACCCCGCCGGGGATGGTGTGGGTACCCGGCAAAAAGTTTACACAGGGCGCAAAAGAAAATGATAATTTGGCGCAACCATATGAAAAACCAGCACATAGCGTGCAGGTAGATGGCTTTTTTATGGATATGACCGAGGTAACCAATGCACAGTTTAAAAAATTTGTAGCGGCAACCGGTTATATTACTACAGCTGAAAGGCCTGTAGATTGGGAAGAGATGAAAAAAACTGTACCGCCCGGAACGCTAAAACCAGCTGATTCTTTATTAGTGCCCGGCTCTATGATATTTAACCGCGATGTAGAAGGGGTAACAGATTATAGCAATTACCTGCAATGGTGGAAATGGCAACCCGGCGCAAACTGGCAACATCCGTACGGAAAGGGTTCTGATATTAACGGGAAGGATAATTATCCGGTAGTACATATAAGTTATGAAGATGCCCTTGCCTATTGCAAATGGGCTAACCGCCGCCTGCCCACAGAAGCAGAATGGGAAAAGGCCGCCATGGGCAGCCTGGATAGCTCTGTATACACCTGGGGTAATGATAAAAGTAAGCTTAATAAAAGAGCAAACACCTGGCAAGGTTCATTTCCAACGTTAAACATTCCGGATGACGGGTATAGTTATCTTGCCCCGGTTAAATCGTTCCCGGCCAATAGCCTTGGATTATATGAAATGGCAGGAAATGTTTGGGAGTTTACGCAGGACTGGTATAATACAGATTATTATGGGCAACTTGCGGCTACGGGTACGGCTACGGAAAATCCTAAAGGAGCCGCCACAGCCTTTAACCCACAAAACCCTTACCAGCCAGAAAAAATTATAAAAGGAGGTTCTTTTTTGTGTAATGAATCCTATTGTTCCAGTTTTCGTATTTCTGCCCGTATGGCCATGACAATGGATTCAAGTTCAGATCACGTAGGCTTCAGGACGGTTGCAGACCCTGAGATGCTTAAATAAAATTACAACACACCACATTTTATAACCAAACCTGCGATACTTTAAGGGTTTAAAAAAATCCAAAATTTAAATTGCATATTTCTCAGATAAAAAGTTATCTTTGCGCTCGAAAAAACACCGTTTTTTAATATAACGTAAACAGCTGTTAAATAAATACATAAGCAATGTCTAAAGTTACAGGTAAAGTTGCACAGATTATCGGGCCGGTGGTAGATGTGGTCTTTAATGCCCAGGATGCCGAGCTCCCTAAAATTTATGATTCACTTGAAATCACTAAAAAAGATGGTTCAAAATTAGTGCTTGAGGTACAATCACACATTGGTGAAGATACTGTGCGTACTATTTCTATGGACTCTACAGACGGCCTTAGCCGTGGGCATGAAGTTACCGCTACAGGAGCGCCTATACAAATGCCTATAGGTAAAGATATTTACGGACGCTTGTTTAATGTGGTTGGCGATGCTATTGACGGCCTTGGTAACCTGCCAAAAGCAGGAGAGAATGGTTTACCTATTCACCGCCAGGCACCAAAATTTGAAGATCTTTCTACATCTTCTGAAGTGCTTTACACCGGTATTAAAGTAATAGACCTTATTGAGCCTTATGCAAAAGGCGGTAAAATTGGTTTGTTTGGTGGTGCAGGTGTTGGTAAAACAGTATTGATACAGGAACTTATTAATAATATTGCAAAAGGTCACGGTGGTCTTTCGGTATTTGCCGGTGTTGGAGAGCGTACACGTGAAGGTAACGACCTTATGCGTGAAATGCTTGAATCTGGCATTATTAAATATGGTGAAGACTTTATGCACTCTATGGAGGCAGGAGGCTGGGACCTTAGCAAAGTAGATAAACCGGGCATGAGGGAAAGTAAAGCTACCTTTGTGTTTGGGCAGATGAATGAACCACCGGGAGCACGTGCCCGAGTAGCGCTTTCGGGACTTACCATTGCAGAATATTTTCGTGATGGTGCCGGAGAAGCACAGGGTAAAGATGTACTTTTCTTCGTAGATAACATCTTCCGTTTTACACAGGCAGGTTCTGAGGTATCGGCACTATTGGGCCGTATGCCATCAGCGGTAGGTTACCAACCTACACTTGCTACAGAAATGGGTGCTATGCAGGAGCGTATTACCTCTACCAAAAAAGGATCTATTACATCGGTACAGGCGGTTTATGTACCTGCGGATGACTTAACTGACCCTGCCCCTGCTACAACTTTTGCCCACCTTGATGCTACAACAGTATTGAGCCGTAAAATTGCAGAGCTTGGTATTTACCCTGCGGTAGACCCTCTTGACTCTACTTCAAGGATACTTACACCGCAAATTTTGGGTGATGAGCATTATGATTGTGCACAACGTGTAAAAGAAATTCTGCAAAAATATAAACAACTACAAGACATTATTGCAATTCTTGGTATGGAAGAGCTTAGCGAAGAAGATAAACTATCTGTATCACGCGCACGTCGTGTTCAGCGTTTCCTTTCGCAGCCGTTCCACGTAGCAGAGCAGTTTACAGGTATACCTGGTGTACTTGTAGATATTAAAGATACTATTAAAGGCTTTAACATGATTATTGACGGTGAGCTGGATCATCTTCCTGAAGCTGCCTTTAACCTTAAAGGTACTATTGATGATGTAATTGAAGCAGGCCAGAAAATGTTAGCTGAAGCGTAAAACCGGTTGATGGTTGTTAGTTGATGGTTATCAGTAATGAGGCCAGTAACAAGCAACCGGCAACTAACAACTATATAAAAATGTTATCATTAGAAATAGTATCACCGGAAGGGCATTTATACAAAGGCAACGCTACATCTGTAACGGTGCCAGGAATAAATGGTGAGTTCCAGATGCTTGACCACCATGCCAATATTGTTTCTATACTGGCTAAAGGCAACATCAAAATAGCGGTTCCTGATTTTAAGACTGTGCAGTTTACTGAGCGTTTTATAAAATCAGACAAAGACCAGAAGTTCTTTTTGCCGATTGAAAGCGGCACACTGGAACTTAAAGACAACAGAATCATTATATTGGTTGATTAAATTCATTTATACTTACTAAATTAACCCTTTTCGGTAACGGAAAGGGTTTTTTGTTTAGTGTATTATGTCAGTAATGTCTAATAATTCAAGCACGGTTATAAGTATGCCTGATGTTCCCAATACTATAAATAGCCAGGGTAAGGCTATGGTATTAAAAGTATTATTTTCAATTACATTATTTGGGTTTAGCGGATCATACAATACTTCAATATGTTTTCCAAGTGTTCTTGGAGGATTTGTTCCACAATCCAGCTCCTGTGTTATCTGCTCATTTTTATCGGTTAAAAAACGTACCACAGGATAATATGTTTCATCACTATCAGAGCCATATTTCCTGTTGTTTTTATAAATTATGGCAGTAGCTTTTTTACCCGATATTTTAAGGTAATTTCTTTTTAACAGCAAATTATTTCCCACCATAATAAACGGCACAGAAATAATAAAAACTATAATTTCATTTATCACGCAGTAATTTTTATCAGCTTTATTTATTGCCTTCTTTTATAACCCGCACAATTTCGTTAATACCATTAACGGTGACCTGGTAATATTGGTTTTCGCCAAATTGAGGCACAAAAACAGCATTTATAATCTCATTGGTTTTTTTATCGCTGAGGTAAGGAATTACATTGGCACCATTAATAATGCGTATGCGGTGGTATCCGGCAGATATGCCTATTATTATACTTTTCTTATCGGCCCCAAGCACATCGCCAGCATGTATAATAATCTCTTCAAAATGTTCTTTTTGGGTTTTTAAGGGGTTTATGGTTACCAAAATTATTTTAATTCCTGTTTCTAAATGATGGCGGTTCATCAGGTCTGTAAGTTGTTCTTCCTGGTAGGGGGTATATAAGTGTTCATAATCGGTTACAATACTTGTAGGCTCGGGTAGTGGTTCTGTATCAGGCGCACTTGTGGCAGCCTGCGGATTGGTTTGGGCAATGCCACTTATGCCAAAAAACAGTAATAACAGTATATAAATATCCTTCATAAAAATAAGTTCTGTACAACAAACGCCTGCAATACCGGCTTATTGTGCTGTAGCGTACAGCAATAAATGCTTTATAGTGTTTTTATACAATACAAAGCTATAAATAATTCGCACTGCATATTGCCCCGGTGTTTTATAAAATTTTAAATAAGCAGATTTAAGGTGCCCTGTTGCTAACTTTTTTTATTTTTGGATTTAAATTAAAACCAATGAACCAAGCTGTAAAAGGCACTGCACTGCCTACAAAGCCACATTATGCCATATTGGATGGCCTGCGGGGCATAGCTGCCCTTATGGTAGTAGCTTTTCATATATTTGAAGCTCATGCCACATCGCACCAAGACCAGATTATAAACCACGGATACCTTGCGGTTGATTTTTTCTTTATGCTGTCGGGGTTTGTGATAGGCTATGCTTATGATGACCGTTGGGGTAAAATGAATATTGCCGGATTTTTTCGCCGCAGGCTTGTACGCTTGCAGCCTATGGTGGTTTTTGGTATGGTTGTGGGTGCCGTACTGTTTTATTTGCAGGCCAGCCCGTGGATGCCAAAGGTAGCCGAAACGCCTGTGTGGAAACTTATAATAGTTACCCTTATAGGCTGCACATTATGGCCGCTGACCCCCTCGCAGGAAATTAGGGGGTGGGGAGAAATGCACCCGCTCAACGGCCCGGGATGGTCTCTTTTTTATGAGTATATAGCTAATATATTTTATGCTCTTTTTGGCCGCAGGCTTAGCAAGGCAGCACTTGCTGTATTGGTGTGTCTTTCGGCTGTTGCGCTGGTATATGTTGCTGTTTTTGGTAAAAACGGAGATGTGGTAGGCGGTTGGGAGCTTTCTGCAAGTGGCCTGCAAATTGGGTTCAGCCGTATGATGTTTCCCTTTTTTGGGGGGCTGTTGCTGTTTAGGGTGGTAAAGATAAAGTCGGTACATCGCGCTTTTCTATGGTGCAGCCTGCTATTGGTAATCATACTTGCCCTGCCCAGGCTGGGGACCGAAAAAACATTATATATTAATGGACTTTATGAAAGTGCGTGTATAATTTTATTATTTCCGCTAATTGTGTATATGGGGGCCGGGGGTGGCATGCCCGGAGGGCTACAGGGCAGGCTATGCAGGTTTTTGGGTGATATCTCGTACCCGCTATACATAACACATTACCCGCTTATATACATTTACTGGGCGTATGTTGAACGAAATACGGTTGATGGAAACCGCCCATCCTTAAATGATGCCTGGCCTTATATGGTACTTGTTTTTGCTGGTTCGCTTGTACTGGCTTACGCCGCACTTAAACTCTATGATGAGCCGGTGCGCCGTTTCCTTAAAAGAAAAAAGAGGCAGTAAAAGTTTGTTCTGTTTAAGGGCGCATATCATTTCCACATCGTTTTAAATGGCGTGAGATACCACCGCCATAAGTAAGCTGCCCGTTAATTAAATGGATTGATAAATTGTACGTGCCGTATGAGGTAAATTTAATCCCGGAACCTATGCCTAACGATTCCTTATGGGTTTTTCTGGGAACGCCACCCACCATTGCAGAGAAATTAATATAAGGGGTGTTGCCTAAAACATGTATAGATCCCACCTCAATAAGTTTAGATTCGCCAATGTTAAGCGAGTCATAATTATGGTCTTTAATTATAATATTTTCCAGGTTATGGCCTGTTGAATTGTACAGGTTAATTTTTACCTGCGCCTGGGCGAATAGATTGCAAAATATAATAGTAAATAAAGTAAACAGGTGTTTCATAGGGTAATTGGTTTGTAAAAACCTTCTCAAAAATGCTGCCAGATTTAAAAGTATTTTGTTTATACCTCCGTAACTTCCATTATCAAGTACCTGTGTAAGGCAAGAAATAATTATTATAATAGGGCTGTTTTTTGTACTTTCGCTTACTTTAATTGGTAAACCAGATGCTGCGAAAACTATTCCGTTTTGTCCTGAAATTATTCCTGTGGTTCTTTGTGTTATCGGTAGTATCAGTACTGCTTTTCCGTTTTGTACCTGTACCGTTTACACCGCTAATGATAAGCCGGGCTTTTGAACAAAAGGCTGACGGAAAGGAAATGCACAGCAGCCACGACTGGGTGCCAATTAGTGAGATATCGCCAAACCTGCAAAAAGCGGTTATTGCGAGTGAAGACGACGGTTTTCTTACCCACCATGGTTTTGATTTTGATGCCATGTACAAAGCCTATAAAAACAATAAAAAGGGTAAAAAACTAAAGGGGGGCAGCACTATAAGCCAGCAAACGGCTAAAAATGTTTTTTTATGGCAGGGGAGGAGTTACCTGCGTAAAGGCCTTGAGGCTTATTTTACAGTACTTATTGAGTTGTTGTGGAGCAAAGAACGTATTATGGAGGTGTATTTGAACAGTATTGAAATGGGCGACGGGGTTTATGGCGCGCAGGCAGCGGCACAGCACTGGTACCATAAAGATGCTGCCAGCCTTACCAAATACGAAGCCGCAGGCATTGCCGCCATATTACCCAATCCGTTCCGTTTTAGGGCAACCCGTTCATCAGGCTATATTGAAAGGCGTAAAGGCAGGATAATAAAGCTGATGCGCTATGTAGAACTGAAATACGAATAATGATACGTTTTTGCGTTATTATTGCCTTTTTTGCTTACTGCCCTGTCTTTGCACAGCATGTTTCTGAAATAGGCCTTGTATCTGATAACGACTCCTATACTTCTTTTTATAACGATCAATATTACACCAACGGGATAGAAATATTTTACCGTACACTTGGCACACCCCGAGCCGAAGATGTAGCTAAGGTGGTAAATGAATTTAAAATAGGACAATATATTTACAACCCTCAATCGGTACGTGCGCGCGAAATAGAGGTACATGACAGGCCTTTTGCCGGTTACCTGTTTGCAGAGGCAGGCATCAATACATTTTTTAAAAATGAAAGTGTTTTAAAAGTGGCGTTTCAGGCCGGGGTTGTGGGGCCGGAATCCTATGCGAGGCAATTTCAGGAAGGCCTGCATAAGGTGTTGGGTTTACATACCGTGCACGGCTGGAATTACCAGATAACCACCACCCCTGCATTGCAGTCGCGTATTTTTTATAGCCATAAAATACTGCCCAAACGCTATCATGAAAAAACAGATTTTTACCTGCAGGGAGAAGTTAATGCCGGCACAATATGGCTAAGTGCATCAGTAGGGGCCATGGTGCGTCTTAGCCTTAAAGATAATTTGCTGCCCATATACGAAAGTGCTTTGCATAATGCTACACTTACGGCTAATAAAGATGTTTATGCTCATAGGGAAGAACTGTTTATATATTTTAACCCTAACCTGCAGTACATGGGGTTTGATGCTACCATACAGGGCAGCCCGTTTAATAATGACAGCCCGGTTACTTTTCCGCTTATACCATTACGGTTTAATGCCGAGGCAGGCATTAAATACGCGCGTAAACGTTGGAATTATGGTTTTTCTTTCAACTACCGTGGTAAAGAATTAAGCAATAATGTTATTACCGGGTTTTATTATGGCTCTGTAAAGCTGGGCTATATTTTGTTTTAGCATGATACACCTGCCATTGCCCAAAGTAATAATATTACAGGCATTGCAGGTATTGTAACCAATAAAAGGCTATATAGCCAGAAAAACTTTGGGCGTACCAGTAGCACAGCAATTAGTAGTGCTAAATTTATAAATGCTGACCCAAAAAGTATAACAGGATAAAAAATATCCAGATTATAGTCTGTTTTAAAAAGAATGAGTACTACAGGTAGTAGTATAAGAATTGTAACTTCTGCGCCAAGTATTAACCTTGTAAATTTTACCAGTTGGGTTTTATCGGTTAGTATAGTCATAAAGTGTATAATAAAAAGCAACACCAGGCTTTTTTTTAAGTGTTGCTTTATGTATGCAAATGTATTATATAAATCAGTCAATAAAAAGAGGTTTATATTTTTGCCGGTATTTATAGAGTAAAATTCCGTTTAGGCCTACCACCAAAATGGCTGTGCCAATAGCGGGCACATCAAGAAAAAGGTGAAATAATAAAATATTTAGTGATAAAGGCACTAACAAAAATAGTGCAAATGGTACCCAAAGCTTTAATATAAGCAATAGCCCAATTATAATTTCGAAAATTGCGACGACCGTAAGAATATAACCCGTATCAGCAAGTGAATTTAAAAAGTCAGCAGCTTGTTCTGGCGGGTGGGGAAGCGGGATGAAGTTATAGATTTTATTGGCACCAAAAACAATCAGGATTGTGCCTAAAGCGATCCTTACTATTTGAGTAAATTTTGAATACATAGGCAAAAGTGTTAAGGTTGATAATTGCTTAATTTTTACCTAAGTTAAAAAATAAATATGTAATATTTTAAGATTTCTTTAAGAAATTAACCTACAATACCCTGTGGAACATATTTGGTTAACAACACACAGGATATTGTAGGTAAAAGATTACTCCACTGTAACAGGAAAAATAACTTCTGCATCGGTACCACCACCGGCGTTGGTAATGTCTCCGCCAGGAACTCCCTGACCTGATTTGTTTGGCAGGTGGCGTAGTGTTATGATTAAGTTACTGCTCACAGGGTTTTGGGCAGCGGTATAGGTAAAATGCAGTCCCACCGGGTGGCCATTAGCATCAGTATCATCATATACAAAGTTACCCAGCCCGTTTTGCTGGAAAAATATCTGGTGGTCTACCGCTTCTTCATGAATCTCGGTAGTAATATCCTCAGCAGGGCTTTCCATTTCGTTTAAAAAAGTTACTGTGCCATCATAGACTGAGCCGACAGAAAAATTACCAGAAACCGTAACCACCGGGGCATCAGGCCCGTCACCATCAAGGTCGCGTGAGGTTAATATTACAGCATTGCCTCCGGCTTCGGGGGTAAACGTAGCTGTTACGGTAGTAATTACTTCCTCCTCATTAACAGGTCCGGAATCGTCATCGTTACTGCATGAAGCAAGTGTGATAAGGCTTAGTGCAGCCATAGCTGCGAATTTTACATTTCTCATAGGTATAAAATTTATGGATTAATAATTTAATTTTAATTGTAGCTGAATGTTACGCCCCGGCTCATCGGTATAGAGCCGCTGGCGGTTGAGGTAGTCGCGGTAGGTGGTATTAAAAAGGTTATACACAGATACTTTTACCGCAAGCCCTGTTTTGTTTCCCAGTTTAAAATTGCATCCGCTGCTTAAATGTAAAAGATGGTACCCCGCGGGGGGTGTACTGATGTTTACATAGGTAGGCACTAATGCCCCATCCTGTGGTACATCGGCATAAAAATTATAATTGGGATATCGCTTTTGAGTAAAAATTGCCTCGCTTTGCAATTCAGCAAAGGCCTCGTGCCAACCGATCCAGGTATAACGTATTATGTTGCTAATGTTTGGTGGGGGCATATCTATAAGGGCAGTATTACTGCTGCTGTTTTGTCCATATACATAAGCACCGTTAAAGGTATATTGCAGGTGATTGTTTAAGGCATACCCTACATGCACATCAGCCCCGGTTAAAAGCGCATTAGTTTGCCTGTAATGGTATACAGGAAATGTGCCGCGGTTGGAATACTCAACCTTGGTGGGCTGCAGGTATATAAAATTGCGGATGGAATTAATATAAGGCGTAACCTCAAAAGTAAAATCGCCTTCGGTTTTTAGCAGGGTAGCCGAAGCTTTAACCGACTGCTCTTTTTTTATGCGTAAGTCGCCCAGCTCTATTGTGGCGTTGCCATGATGCAGGCCATCGCTAAAAAGCTCGCTGGGGTTGGGGTTGCGCATAGCAAGGCTGAGGTTCCCTAACAGGTTTATGCTGTGGTTAAATTGCTTGCGCAATCCCAGGCTTGCCGAAACATTGTGATAGGTAAATTTAGGATTGGTAAGATATTGGGAGCCGTAATCTTTTACAATGATATTATCAAAAGAGCCATTGTCATAGCCTAAATCATCCCAACGGGAAATTTGGTAGTATTTATCAGCATCTACATGGCTAAAATCATAGCGCAAACCGGCCTCGCCTGTAATACTGTTGGCAAAATGATGCGTGTAAATGCCATAAGCCCCGGCATCGTACTTGGTGTAATTGGGTATAAGTGGGCGTACACCTGTATCTGGGCTGGCATTGTTATGCTGGTAAGCAGCACTAATGCCTGCTTTGTACGTTTCGTCACCCTGTTCTTTTTTCCAGTCGGCATTGGCAGAGTGGGTAACCAGTGTTAAATCTAACGCAGGCACATCAGCTAAAGCCCCCCGGCGTATATCATACTCTTTTCTTTTGTTAAGCTGAAAGGCATATTGCAGCGAAAGGGTTTGGTTATCTGTAATATTACGTTTGTAATTTAACTTTGCCAGGTGGTGTTGCAATTGCTGTTTCGGCACGCCAATAGCATGCGTAAAGGGGCGCACTACACTGGGTTCCTGGCTGTTTATGGCTCGTACTAAATCGGCCACATTACCAATATGGGTGGCTGCCGCAATACCTATTTCGGCATTATAAAAGCTGTAAGAAGCCCCTAACAAATAATTGTCCCCCAGATATTTTACATTTCCGGCAAAGTTGCCCTCGCGGTTGCCGCTGTTAGATATTACATAATCCGGCGCCTGCCTGTCACCCATATACTTTAGCGTCCCATTTACATTATATGCCCAGCCGCTTTCTGCACCTTTATGCAGGCTGCTGCTTATGGCACCCCCACGCCCGTTGCTATTTGCTGTAAGCAATGTTTTGCCAAACAGCGTATCTTTAAGCACTGATAACGGCTCTACCAATACCAACCCGCCTACGGCATCGCCACTGTATTGCAGCCCGGCTGCACCTTTAATTACTGTAACCTTTCCGGCAGCATTAATATCAATATTCGGGGCGTGCTCAGCACCCCATTGCTGGTCTTCCAGCCGCACCCCATTACTAAAAACCGGCACGCGGCTGCTGTGCAGCCCGTTAATAACGGGTTTTACTATGGCACTACCGGTTTTAAGCGTACTTACACCGGGTATCTCCCTTAGGGCATCACCCAATGTGGCACTGCTGTATTTTTCTATCTGGTCCTGTTCCAGGCGATTTTCATGGGTAGTATTCTGGGTAGTATAATTTTCTGTCAGTACAACCTCTTCCAGTTGAGTGGTTTCAGGTTTCAGCTGCACATTGAGCGTAATATCTTTATAAATATCAACAAGTGTATCAAGGCTTTTGTAGCCTATATATGAGGCCACAATGCGGTGTTTACCTGTTGGTACACTGCCTAATGTATAGCTGCCATCGGGCATTGTGACTGTATGGTTGTTGTCTAAGTGAATATGGGCGCCGGTTAAGGGCTGATTCAGGCTTGTAGTAACAATGCCCGACAGCGTATGCTGGGCGAATGTATACCCGCTTACTGCCAGCAAGAGCAGCATAAAATATATCTTCATGAAAAATAGGGATTTAGTATAATACCTCTAAGCCGTTGTACAACAGCAGTATTGTAAAAGAATAGCCTATAGCAAGCTAATTGATGTAATATACCAGGAAATTTACCGGCATATTACAGTAGCCAGATTGCAAGGTTAAAAAGCTTATTCTTTAAGGTTATACTAAAGCAGGTGGGGCACGAAGGGCAAACAGGCTACCCTTAAAGGCTGGTGAGCCTTCTATACTGTTAAAGCTATAGGGGATAGCTTTAAAAGGGAAATCTAACCGTAAGCAGAATTGCTCTGGCGCTATAAAAAAATCAAAATGGAAATGGCAGATGGAACAATCATCATCATTATCAGCGTGGTGCTGTACACCAAACTTTTTTATTTCCTTATTTTGAACATGGCTGTGCGTGTGCTTATGGCTAAAGGCATGAAAAGACTGAAAGGCTGTTGTAAACAAAACAACAGCCATAAGCGTAAGGTTAAATAACGCAAACTTTCTCTTCATGAGGGCAAAGGTAATAAAGAATACTTTATAAATGCAACTGTGTTGCGTTTAATTCTGCAAACTTTTCGCGTACTTGCCTTTCCAAATCTTTAAAACTGCATTGGAGTGTGTTTGATGTTATAGCAATAGGCGTGTCATACATTTTCATATTTGCCTGTTGCAGCTTTTTTTTAAGCCCTTTATTTCTATTAATATACTCCTGGGGATTAGTTACAAAAATCAATAAAAATGCTGTAGATTTTATTTGTTCTGTTTTTATTTGAGTTATATCTGTCCATTTTATTAGGCCAACGCTACCTGCATTAGAGTTGTCTAAAATGCCGTCTTCATCAATAGCTACCCCTATTTTTTTATCGAATAGCTTTATCATACCGTAAATACCCACTATTCCAAAAAATAATATTGCCAGCCACCCCACTATTGTAACTACTATAGGGTTAAATTTAGTTTGCTCCTCTGCCAAATTTAAAAGATATATCCCTGTAGTGACAAACAGTATCGCGCCTCCAATTCCAAAAAGTAACTTTGATTTATTTAAAGGTATTTCAATTTTTTCCATACAGCATTTTAGATTCTGATTATAAAAAAACCTGCAATGCTTATGGCGCTGCAGGTTATAAATATAGGCTAAAAGTATTATACTAACCTGTTATCTACAAGGTATTGTGCGATTTGTACTGCATTTGTGGCAGCGCCTTTGCGTAAATTGTCGGCTACTATCCACATGTTAAGCGTATTAGGCTGGGTTTCGTCGCGGCGCAGGCGGCCCACAAAAACATCGTCTTTACCCTCGGCATACAACGGCATAGGGTATTCAAAAGCAGCTATATTATCTTGTATTGTAATACCTGAAGTTTCAGCGAGTAGCTGACGCACTTCCGCAAGATCAAAATCCTTTTCAAACTCCACATTTACACTTTCGCTATGCCCGCCCACAGTAGGTATACGCACGGTAGTAGCAGTAACTTTTATAGCATCATCACCCATGATTTTTTTGGTTTCACGGGTCATTTTCATTTCTTCTTTAGTATAGCCGTTTTCTTCAAATACATCTATTTGCGGAATAGCATTGCGGTGTATAGGGTATTTATAAGCCATTTCGCCCTCAATACCGGCATATTCATTTTCTAACTGGCGTACGGCTTTTACCCCGGTACCTGTAACGCTCTGGTAGGTAGATACCACTACGCGTTTAATAGTATATTTTTTATGAAGCGGCGCCAAGGCCAAAACCATTTGTATGGTAGAGCAGTTGGGGTTGGCTATAATTTTATCTTGTTTAGTAAGGGTATCGGCATTAATTTCGGGCACTACCAGTTTTTTTGTGGCATCCATACGCCACGCACTGGAGTTGTCTATAACGGTAGTCCCTGCTTCTGCAAATTTTGGCGCCCATTCTTTAGAAGTATCGCCCCCGGCAGAAAATAATGCTATTTCCGGTTTCATAGCAACAGCGGTTTCAAGGCTTACCACTTTATAAGCAGTGCCTTTAAAAGTAACTTCTTTGCCCACTGAGCGCTCTGAGGCTACGGGAATTAATTCAGTAACCGGGAAGTTTCTTTCTTCCAGAACTTTAAGCATCACTTCGCCTACCATTCCGGTAGCGCCTACCACTGCAACTTTCATAGTATAATTGTTATTAATGATTTATGTAGTGGCAAAATTAGTTATAAAAGTATTCTGATGGCTAAAAATATAACAAAGAAAAACCGCCCTGTAGGGGCGGGTTTGTTAGGAATTTTTTTAAAATATATAGTGTAGCGGAAACTTCATAACTTTTTGTTATATTTAAAACAAAATAAGCTTACTGCTTTTGGCTCTTTATGGCATCACGAATTTCCATAAGTAATTGCTCTTCTGCCGAGGGTGCAGGTGGTGCTGCCGGTGCCGGTGCTTCTGCTTCTTTTTTCTTGGTTTTTTGGTAGGCCCTTAATAGCATAAAAATACAGAAACCGATTATAATAAAGTTGATAATCAGCTGAATAAAATTACCGTAATTGATAGATACCGCATCCACTGCAGGAATGGTTTCCCCGTTGATAACCTGCTCCGGTACGCCTTCTTTTAATACATATTTAAGTTCGGTAAAGTCAACATTGCCCAATAAAAGCCCTATAGGGGGCATTATAATGTCATCTGTAAACGATTTTACAATACTACTGAATGCTGCACCAATTACAACCGCTGTAGAAAGGTTTACAATATCGCCCTTCATTAAAAAGGCTTTAAAATCTTTAATAAATGCCATACGCTAAAGTTTTTGTTAGTTTTTGGTTTTTTGATGAAAGGCTAAGTTACAAATTCAATATTATTCTTTGTAAAATATTCTCTTAACACGCTGTGAAATACTTGTTAAAACCTCGTATGGGATGGTTTCTAATGCCTGGGCAATTTCTACTACAGTAGGTGCAGCGCCAAATATTATAGCAATATCTCCCTCTTTACAGTCGATACCGGTAACATTTACCATCATCATGTCCATACTTATGGTTCCGGTAATTTCAGCTTTTTGATTGTTTATCACTACATAACCGCCTTTACGACCCCACGCCCTGGGAATGCCATCGGCATAACCAATGGGTAGTGTGGCTATTTTTGTTTTTTGCTGTGTAATGTAACGGCGGCTATAGCCTACACCTTCACCAGGATCAATATCTTTTATTTGCAGTATGGTTGTTTTAAGAGTACCTACGGTTTGTAGCTGCTGCCTTTCGAAGGCATCATTGCCTACACCATAAATGCCAATACCCAGCCGTACCATATCAAACTGTGCCTCGGGGTAGTTATACACCCCGCTGGTGTTAAGTATGTGGCGTATGGGTTTGATATTCAGTTTCTCAATAATAGATGATGAAATCTTATCAAACAGTGCTATCTGTTTCAGGGTAAAATCGCGATATTCCGGCACATCGCTTGATGAAAGGTGTGAGAAGATGCTTTTAACTGCCACTAAGTTGTTGTTTTGCAGCAGTTGTATAAGCTCATCAACCTCATGCTCCATAAAGCCAAGGCGGTGCATGCCGGTATCCAGCTTAATGTGTATGGGGTAGTTGTTAAGGTTACGCTGCCGTGCCATAGCTATAAAGTCCTGTAACTCTTTTGCAGAATAAATTTCAGGCTCCAGATTGTAGGCTGCCATAGCCGCAAAAGCGCTATTTTCGGGGTTCATTACAATAATGGGCAGGGTAATCCCGGCATGGCGCAGGGCAATGCCTTCATCTGCAAAGGCCACGCCAAGGTAATCTATTTTATGGTGGGCCAGTATCTTGGCAATTTCATAACTACCGCTGCCATAGCCAAATGCCTTAACCATAGCCATAACCCTGGTTTCGGGCTTTAGTTTAGACTTATAATAATTCAGGTTGTGTACTATAGCGTTGAGGTTGATTTCCAGTACGGTTTCGTGGGTTTTTTCTTCAAGCAAAACCACAATTTCCTCAAAACGAAAATTCCGTGCACCTTTTATGAGTATAGTTTCGTCTTCAAAAGTATTTTCATTTAACCGCGATAAAAACTGCTTTGTAGTTTTATACGGGTAAAAATCATGGAATTCAGCCAGCTTCTTGCTGATGGTGCGCCCAATACCTATTACGCGGCTAATGTTGTGTGCCGAAAGTAGCCTGGCCACTTTGCGGTACAGTTCATCAGTCTCAAAACCGCTCTGGAAGATATCAGATAATATTACGGTAGTTTTTTTATGGGTTTTGTGCTGCTCTAAAAAGTCGAGCGCTATTTTAAGTGATTGGTAGTCTGAATTATAACTATCGTCAATAATAGTGCAGTTGTTATTGCCATTTTTAACCTGAAGTCGCAGCTCAACCGGATAAAGTGCTGAAAGCCTGGTTCCTATTACTTCAGGTGTGTAGCCCATATACAGCAATACCATAAGGCAGGTAATGGCATTTTCTATAGAAGCCTCATCCGTAAAAGGGATAGTTATTTCAAAACCAGACAAATAACTTGCCTTAATAACGGTGCTTCCCGATTGTTTTTTAAGGCCTATTTTTACATCGGCCCCTTCTTCAAAACTCCAGGTAAAAGTCTTGCTGCCGGGGTTGAGTAAGGCCTGCACATCATCACTCTTTTGTAAGATAATTACTTCGGTATTTTTGAAAATCTTTAACTTTTCGGCTATTTTTTGAGCACGTCCTGTGAAACCTTCGTCATGGGCCTGGCCAATATTTGTAAGCACACCAATAGCAGGCCTGATGATGGGTTCCAGCTTTTCCATTTCGCCAACTGTAGAAATACCCGCTTCAAAAATACCAAAGTTATGTTTTTGGTTAATGCCGATAACCGATAAGGGCACCCCAACCTGGCTGTTGTAACTTTTAGGGCTGCGGATGATGTTATAATCGGGGCTCAGTAAAAAATTAAGCCATTCTTTAACAATGGTTTTTCCGCTGCTGCCTGTAATGGCAATAACCGGAAAACTGAACAGCCCACGGTAGTACACTGCAAAATCCTGTAAGGCCTTCAGTACATCGGGCACCACAAAAAAGTTAGCTGCACCCTGTGCCTGTTCCGGGATATGGCTTACTACAAAATTCCGTACACCCTTTTCTGTCAGGGCAGGTATAAAGTTGTGGCCGTCACGGTTTTGGCCTTTCAGCGCAAAAAACAAGGTGCCGCTGTTGTTTTGTAAAGACCGGCTGTCTATAGACACATTGTCTATTTCCATATCCGGTATAACTCCTTCAAAACGGGCATGTATGGCCGGGGTAATATGTTTTATGTGGATGCTCAAGGTAGTAAAGAGAAATTATATATGTATTTTAAAAGATATTATCGCAAATCTTTTTTTGACGCGTCCTTACTTTCCCCCTGTTTTTTTATAGCTTCATAATAAGCAGCGCGGCTCAGGGGCTCATATTCTTCGGTTTCGCCCAGTAAAACCAGCTTGTCATTATTCGCTTTTCGGAAACTGTAATTGGCCAGGTTGCCCGTGCGTGTGCATACGGCATGTACTTTGGTCACATATTCGGCAGTAGCCATAAGTGCCGGCATAGGGCCAAAAGGGTTACCTTTAAAATCCATATCAAGCCCGGCTACAATAACACGTATGCCGCTGTTGGCAAGGTCATTACACACCGTTATTATTTCTTCGTCAAAAAACTGGCCTTCATCAATACCCACCACATCACAGCCCTGCGCCAGCAACCGTATTACCGAGGCCGATTCTACCGGGGTGCTGCGTATTTCGTTGGCATCATGAGATATTACCATTTCATCATGGTAACGGGTATCTATAGCGGGCTTAAAAATTTCAACTTTTTGTTTTGCAAATTTTGCCCGTTTCAGGCGGCGTATCAGTTCTTCCGTTTTACCGGAAAACATAGACCCGCAGATTACCTCTATCCACCCAAACTGTTCTTTATGATTTACTGTATTTTCGAGAAACATTTTGTATCTTAAGGCTGTAAAAACAGAAATGTTTTGTGTTACTTTGTATTGAAACAAATTTATTAAAAAACTATTGCGCCACCCCTTATTATCCTAAAAGTTATGAAGAAAAAGTTAGAAGGTGAACTGATAAGCATTGCACACCGGGTACTTAAATTAAAAAATAAATCGCAGCTTGACCAGCTTATGCAGGAAACCCAAAAGTTATACCAGGCACTTGCGGTACTTAAATTTGTTGAAGATAATTTTGGAGAAATAAAACCCGGTACCGAACAGGCATCTGCATTAGGAAAGCTTGAAGAGATATATGGCGTAGCCGAAATTCCTGCAGAAGCAAAACCGGAGGGTAATGCTATAGAAAAGGATAATGCCGCGGAAGAAGCGGAAGAAAAAGAAAATACCGAAACCGAAAATAATGAGGTAGTAGGGGAGCCTGAAATACAGAAGGAAGCTGAAGCAGCACCGGAGCCTGAAGCGGTAGAAGAAGCCAGTAGAGCTATAGAGGAAGAGAAGGAAGAAAAAGAAGAAAAAACTCCCCAAGTAAAAGTTCAGGTAGAAAAACCCGAAGAAGATATTAAGAAGGAGGAAAGTTCTGCCCAGGCAGTATTTACCAATGCGCATGAGAGTAAGGCCGAAGAGGTTGAACAGGCAGCTGATGCTGAGATAAAAACCATTGAGCCGGATGCAAAAGCAAAAACAGATGAGGAAATTTACAATTTTGAGTTTGCTTTTGAGCGTAAAGGTGCCCCGGATGAAAAGGAGGACGTAAAACCGTCCAACGGGCAGATAGGCCTTGAAGATTTTCACAATTATAAAGAACCTGAATTTATAAGAAAGTGTGAGGAGGAGAAAACATCTGCGCAGGCTGAGGAGCAGACAGAGGGCGAAAATGACGACTGGCGTAACTGGGAACCTTCTAAATCGCCCTACGGTAATAAGACAGAAACACCCAAACCAGAAACAACGGTACAGGAAACCCCAAAAACTGAAACCCCAAAGCAGCCTGAACCGCTTAGGGAAGAGCCAAAAGCTTCACGCTCATTAAACGATAGCCTTGGCAAAGTAATATCTTTAGGGCTTAATGACCGTATTGCTTTTGAAAAGCACCTGTTTGCCGGTAGTAGCGAAGACCTTAACCGCGTAATATCGCAACTGAATACAATAGATAATTTTAAAGAAGCCCAGCGTTTTGTACAGGAACTCATTAAGCCTGATTACAATAACTGGGCAGGCAAAGAAGAATATGAAGAGCGGTTTATGTCGCTTATCGAGAAAAAATACGATTAATGGGTAAACTCTATATTGTACCCACGCCCATAGGCAACCTGGAAGACATGACCTTTCGCGCTATTACAGTGCTAAAGGAAGCAGACTTGATATTAGCAGAAGATACCCGTACCAGCGGCAAGCTTATGAAGCATTTTGATATTGGCACGCACATGCAGAGCCACCACATGCACAACGAACATAAAACGGTAGAAACTATTGTGCAGCGGCTAAAGGGCGGCGAAACCATAGCCCTGATTAGTGATGCGGGTACACCCGCTATTAGCGATCCCGGTTTTTTGCTTACCCGTGCCTGTGTAGAAAATGGCATTGATGTGGAGTGCTTACCCGGCGCTACTGCTTTTGTGCCCGCACTGGTAAACAGTGGCCTGCCTAACGATAAGTTTGTTTTTGAAGGCTTTTTGCCCGATAAAAAAGGGCGCCAAACCCGCTTTTTAGCCCTTGCTGAAGAAATACGGACCATAATATTTTATGTATCACCGCACAAGTTGGTAAAAACCCTTGGCGAGTTTGTGCAGTATTTTGGCGAAGACAGGCCGGTATCGGTATCGCGGGAGCTTAGCAAACTGCATGAGCAAACTGTACGCGGTACAGCAAAAGAAGTACTGGCCCATTTTGAAGCCCACCCGCCAAAAGGGGAAATTGTGGCTGTTGTGGGAGGTAAAGCTACAAGGTAACATCATCTCAATACCGCCGATATGAAGGCTATTCTAATAAAACTACTATTATTCCCGGCTTTAGCTATAATAGTTAGCTGCAATAGCAAACCTTCATATGCCGAACTTGAAAATGAAGTATTTCAGGATATATTTCCCGCGCTTGTAGATTCAGTTTGTATAGACAGGAGAATTTCCTGGGCAATTTTTGATTATTATCCGGGTATGGAGTCAGACAGTGCTAAGCTTGCCCAAAGCCATAAATCACTTGATATAAAAATCAGGAGGATTAAGCAAGACACGGCTAATCTTGTAATTGCAATTGCAGATACACTAGAAGCTTTTGATGACTACGATGCAGTAAAAAAGGAATTTGAGAAAAGGAACTTAATGCCGGATACTATTTCGCCAGAGAAAATAAAATTTGATGTTGCACCTTATCAGGGAAAAACCCAATATAAATTCAGGTATCTTTCAACTTTTCCTGATCGTTATTCCATATGGGGTACTAATTATGATTTTAATTTTGCCGGTGTTTTTAGTTTCTCGCACATAATGTTCGATACAACAAAAACTTTTGCCGTAATGGAAGCAGGATATATGGAGGGAGATTTGGTTGGGGCTGGCGGCGTTGTTTTTCTTGAAAAGAGAAAAGGTAAATGGTATATTGTTGAGGTTATAAATACGTGGGTATCATGATTAAATATCTGATTGGAATTACATTTGTTTTCAGCAATAGGCAAAGCTTTCTATAAATTATTAATTTCAATATCAGGTAAGTTTTGTAATTAAGCAATCTCTGGCAGGAAACTATTATGGAAACCTGGGAAATTAAAAACATTAAGTAACCCGACTATCTAGCCCCCCGCTTACCCAAACCGTGCCGTAATAATGCCATTAAAAAACCCCGAAACTAAAGCCCCGGGGTTACTGATTAGATTATATATAAATGGTTTCTTAAAATTTCATACCTACGCCAAAACCTAATAGCAGCGGGTTAATATCTACTTTAGCAGGAATGGAAAGTCCGGGCGCCAAATTGGAAGCATCTACAGAAACATCAGTCTTTAAAAATATTTTCTTACAGTCTACATTTATAAAAAACGTGTCGTTCAGCATCAGGTCAAAACCACCCTGAAAAGCATACCCAAACGCATTATCATAACTTACATCTTTAACGGTACTGCCTTCGTCAACACTATAAAAAATAGTATAGTTAACTCCGGCACCTACATAGGGCCTGAATACTTTTCCGGGATAAAAGTGGTATTGTACAGTAAGGGTAGGGGGTAACAACCATACACTACCAAGGTCAACATTGGTACTGCTTGGCCCACCAATAGCCGAAATATCCGAGGCTGTGGTATGTACATCATGTTTTGTAGTACCCAGTATCAATTCAGCCGCAATGTGTTTGGTAAAGTAGTACGTAAAATCCAGTTCGGGGATAAACGAGTTAGAAATGGCTACATTGCCGCCAATAGTGCTTATATCTGCACTTTCATCAGGTATAACCCCAACGCCACGCAGGCGGACCTGCCATTTTTTAAAATCGGTTGTATTTTCATCATCCTGAGCCTGCGCCTGATTTAGGCCGAACAACGATAGCGCTATTGCGGCAAAAAGTATTTTTTTCATGTGTATTAGTTTTAATTACACACCAAAATTAGGCACCAAAAAGAGCTTAGAAACTGATATAAATCATGGTTTGTTATGTATTTTCTGAAGGTTAACCAAGCATATTAATTCAGGCAACAGCCCCGGCAGATTTAATGTTCCGTTTACCCAAACGCTCGGCAATAATGGCAATAATAATTATCTGTGAGATATGGTACAGCATCACCGGCAAAATGTAAATACCACCATTGGGGGAGTCGCCAAAAATAACCTTAACCATTACCGAACCGTGTACAAGCGACTTTTTAGAACCGCAAAACAAGGCCGTAATACGGTCTTCGGTAGTAAAGCCTAATGCTTTTGAAAAGCTGTTCATTAAAAACATCACCACTAAAAACAAAATCATAATAGCGGCAAAAAGGTAAGCAAACTGTATCCACTCCAGCCCGGCAAACAAGTTGCTGGTAAACGATTCGCTAAAGCTGGAGTACACTATAAGTACAATAATACACTTATCAAAAGTGCTTATTTTTTTACTGTGCTTTTTGGCAATATGGCCCAGTTTGCCATTTAGCAAAATACCCAGTGTAATGGGTATAATAATCTGCATTAGCAGCTTAGGTAAAATATCCATGAAAGATATCCCCTGAACCTCATTCACAATAAGGCCAATCCATAGCGGGGTTACCGCCAGCCCAATAAGCCCGGAAATGCTCGCATTAAAAATAGCAGCAGGCACATTGCCCTTAGCCAGCGATACCATTACTACTGATGATGATACGGTTGAAGGCAGCGCCGCCATAAAAAACAGCCCTACCCAAAACAATTCGCCAAGCAAATTCACCAAAAGCGGTTTTGCGAGTAGTATCACCACAGGGAAGAGTATAAAAGTACTCAGCTGTATAAGCAAATGCAGTTTGTAATTAGATAATCCTTTTTTTATCTCGCTAAAAGAGAGTTTTAAACCGTAAAAGAAAAAGATAAGTCCAATACCTATATCCGTAACCGTATGCAGGTGTAATATTTCGGGGCCTGTGGGTAACAGATAGGCAACAAAAATGGCAGCAATCAATGCGAAAACAAAGCCGTTGAATTTAATCTTCATAAAGGGGTATTAGCAAGCCGCAAATTTAATGCTATTCCAAATGCGTTTTACGCACTGCCAAAAATTATTTTTGCGTTGTTAGTACTTTTGTGTCTACTTTTGAGAGATAGTTAATTATTATGCGCTGGACCTTTAAACCAAAACCCGATTCTGATAAAGTTAACCACCTTGCCTCGGTTTTAAATGTTGATGCCGTAATTGCATCACTTTTGGTACAACGCGGTATAGAAACATTTGATGAGGCCAAAACATTTTTTCGCCCTTCGTTAGATGATTTACACAACCCATACCTGATGAAGGATATGGATAAAGCTGTAGCACGCATTGAAGCGGCGGTATCAAAAGGTGAAAATATACTGGTTTTTGGCGATTATGATGTAGATGGTACTACGGCAGTAGCATTAATGTCATCATACCTTAAAACTTTTTACCCCAACGTAGCTACTTATATACCCGATAGATATACCGAAGGGTATGGTGTTTCTTTTGCCGGGATTGATTATGCTGATGATAATGCATGCACACTTATTATTGCACTGGATTGCGGTATAAAATCAATAGATAAAGTAGCCTATGCCAAAGCTAAAGGAATAGATTTTATTATATGTGACCACCACCGCCCGGGAGATGAGCTGCCGGATGCTGTAGCCATATTAGACCCTAAACGTGATGATTGCAGCTATCCATATAACGAACTTTGTGGTTGCGGGGTGGGCTTTAAACTGGTGCAGGCCTTAGCAGCCAACCGTAACCGGGGTATAGAGAGCCTTATGCCATATCTTGATTTGGTAGCCACCGCCATTGCAGCAGATATAGTACCTATAACCGGCGAAAACCGTACGCTGGCAAAATTTGGGCTGGAAGTAATAAACAATAGTCCCCGCCCCGGGTTAAAGGCTTTGTTGCAGGGAGTGCATAAGCAAAAACTTACTATTAGTGATGTGGTGTTTATTATTGCACCGCGTATTAACGCTGCGGGGCGTATTAAGCATGGCGGGCACGCAGTACAACTCCTTACAGAATATGATGTGCCGCGTGCCGAATTTTATGCTGCAGAAATAGAAACGTTTAATGCTGACCGTAAAGGCCTTGATAAGCTGATAACCGAAGAAGCGCTTTTGCAAATAGAACAAAACAGCGATCATAATAGGTTTACAACCGTAGTATATGATGAAAACTGGCACAAAGGGGTAATAGGTATTGTGGCATCCCGGTTAACCGAAACCTATTACCGTCCCACACTGGTATTTACCAAAAGTGGCGACAAACTGGCTGCATCGGCACGCTCTGTAAAAGGGTTTGATGTGTATAATGCCTTAGAGGCCTGTGCCGATTGCCTGGAACAGTTTGGGGGGCACATGTATGCCGCCGGGCTAACACTGGATGAATCTCAATATCCTGTTTTCAGGGAAAAATTTGAAAGTGTAGTAGCAGAAAGCATAGATCCTGAATTGTTAATACAGGAAGTAAGTATTGATGCCGAAATTAATTTTGATGATATAACCCCTAAATTTTTCAGGATACTAAAACAGTTTGAGCCGTTTGGCCCCGGTAATATGACCCCTGTTTTTATAACCCGTAATGTTATTGATACCGGTTTTGGTAAAACAATAGGTACTGAAAATACACACCTTCGCCTTTTTGTACGGCAGGAGCATTCAGCCCAGCAAGGGTATGCAGCTATTGGCTTTGGTTTGGCAAAAAAGGCGCAAATGGCCTGCAACGGAGATTTTTTTGATGCAGTATATTCGATAGATGAAAACGAATGGAATGGAGCAGTAAGCCTGCAATTACGCTTGCGTGACATACGTTGTGAGGAATAATACAATGATGTTTTAATATATCAATGCATCAGCTCTTTTAATTAAGAGGCTTCATATACTGTTAATCATTACAGTGTGGTAAACTCTTTTAGTTCAAAATGTTCACCATCAAAAACACCATAGGTAAAATAGCTTATCCAGTCGCCCAGGTTTATATACATTGAATTTTCCCCAACTTTTAATGTCATAGGCAGGTGGCGGTGGCCAAAAACAAAATAATCACGGTGTTTTTGTTGTAGTTTTTTCTTGGCATATAGCACCAGCCATTCATTTTCTTCACCTAAAAATGTAACGTCGCTGTCTCCGGATATTAATTTATTTTTTACCGAAAGATATTGTGCCAGGCGCACTCCTATGTCAGGGTGTAGCCAGCGAAACAACCATTTGGCCAGCGGATTGGTAAAAACCTTTTTCATTCTTTTATATCCCTTATCACCTGGCCCCAGCCCATCGCCATGGCCAATAAAAAATGTTTTGCCGTTAAAGGTAAATTCTTTGGGTTTGTGATATACAGGGATATTTAATTCTTTTTCAAAATAATCATGCATCCAAAGGTCATGGTTGCCGGTAAAAAAGTAAATTTCAATACCACAATCCCGCAGTTCTGCAAGTTTTCCAAGAACCCTTATAAAGCCTTTCGGTACAACCGTTTTGTATTCAAACCAAAAATCAAACAAATCACCAACTAAAAAAAGTGTGCCGGCATCTTCTTTAATTATATCAAGCCATGCAACAAAACGTTTTTCACGGGGAAAACTTTTTTCAGGTGTTGGAGCGCCAAAATGCTGGTCCGATGCAAAATATATTTTTCTATCCATTCCGGAATTTAAATAATGCTGCAAAGATACAAATACAATATTTTATTAATAATGTTAAAATAGTTACTATTTAACTGTTTTGAACAATGTTTTAAATCTATAACATTATAGGCGAATTTTGTTTTTTTTAGTTAAAAATTACATTATGTTTAACAAAGAGGCTTTATAGTATGTTTTTTTTGTTTATTTTCGGATGTTTAAACACAAACGGTTAAATTAAATTCTATGAAAAAAATTACTCTTTTGCTATTTTTCATGGCCTTTACGTTCCAGATGTCGGCACAGCTTGCCGAGGAGGGATTTGAAGGTACATGGACTCCATACCCTGCGCTTGCGGGGTTCGGTGAGGGCAACTACGGCCCGCCGGGATGGTATATCAGGAATGTGGCCCCCAACGGTCCGTCAAAATTCTGGACACAACAGGCCAGTACCTCAGATTACCCTGCATACGGAGGCTCAGGCCATGCAGCCTTCCTTGACCGTGATAATGCACCGGGTACAGGTACCAACCTGACCGAAGACTGGTTGATAACCAAACAGTTTACACTGCCTGAAAATGCTGAACTGCACTTTTTTTCAAGGCTTACCCTTAACAACAACCAGGGGTCTGTTTATGATGTACGTATGGGTACCGACCCAACCGACCCTTCAACATTTATATCACTGATTGACAGCGATGGATGGACAGAACTGGAAATAAACCCGGTACAGCTGGATTATGTTGAAAAAGTAATTGATATAGCCGGTACTGCCGGCGACCAGGTTTATATTGCCTTTATCATGAAAGGCGACCAGATGGACCGTTGGCTAATAGACAACGTAAAAGTGGTTTCAGAATGCCTTGCCCCTACCGAGAGCAGCCTTACGGCCAGTAACTTTGGGGCTACCACAGCTGACCTTAGCTGGGATAACCCCAGTGGGGCTACCAGCTGGGAAGTAGAGGTTGTAGCCGATGACGATGTGCCTGTTGGGCAAGGGGTTGTATACACCGGCACCCTGCCTATAACTGTTGAAAACCTTACCGCCAGTACCTGCTACAAATTTTATGTACGTGCGGTATGTGGCGACGGGGGTACCAGTGACTGGATAGGCCCTGAAAATTTTTGTACAAGTGTTTGTGAAACCAGTGAGCAATGTACCTATGAGTTTATTGTTTTGGACTCTTATGGCGACGGCTGGAACGGCAACACCATGACGGTATCTCAAAACGGCATTACTATGGCTACCATAACTCTTGAAGAGGGAACAGGGCCAGAAACTATAGCTGTTCCATTATGTAATGGGCAGCCTTTTGAATTGTATTGGAACTCAGGAGGCAGCTTTGCTTCAGAAGTAGGCGTGTCTATAGTTAACCCTTTCGCCCAGGTTCTTTATAGCAAAGATCCTGGTGAAGGCTCTCAGGATAGTTTATTATATTCAGGATCTGTAGATTGTGATACTCCTGCATGCTTACCTGTATCGGGCCTTGCAGCAACAAATATTACTACCACTACAGTTGATTTAGGCTGGGGAGGTTTAAGTGAAGGTGATTGGGAATATTACGTAGTTCCTGCGGGCAGCCCTGCTCCTTCGGATACTGATTCTGGTGTATATACCGCCACCAACCCTGTAGTGGGTGTTGATGAAACTACAGCAGGCGAAGCTCTGGAGCCAGATGAAACGTATGAATTTTATGTACGTGTAGTTTGTGATAGTGATACCGGTGATTATAGCACATGGGCTGGCCCTTTTGAATTTACTATGGAGCCTACCTGTCCTAAACCAATAGATGTTAGCATAACAGATATTGGCCTTGATACAGCAACAATAAACTGGACCGAAACAGGTTCGGCTACCCAGTGGGAAGTATATGTAGTTGAGCAAGGCTCTCCTGCACCGGATGATACTACCAGTGGCGTTATGGTAAATGCTGCCCCTCCTTTTGTATATGATATTGACCTTGAATCGGGCACTATATATGATGTATATGTAAAAGCTATATGTACCGAAGATACGGACGAAAGTAAGTGGTCAGACGTGGTAACATTTAATACCCTGATATGTGAGCCCGAAGAGCAGTGTAATTATACTATAAGTATGACTGACAGCTTTGGAGATGGCTGGAATGGTAATACCATGAGCATAATACAGAATGGTATAGTAGTAGCTACCGTAGGGAGTACATTTACAACCGGAAACGGCCCTGTAACAGCTCAGATACCTCTTTGCCCGGATGTAGAGTTTGAAGTATATTGGAATGAAGGAGGATTGTTCGCCAGTGAGGTAGGTTTTGTGCTTTATGATGCTTACCTTGAAGATGTATATACAAAACCTTCAGGTACAGGCTCACCGGGTACTACTTTATATACAGGTATTAGCACCTGTACGCCACCGGCCTGTCCTAAACCACAGAATATAGTAATATCAGGCGTAGGCTTGGATGAGGCCACCTTTGGATGGACAGAGATGGGCAGTGCCACTACCTGGGAGTATTTTCTGCTTCCTTACGGTTCAACTGCACCGGGTCCTGATGATGTAGGTACTACTACTACAGATAATCCATTGACTGTTCCTTCTCTTGATTCTGGTACAACATATCAGTTTTATGTAAGGGCAATTTGTGGAGGAGAAGACGGTAACAGCACATGGAGCGGACCTTTTACATTTACAACCCTTATTCAAAATGATGATTGTGATAGCCCTACAAATGTTCCGGTTAACGAAGGTGTTGATTGTATAGAATATGCAATGGGTACTATTACAGGGGCTACCTCTTCTGATATGTACCAGGATTGTATGTGGACTACACCTGAATATGATGTGTGGTACTCTTTTGAAGCAACAAGTTCAGCACATGTTGTTAGCGTTAATAATGCAGTCGGATCGTATTTTTACTTTGCAGTTTATGAAGGCGATGATTGTGGAGACATGACACAAATTTATTGCGGTTATGATAATCCGGGCTCCATAAATAACCTGACGGTGGGAGAAACCTATTATATTATGGTATTTACCACTTATTTCCCAGACCCTACAGAACCTACCAGCTTTGAGGTTTGTATAAGCACCCCCGAACCACCTATCTATGTTTCAGAAACTGATTATACAGTGCCAGAACTGATACAGGATGTATTTATTGGTTCAGAATGTGCTTATGTTGATAATGTTGAATGGAAAACCGGAGAAGATATAGGTAGTAATGGTATAGGATATTTCCAGAAAAATGAGGCAGACTTCCCGTTTGATAGCGGTATAGTATTGGTGAGTGGAGATGCTGAAACCAATGTTCCAGGCCCGAATGACTTCAATTCATTTGGCGGAGGCTGGGAGAATCAAGAAATAGAAACCCAGCTTGAAGACATATTGGCAAACTATCCTGATTTTACAGGTGGTCCTGGCTCTACACACGGCTCAACTTCTATTAAATTTGATTTCTCTCCGGTAGAAAATATACCACAAGGAGTTCCGTTATTTGATTTCCTTTTTGCGTCAAACGAATATGGTACACCAAGTTTTGAATGTATATATTCGGATGTGTTTGCATTTATATTAACCGATTTGGAAACGAATGAATCTACAAATCTTGCAGTACTTCCAAACGGACAATTAATATTAGTTACCAATATACACCCTGATAACGGCTATTGTGAGGCTGTAAATGAAGAGTATTTTGGCCAGTATATACCTGCCGACGGCGTTACAGGGGCTATAAACCTAAATGGTATGACTGTGCCAATGCAGGCCTTTACGCCTTATGTGCTTGAGGCTAATCACGAGTATAGCATGCAAATGATAATTGCTAATGAAGGTGATGACGGAGTTTCATCGGCTATATTCTTATTAGCAGGAAGTATGAATTTAGGTAACGTGCCATTGGGTGATGACCTTTTAGTTGAAAACAGTACAGCCTTATGTTCTGGCGAAACGTATACATTATCTTCAAACCTTGATCCTGATATATACAGTTTTGAATGGTACCTGGAAGGCGAATTAATTGATGGAGAAACAGGGCCGGATTTAGTTGTTTCTGAATCTGGGGAGTATACACTTGAAGCTACTGCACCTGATACAGAATGTGTTCGTGAAGGTAATGTTACTGTGGAGTTTTATCCTAATATTAATGAAGTTACTTCTCCTCCGGATGACCTTGCAGCTTGTGATGATGATGGATATGATGTTTTTGACCTTGGGCAGAATAACAACATTATACTGGATGGTGTAGAAAATATTGAAGATTATGTAATAAGCTATCACCTTTCTTATGAAGAAGCAGAGAATAATGAGAATCCGCTGCCACTTACTTATGAAAATGTAGTGCAGTATCAGCAAACTGTTTATGTGAGAATTTCTATTTCTGATTGTGTGATTATAAGAGATTTCGATCTTATCATACAGAGTCTTTATCCGGAATTTACTATAACCGAGGATTTTGGTATATGTGAAGGAAGTACTGGAGTTATTGAAGTTACCCCTGGTAATTTTGATCCTGAAGTTGCTACTTACACATGGACACTTGATGATGAAGTTTTAGATCAAACTACTCCTAGTATCACTATAACTGAAGGTGGTGTTTATGAAGTTATTGTAAACAATTTAGGTTGTTTAACACCTGCTTCTGTAACAGTAACAGCAGTTCCCGTGCCTGTGCCTGATGTAATATCAGATGTTACCGAGTGTGATAGCTACCAGTTGCCGGTGCTTACCGTTGGTAATTATTATACAGGCAGCCAGGCTACCGGCGACGCCCTTAGCGCTGGTGATATCATCACTTCGACCCAGATGATTTACATATATGCCCAATCGGCAGAAAACGCTGATTG
>NZ_JBELPZ010000010.1:0-114953 GCF_046000445.1 Flavobacterium rhizosphaerae | reverse complement strand
AATAAAGGGAACCCGCGGGCTCCCTTATTTGTTTAAAAAAAATAGGGCTGACTCACTTTTGAGACAGCCCCTTTTTATTATGCATTGTAAATAAAAGTGAAAAACTACCACTATCTTCAATTTGTGATATGGAGTTAAACAGATATTAAATATGCAGTATTTTCATAAAGTAAACCATTATAGTACATAATTTCCTTCATAAATAATTTGTAATTTATTAAATTCGCAGGGTTATATATTTCAATTCATAATACTTTACATAAAAAATCATGTCAAACACAGCTACAATAGAAATTGATGGCAAAAAATACGAGTTTCCGCTTATTGTGGGTACCGAAAATGAAACAGCCATTGAGATAGATAAATTACGCGGTGCAACAGGCGCTGTAACTTTAGATCCGGGCTTTAAAAATACAGGGGCCTGTAAAAGTGAAATTACTTTTTTGGACGGTGAAAAAGGAATTTTGCGCTACAGGGGCTATACAATAGAAGATCTTGCAGAAAAATCAAGTTTTTTAGAGGTTTCTTACCTGTTGATTTTTGGAGAACTTCCTGCTGCGGCTGTGTTAGAAAAATTTGAAAATGATATAAAAAAATACACCCTCGTAAATGAGGAAATGAAAAATATAATTGACGGTTTCCCTAAAACGGCCCATCCAATGGGAGTACTCGCATCGCTTACTAGTGCCTTAACTGCATTTAATCCGCAGCCGGTAGATGTAAATGATGAAGAAGAACTGTATGATACCGTTTGTAAAACTATGGCCAAATTTTTGGTTATAGCTACCTGGACTTACAGGAAAAAGATGGGCTATCCATTAAATTATTATGATAATACTAAAGGCCATGTAGAAAACTTTTTAAGGCTGATGTTTGAGTTACCTACCGGGCCTTACAAAATAGATCCGGTAATTGTAAATGCTTTAGATAAGTTATTTATACTGCATGCCGATCATGAGCAAAACTGTTCGGCTTCTACAGTACGCATTGTTGGTTCCTCACATGCCGGTTTGTTTGCCTCTATATCTGCAGGGGTATCAGCGCTTTGGGGTCCACTACATGGCGGTGCTAACCAGGCCGTACTGGAAATGCTTGAAGAAATTCAGGCTAACGGTGGCGATGCTGATAAATATCTTGCAAAAGCAAAAGATAAAGAAGATCCGTTCCGCCTTATGGGCTTTGGCCACAGGGTATATAAAAACTTTGACCCACGCGCTAAAATTATTAAGAAAGCGGCAGACGATGTATTAGAAGCACTTGGTGTAAATGACCCAATACTTAATATTGCAAAAAAACTGGAAGAAGCTGCCCTGAAGGATGAATATTTTAAATCCAGGAATCTATACCCAAATGTTGATTTTTATAGTGGTATTATTTACAGGGCTATGGGTATACCAACAGAAATGTTTACAGTATTGTTTGCTATTGGCCGCCTTCCGGGCTGGATAGCCCAATGGAAAGAAATGCGTCTTAATAAAGAACCAATAGGCCGTCCGCGCCAAATATATACAGGTAGCCCGTTAAGGGATTTTGTACCGGTAGATAAAAGGTAGTTTTAAGCACTTATACAAAAAGCCATTCTTATTTAAGGGTGGCTTTTTTATTTTTTGAGCAACAGGCCATCTTAATTTTTTATATTTGCCCAAAATACACGCCATGCTTCAATTACATGTAAAGAACGAAACATCAAAATTAAAAGCAGTTATACTGGGAACCGCTAAAAGTAACGGGCCGGTTCCGGCTGAGCACGAAGCGTATGACCCTAAATCACTGGAACATATAAAAGCAGGCACGTATCCGTCTGAAGAAGATATGATAGTGGAGATGGAAGCCCTGAATACAGTATTTAAAAAATATAATGTTGAGGTATTCCGCCCGGAGCTTATAGAAAATTATAACCAGATTTTTAGCAGGGATATTGGTTTTGTGATAGACGACCTTTTTATTAAAGCCAATATACTGCCTGAACGTGCCCGTGAGCAGGATGCCATACAATATATTATTAATCGTATTGATCCGGCAAAAGTGATTACACCGCCTGAAGAAGCGCATATTGAAGGGGGGGATGTTATACTTTGGGATGATCATATTTTTGTAGGTACTTATAAAGGGAGCGATTATAAAGATTATATAACTGCGCGTACCAATACCCAGGGGGTTGACTTTATTAAAAAGCTTTTTCCACACAAAACAGTAAAAGAGTTTGACCTGATGAAATCGCGTATAGAACCCCGCGATAATGCCCTGCACCTGGATTGCTGCTTTCAGCCGGTAGGTAAGGATAAAGGTGTTATTTATAAAAGCGGGTTTCGCGAAGAGGCAGATTATATGTACCTTGTAAACCTGTTTGGTAGCGAGAACCTTTTTCATATAGAAAGGGAAGAAATGTATCACATGACGTCTAACTTTTTTTCTATAGATACTAATGTTGTAGTTATTGAAAAGAATTTTATACGTTTAAAAAAATGGTTGCTCAAAAACGGCTTTACGGTAGAAGAAGTACCCTATGCCGAAATTGCCAAGCAGGAGGGCCTGCTAAGGTGTAGCACCCTGCCGCTGATACGCGACTAAATTTACCATAAAATGAAGCAGATAACCGATACAATACTAATGATTAGGCCCGTGGCATTCCGTATGAATGAGCAAACGGCCGTTAATAATTATTACCAAAAAGTGGTAGATAACCTGCTGCCCGAAACCGTAAACGCAAAAGCACAACAGGAGTTTGATGCCTTTGTGCAAAAGTTACGGGGCATTGGGGTAGATGTAATTATGGTGGATGATACAGCCACACCGGATACTCCTGATTCAGTTTTTCCTAATAACTGGGTGTCGTTTCATGAAAATGGCGATGTAGCAATATACCCTATGTTTGCAGAAAACCGCCGTGGCGAACGCCGTGAAGATGTGTTTGAAATGCTGGAAGATCATGGCTTTGTTATCGAGAATATTATAGATTATACCAGCGCCGAAGAAGAGGGCGTTTTTCTTGAAGGTACCGGAAGCCTGGTTTTAGACCGTGAAAACCATAAAGCATATTGCGCACTTTCGCCCCGTGCGGATGAAGAACTGATGATAGAGTATTGTGAAGATTTTGAACTTTCGCCTATTATATTTGAGGCTTTTCAAACCGTTGCAGGGGGGGAGCGCAAGCCGATTTATCATACTAATGTTATGATGAGCATTGGCACTACTTTTGCAATTATTTGTGCTGATTGTATAGATGATAAAAAAGAACGTAAGAGCGTATTAAACAGCCTGCGCGAAGATGGGAAAGAACTTATACTGCTAACAGAAAAACAATTGGGTAATTTTGCCGGAAATATGCTGCAGGTACAGGGAAAACAGAAAAATTACCTTGTAATGAGTGAATCTGCACATAGCTTACTAACCAAAGATCAGGTAGCCAGGATAGAGAAACACACTGAAATACTTTCAGTAAACCTTGATACTATAGAGGCTTGTGGTGGCGGTAGTGCCCGTTGTATGATGGCTGAAATATTTTTATTGAAAAAACAGTAACCATGCTTTCTAAAAAAACGAAATACGGATTAAAAGCACTTATTTATATTGCAAGGCAGGATCCCTCTGTGCCGGTGCTTATTTCTGATATTTCGGAGAAAGAACAAATTCCTAAGAAATTTTTGGAGGCCATTTTACTTGACCTTAAAAAATTTGGCATACTGGGGTCGAAAAAAGGCAAAGGCGGAGGGTACTACCTGCTTAAAGACCCTAAAACAGTTTCTGCAGCTACACTGATACGCGTTTTAGACGGACCAATTGCCATGCTACCCTGTGTAAGCCTTAATTTTTATGAGCGTTGTGACGATTGCCCCGATGAAGATACCTGTTCATTAAACCATTTTATGATACAGGTTCGCGATAATACTTTACAACTGCTTCAGGATAAAACGCTATATGATCTTATAGCTGTTTAAATCTCTCATTGCTTTGTACTCTTACTTTTGTTTATTGTTGTGATTTTTAGTTTTTTATAAGGTTATTTTTTGTAACGCTTTAAAAAAATATTAAATTAGTCTACAATATCCATAGACTAATAGTATATTTGTAATTATTACTTATTAGCGTTACAGAAAATGAAGGAGAAACTATCATACCTTAATGCAGAGCTAAAAGGGATGTCATTAGCAGAATCTATTCCGTTTGTGCTGAAAAACTTCGGCGGCAAAAAAGTTTTTTCAACTTCTTTTGGAATAGAAGATCAGGTGCTAACCCATTATTTAGCAGAATATGCCCAATTTATATCGGCCTTTACTTTAGATACAGGACGTCAGTTTCCTGAAACGTATGAGGTGTTTCAGCGCACGCAAACAAAATACCCGCAATTAAATATTGAAACTTTTTTCCCGGATCCCGAGGATATTAAAAAATATGTGTCCAACGCGGGCGTAAACGGTTTTTATAACAGCATAGAGAACCGTAAGGAGTGTTGCCGCATCCGTAAAGTAGTACCATTGCAAAAAGCTATAAAAGGCGCCTCATTATGGATTACCGGGCTACGTGCAGAGCAAAGTGATAACCGCAGCGATATGCAATTTTTAGAGTGGGATGAAGCTAACGGGCTGGTAAAATTTAACCCGCTGCTTAACTATACTCTAAAAGAAACAGAGGCAGTTGTTGAAGCCTTTAATATACCAATTAACAGTTTATACAAGCAAGGTTATTTAAGCATAGGCTGTGCGCCGTGTACCCGTGCCATCTCCAAAGGCGAATCTTTCAGGGCCGGACGTTGGTGGTGGGAAAATGGTAAAAAAGAATGTGGGCTGCACATCCATTCTGATAAAAACTATTAAGCTTTATATTATAGACCAAGAGGCTGCCTGAATTTTCAGGCAGCCTCTTGATTTTTACTATATAGTAAGTGCATTATTTTAAAAATACGGGTAGCGACTCTATTATATTGGCAATAGAACTTATAATATACTGCACCCCTATAGCTATAATTATAAAACCTATAATTCTTGAAATAGCTACAATACCCGATGCACCCAGTATGCGTGAAAGGTAATGGGCACTGCGCATTACCAGAAAAATAACTAATGCAACTAAAGCCATAGCCATAACAGCAATTATCTGTTCAGAAAATTTTTGGTAATCCTGGTACATGGCTATTAATAATGATATGCTGCCGGGGCCTGCCAGCATGGGTATGGCCAGTGGTGTGAGCGCAATATCGTTACGCTTTTGCGCGTCATTTTGTACTTCTTTATTTACACCCCTTGTACGTCCGCCGGGTTTGCGGTTAAGCAATGAAAAACCACTGTTTACAATTATAAAACCACCTGCTATCCTTAAGGCATCTATACTAATGCCGAAAAAATTAAGTACATATTGCCCTATAAAAAAAGATACAATAAGTATAATAAAAACATTAATAGCCGTCCAGAAAGAAATACGTTGCCGCTCTTTTGCACTGTCATCCTGAGTTAACCCAACAAAAACCGGTATAGCCCCCAGCGGGTTAATAACAGAGAACAAAGCAGCAAAAATGTAAATGAATAATTCCATACCTGCAAAATTATGGCGCAAAGTTAGCGGTTTTTAGCTTCGCAGTTTTTATAATTAAGCAATAAAATGAAATAGCTCCCAAATTTACTTTCAGCTAAAAAATAAAGGACGCCGATATACCTACTTGATTGCCGTTATAATAAGGCAAAACCAACCCTGAAGTTTTCTTTTCACTACCGCCAAAAATATATTTTTTCTCATACGGAAAAAGCCAGTAAGCCGCTTTGGTACTTAGTATACCAATACCCGCCCCGGCAACCACATCAGTAAGCCAGTGCCGGTTATTATACATACGGAACATGCCGGTGCCGGTGGCCACAACAAATCCGCTGATGCCATACCAGATGTTTTTATCTTTATATTCCTGAAATAAAAATTCTGCACCGCTAAAGGCGGTAGCCGTATGCCCGGAAGGAAAGGAGTTGAACGAACTGCCATCGGGACGTTCTTCATGTATTATATGTTTTAACCCTGTAACGGTAGAAGCTACAAAAATATACGAGGTAGCCATAATTATTGTGCGGTCTCCCAGGTTGTGTTTACCCCTAATACCCGCAGCATTTAGCGCATATACAGAAAGCATGGGGGTATATTGGCTAAAATCATCTATAGTAAAACGGTCATCAATATGTTCCTGTACTTCTTCACGGATTCCAAGGTTATAATCAATAAGCTGGTCTGATTTAATACCCAATACCCCAAATCCCACCAATGCGCCGGGAATTATAAGCTGCCTGTAGCTAAATTGATGGCTGGACGCATCAGCACGATATAATGAATCTTCTACAACAGGTACATACTGTGCAGAAGCTGTAGTAATAATAAATAGAGTTATAAATACTGTACGGATCATTGTCTGTTTTTTGTTTTAAACGTAATTTCTTGCAAAGAAATTGACAGCCAATAAAGGTTTTAAGGGAATCTTAAGCGTACTGGGATTTTTAGTATTTTAGCAATTATTATAATTATTTACGAGATGAAAAAAATCACAGCATTTATTTTTATAGCCGTTTTATTACTGGTTTCATGTAAGGGGAGCACAAAATACAGTGTTACTACTGAAGATTTCCCCGATAACCGCTGGAATACAGGAGAAGCGAAAGAGTTGGAATTTTCAATTGATAAAGATCAGGAAGCCGATGTATATATTTTGTTTGGATATAAATACGGCACACAGTTTACCGATGTGCCTGTAAAGCTGGAAATAACTGCGCCTGACGGAAGTATTACTTTATTAACGTCGGAATTAAAACTGACAGATGAAGCGGGCAAAAGCCTTGGTGACTGTGCGGGAGATGTTTGTGATTTAGCGGTATTGGCTAAAAAAGGCCTCAAACTTCAAAAAGGAGACTATACATTTAAAGTTATCAATAATTTCACCAAGGCAAGTTACCTGCCTAATGTGCTGTCAGTGGGTATAAAACTCGAGCATATGTTGGGTAAAGAGTAAAATCTTAACGTGAATATTATCAAATATACACCATGATTATAAGACTATGGCTGCTGTTGATTTTGTTTACCGGCTTTTTTGCCCGGGGCCAGGCTCTTTTTGGTTATGTATATGACGAGGCCGAAAACCTGCCGCTCCAGGGAGCAAATGTATATATAGACGGTACCACTATAAATACTTCAACAAACGAAAAGGGATTTTTTAAAATAAACATACCTCAGGGTTACAGATCGCCCGTAATAATAAGCTACATAGGGTTTGAAAGTATTACGTTAGATGATCCCTCACAATATGAGAAGGGGGTTAAAGTGTTATTGCGCGAAAGCACAGTTACCCTTAACGAAGTGGTTATAGATAAAAATCCTCCCTTTACGCGTAAGCAAATGCTAAAAGCCTTCAGGCGGCAGTTTTTGGGAACGTCGCGCAATGGGAATTCCTGTAAAATTGAAAATGAAGAGGTTATACTACTCCGTTATGATAGTAAAACAAATACCCTTCTCGCCAAAGCAACTGAGCCCCTGCATATAACCAACAAAAGGCTGCAATATGACATTAACTTCAATCTGGCATATTTTAATGTAGATTACCAAAGGCAAAGCCTTGAAGATGCTGATGTTATAAAAAGTTTTTATGCAGGCACTACTTTTTTTACCGATGTTTCAAAAAACGGTTCGGCAGATGATAAAAGAAAAGAAAATTATCTGGGTTCTGTGGCTCACTTAATGAAAACAATGGCATCTAATACCTGGGCTGCACAAAAATTCGGGCTGTTTTATAAAAGCTTCCCCGCCAACCCGCAACAATACCTCAAACTAAAAGATACGCTGGACCTTGTTAAGGTGGAGGTAGTTAACCTGCCTGCCCCTAAACAACCGGGAAAAATAATTATTGCAGGAGGTCCGCCGGGTATTGATGGCAATATTACTAAAAAGATGGAATCCAGGCAGCCTCAAAAGGCTTTTGATATATTATATAACGGTAAGGAGCAGTCCAACATAGTTTTTGAATCGGAAGGGCTTTACATTGATAAAAACGGATTATTCTTCCCTATAACCGGTATAAGCTTTGGAGGCTACATGGCTAAGCTTAAAGCAGGTGATTTGCTGCCCATAGATTATATTTATAAGGATTAATATTATAATAATGCTAAATGTAATAATGCTTATATATGTTTTTGTAAATTTATATTCAAATTGAATATTTAATTATGGAGACGAAGAAAACATTAGTTATGGGAGCCTCTACAGAGCCAACACGTTACTCTTATAAAGCAATAAAAATGCTGGAGCGTGCAGGCCACCCTGTAGTTGCCGTTGGTAAAAAAGAAGGTAATCTGGACGGAGTTACAATAGAAAAAGGCAAAGTTCCTTTTGATGGTATAGATACAGTAACATTATATCTTAACCCAATGAACCAGGCACAGTATTATGACTATATTATAGGGTTAAATCCAAAGCGTGTTATTTTTAACCCGGGTACCGAAAATCCGGAGTTTTATGACAGGCTTGAGCAGAATAATATTGAAAAAGAAGTAGGCTGTACTTTAGTAATGCTTTCTATAGGTCAATATTAACCGGTTACTGTAGCCGGGGCTTTTTTGCTGATTAACAGTAGTAGTATAAAAGTTATAAGCCCGTTTAACAGTATTAACTCGTTGTCAAAAACATAATCGCCAAATAAAGCTTTTGAGTTTATACTTAAAAGAAGAGTGATAAAGGGCGAGGTTATACATACAAATGGAACTAACTTGTCGTGTACCGTAAGATTTTTTAAAAGCAGGCCAAAAGCATAAAGCCCCAGTAAAGGCCCATAGGTATAAGAGGCTATGCGAAATATCATGCTTACTACCGAGGCATCATTAATAGCATTAAAAACTATTATAACCAAAAACATTAGTATAGAAAAGGATAAATGTACCGCATACCGGGTGTGTACATTATTGGCTTTGCTAAGGTTTTCGGCTTTATCCATGTCCAGAAAATCAATACAAAAAGAAGTCGTCAGTGCAGTAAGTGCTGAATCGGTTGTGGCAAAGGTGGCGGCAGTTAATCCCAACAAAAATATTACAGCAGGCACCAGTGAAAAGTGGTGAAAAGCAATTTCGGGAAAAAGCAGGTCGGTACGGGGTACCCCGTTTTCTGTAGGTATGCCAATGTTGTGGCTGTTAGCATAAATATATAATAATGCCCCAACGCCTAAAAAAAACAGGTTTATTACCACAAAAATACCGGTAAAGGTAAACATGTTCTTTTGGGCTTCACCAATGTTTTTACAGCTCAGGTTTTTCTGCATCAGGTCCTGGTCAAGCCCCACCATGGCTATGGTTACAAAAAAACCACCTATAACCTGTTTTACAAAATGGTAACGGCTGCTTACAAAATCTTCAAAGAAAAATATTTTGGAATAGTTGCTTTGCTTTACGGTTTCAAATGCTTCGGATATATTTAAATTAAGGCTGCTGCAAATAAAGTAAATGGTAAAAAATACTGATGAAACTAAAAAAAAAGTTTGCAGCGTATCGGTTACAATAATAGTTTTTAGCCCGCTTTTATACGTATAGGCAAAAATAAATGCCAAAGCCAACAGTACGGTTAACCAAAAGGGTATAGAAAACGCATCAAAAACATAGCGTTGCAGCACAATTACTACAAGATAAAGCCGGAAGGCAGAGCCTATAGTACGACTGATGAGAAATATCATGGCCGAAGTTTTATAACTGTATAACCCCAGCCTGCCTTCAATATAACTGTATATAGAAGTAAGGTTAAGCCGGTAATACAGTGGCAGCAGCACTTTGGCAATAACAATAAAGCCAAGGGCATTGCCCAGTATAAACTGAAAATATTTAAACTGTTCGCCATTTGGTGATCCTACCTCTCCCGGTACAGAAATAAAAGTTACCCCGGATAGCGCCGTACCTATCATGCCGAAAGCCACAAGGTACCAGCTTGCATTTTTATTGGCCTTAAAAAAACTATCATTACTGCTGTCTTTTTTACTTATAACCCTGGAAATAAGTATGAGCAAGCCAAAATAAATTATTATAATTGAGAGTATAGTAAACGGGCCCATGCGTGTAGTTTTTATACAAAACAACTAAAAAAATATTGTAAAGCGGCAGCATGGCAATAAATTTATACTTTAACAGCTAAATTATACTGTGTTGGTTACCTTTGCACACTATGGAAATGTCGTCTAAATTACTTGAAAAAGCCGTAGCCGAAATATCCCTGTTGCCCGGTATAGGCAAGCGTACGGCCTTGCGGTTAGCGTTGCATCTTTTAAAACAGCCGTTAGAGCAAACCCAGCATTTATCTAATGCCCTGTTACGCCTTAGGGAGGATATACGTTTTTGCACTATATGCCATAATATATCAGATACAGAAGTTTGCGAAATATGCAGCAATGCTCTTCGCGATGCTTCGGTAATTTGCGTGGTAGAAGATGTGCGAGATGTTATGGCTATCGAAAACACAGGCTTATTTAAAGGGTTGTACCATGTATTGGGGGGTAAAATTTCGCCTATTGACGGTGTTGGACCCAGCCAGCTTACTATTGTACCCTTGGTAGAACGGGTAAAACAGGGTAATGTAAAAGAACTTATTTTTGCCTTAAGCTCTACAATGGAGGGTGATACCACAAATTTTTATATTTATAAGCAAATTAAAGATTACAATATTGTTACCTCTGCAATTGCCCGCGGTATAGGAGTGGGGGATGAACTGGAATTTGCCGATGAGGTTACTTTAGGGCGCAGCATTATGCACAGGGTGCCTTTTGAAACTTCATTGCGCGATATATAAAGAAAACTAAAATACTGCCTTTAAATATTGCCTGAAATTATTAAATATTTAATTTTTAATATACTGGTTTTGATTCTGAAAAAAAGATTAACTAAAGATATAAATAACACTTTGTTAAAAAATTAGTATATATATTTGCATCAGCCCGCAAAAAAATAAAAACAATATCAAGTACGTTTTTGAATGCATCTGCTAAATAGTGAAATAAAAATCCTTATAACCGGTGGCGCCGGATTTATCGGCTCCAACTTATGTGATCATTTTATTTCAAGAGGGTATAAGGTAACCTGCCTTGATAATTTTTCTACCGGGCATAAACACAATATACAACACCTTATCGGGCATCCTTCCTTTACTCTTTTTGAAGGAGATATACGCAATATAGAACACTGTAAAAACGTTGCCAAAGGAGCTAGTTATGTGTTGCACCAGGCAGCTTTGGGTTCAGTGCCACGCTCTGTAAACGATCCCATTACCAGTAATGATGTAAATGTAAACGGTTTTTTAAACATGCTAACCGCAGCGCGGGATGCAGGGATTAAACGGTTTATATATGCGGCAAGCTCTTCAACCTATGGCGATTCAGAAAACTTGCCAAAAGTAGAAAATATTATAGGTAAGCCACTTTCGCCCTATGCTGTAACTAAATATGTAAATGAACTTTATGCCGATGTGTTTAGCAAAACCTATGGTATAGAAACTATTGGCCTGCGCTATTTTAATGTGTTTGGCAGACGACAGGACCCTGATGGGGCGTATGCGGCGGTAATACCAAAATTTGTTTCACAGTTGCTAAGGCATGAAAGTCCGGTTATTAATGGCGATGGCAATTACAGCCGTGATTTTACTTATATAGACAATATAATACATATAAATGAATGTGCTGTAAAAGCGGAAAGTAAAGAAGCACTCAATACCGTGTACAATGCGGCTTTTGGAGACCGTACTACATTAAATGAAATGGTAGGCTGTTTAAAAGAATACCTTTCGGCCTATGACCCCGCAGTAGCTGATGTAGAAATAATGTATGGGCCTGGTAGAACAGGGGATATTCCGCATTCACTGGCTAATATAGATAAAGCAAAAAAATTATTGGGATATAAACCGGCTTACTCTTTACAGCAAGGGCTTAAAGAGGCGGTAGCCTGGTATTATAAAACCCTTAAATCTGCAATAATGTAAATGGAGATAGGGATAATAGGTTTAGGTTATGTAGGGCTGCCTTTGGCAGTTCTCATGTCAAAAAAGTATAAGGTTATTGGTTTTGATATAAAAGAAGAACGTGTACAACAGCTAAATAATGGCATTGATACTACACTTGAAGTTTCAGAAGAAAAACTTAATGAAGCCATAAAAACAGGTAGTGCAGGTAACGGTCTGTTGTGTACTGATAAAGTAGAAAACCTTAAAGAATGTACCTATTATATAGTTACAGTACCTACCCCGGTAGATAAAAATAACCGGCCAGATCTGGGTGCACTATACAGTGCAAGCAAAGTAGTGGGCAGTGTACTTAAAAAAGGCGATATTGTAATATATGAATCTACCGTTTTTCCCGGAGCTACTGAGGAAGAATGTGTGCCTGTTCTGGAACGTGTAAGCGGCTTAAAATTTAATGAAGATTTTTTTGCAGGCTACTCCCCGGAACGTATTAACCCTGGTGATAAAGAGCATACTGTTGAAAAAATTGTAAAAGTTACCTCAGGGTCAACCCCGCAGGCAGCTCAAAAGGTTAATGACCTTTACAAGTCGGTTATAGAAGCCGGTACACACCTGGCACCTTCAATAAAGGTTGCTGAGGCGGCTAAAGTAATAGAGAATTCACAGCGCGATATTAATATAGCCTTTGTTAACGAGCTGGCTAAAATATTTAACCTGCTGGATATAGATACCAATGCAGTATTGGAAGCTGCAGGTACAAAATGGAATTTTTTACCGTTCAGGCCTGGGCTTGTTGGTGGACACTGTATAGGGGTTGACCCCTATTACCTGGCCCAAAAAGCACAGCAGGTAGGCTACCACCCCGAAATAATACTGGCAGGCCGCAGGCTTAACGATAGCATGGGGTATTATGTGGCTTCTCAGGTGGTTAAGCTCATGATTAAAAGAGATATTGTGGTAAACGGTGCCAATTTGCTTATGATGGGTATTACCTTTAAAGAAAATTGTCCGGATGTGCGCAATACTAAAATTGTTGATGTAATAGATGCCCTTAAAGATTATGGTATTTCGGTAGAAATTTATGATCCGTGGGCAGATAGCAGCGAGGTAATGAAAGAATATGGACTTAAAGTGTTAAATTCGCAACCGGATAAAAAGTATGATGCGCTTGTTTTTGGAGTAGCGCATTGGCAATTTGCCCAGACTGATCTTGAAGTTTTGAAAAATGAGCACTGTATAGTGTACGATGTTAAGGGTATTTTAGGAGAAAAGGCAGAAAAAAGGCTTTAATAATTTAGTAGCATAAAATAACTTTCGATAACAAACATTTAAACTATGGGTAAAATTAAAAATATCTGTTGTATAGGAGCAGGTTATGTAGGTGGCCCCACCATGGCTGTTATAGCAGCTAAGTGTCCTGATATTAAAGTAACTATTGTTGACTTAAATGCAGCGCGTATTGCAGCCTGGAACGATGAAAACCTTGAAAACCTTCCGGTTTATGAACCAGGGTTGGATAAAATTGTAGCAGAAGCAAGGGGGCGTAACCTTTTCTTCAGCACAGAGGTTGATAAAGCCATAGATGAAGCCGAAATGATATTTATATCGGTTAATACACCTACAAAAACCTACGGTTTAGGTAAAGGCAAAGCGGCAGACTTAAAGTTTATTGAACTTTGTGCAAGGCAAATTGCCGCCGTATCTAAAACTGATAAAATTGTTGTTGAAAAATCTACACTTCCGGTAAGGACTGCCGAAGCAATACGCGATATTCTTGATAATACCGGTAATGGTGTTAACTACCAAATACTTTCTAACCCCGAATTCCTTGCAGAAGGTACCGCTATAGAAGACCTTCTTGCACCGGATAGGGTACTTATAGGAGGTGAAACTAAAGAAGGTGGTAAAGAAGCTATGGAAGCGCTGGTTGAGGTATATGCTAACTGGATTCCGCGTGAGAGGATACTTACTACCAACGTGTGGTCATCAGAACTTTCTAAACTAACAGCCAATGCATTTCTTGCACAAAGGGTATCGTCTATCAATGCTATATCTGAACTTTGCGAAAAAACTGAAGCTAATGTTAGTGAGGTTGCCCGTGCTATTGGTATGGATAGCCGTATCGGTTCTAAATTCCTTAAAGCATCGGTAGGATTTGGAGGTTCATGCTTCCAGAAAGATATCCTTAACCTCGTATATATTGCAAAAACCTATGGGCTTAATGAAGTTGCAGATTATTGGGAACAGGTAATTATAATGAATGACCATCAAAAAAGACGCTTTGCAAGTAATATTATAAAAACGCTTTATAATACCGTTTCTGGCAAAAAAATTGCATTCCTTGGCTGGGCATTTAAAAAAGATACAAATGATACAAGGGAGTCTGCCGCTATTTATGTAGCTGATGATTTATTGTTTGAGCAGGCCAATATAGCTGTTTTTGATCCTAAAGTGGAAGAAAAACAGATGCATTATGATGTAAATTATCTTAACACAAGGGATAAAGAAGAAAATAAAAAAGGCATTACAGTATTTGCTGATCCTTATGAAGCCTGTAAAGATGCCCACGCGATTGCAATACTTACGGAGTGGGATGAATTTAAAGAGTATGACTGGCAGCGTATTTATGACAATATGAAAAAACCTGCTTTTGTATTTGACGGAAGAAACCTTCTTGATGGAGAAAAACTAACATCTATAGGTTTTGTTTTCCAGGCAATAGGAAGATAAATTTATACAGTAATGAAAAAGATACTTATTACCGGTGGGGCTGGTTTTATTGGTTCGCATGTTGTACGGAGGTTTGTAACAAAATATCCGCAATATGAAATTTATAACCTGGACCTGCTTACTTATGCCGGTAATTTGGAAAATATAGCTGATATAGAACAAAACAGCAATTACCACTTTATTAAAGGCGATATTGCTGATGAGCCGTTTATTTTTGACCTATTTACAACCCATAGGTTTGACAGTGTTATACACCTTGCTGCAGAATCTCACGTTGACAGGTCTATAGAAAATCCGCTTGCATTTGTAAAAACCAATGTAACAGGTACTATAAACCTGTTAAATGCTTTCAGGCATTTATGGCAGGATAATTGGCAAAATAAACGCTTTTACCATATAAGCACCGATGAGGTGTACGGAACACTTGGGGTAGAGGGGCTGTTTACAGAAACAACTCCTTATGATCCAAATTCGCCATATTCGGCCAGTAAAGCGGCGTCAGACCACTTTGTAAGGGCTTATGGTGAAACTTATAAGTTACCGTATGTACTTACAAACTGCTCAAACAATTATGGCCCCAACCATTTTCCTGAAAAACTCATCCCCCTTTTTATAAATAATATTCTCAACAACAAACCGTTACCTGTATATGGTGATGGTAAGTACACGCGCGACTGGCTTTTTGTTAAAGACCATGCTGCGGCTATAGACCTTGTTTTTCATAAAGCGCCCGATTTTGAAACCTATAACATAGGTGGCTTTAACGAATGGCAAAATATAGACCTGGTTAAGTTGTTATGTGATATTATGGATGAAAAGCTTGGCCGGCAACAAGGTGAAAGCCGTGGGTTAATAACCTATGTAAAGGACAGGCCCGGGCATGACCTTAGGTATGCCATAGATGCCTCAAAAATAAATAAAGAACTGGGATGGAAACCATCCGTTACTTTTGAAGAAGGGCTTAATGAAACAGTTGACTGGTTTTTGCAAAACCGTGAATGGCTCAGCAATGTAACCTCGGGGGAGTACCTGGGATATTACGAAAAACAATATATGCATAAGCACAATTAAAACCTGATAATGAAAGGAATAATATTAGCAGGAGGCTCAGGGACAAGGCTACACCCTTTAACACTATCAGTAAGTAAGCAGTTAATGCCTATTTATGATAAGCCCATGATTTATTATCCGCTTTCGGTATTATTAATGGCCGGAATACAGGAGATATTAATAATATCCACACCAAAAGACCTTCCGCTGTTTCGTGATTTACTTGGTGATGGAACAAAGCTTGGATGCCGCTTTGAATATGCTATGCAGGAACACCCAAACGGACTTGCAGAGGCTTTTGTAATTGGCGAAGATTTTATAGGCAACGATAAGGTTGCCCTTATTTTGGGAGATAATATTTTTTATGGCAGTGGTTTGGCAAAATTGCTGCAGATGAATACTAACCCGGATGGGGGTGTAATTTATGCCTATCATGTGCACGACCCTGAACGTTATGGGGTTGTGGAGTTTAATGCAGAAGGTAAGGCTGTTTCTATTGAAGAAAAACCACTCAAGCCAAAATCAAACTATGCAGTGCCGGGTATCTATTTTTATGATAATGAGGTGGTGTCTATAGCAAAAAATATAAAGCCCAGCAACCGCGGAGAACTCGAAATAACCGATATAAATAAGGTGTATCTTAAAAAAGGTAAACTTAATGTAAGTATTTTAGACCGGGGTACCGCCTGGCTGGATACCGGTACATTTCAGTCGCTCATGCAGGCATCACAGTTTGTAGAGGTAATAGAAGAAAGACAAGGTTTAAAGATAGGCGCCATAGAAGGAGTGGCTTATGAAATGGGTTATATTAATGAAGAGCAGTTTAGGCAATTGTGCCAGCCATTAATGAAAAGCGGCTATGGTAAAAACCTCCTTTCGCTTATCAAGCGCGAAAAGACTGCCTAATGTTGATTGAAAATAAATTTAGTATTGGAAAATAAAGTATATAATATATTAATAACAGGTACTGCCGGTTTTATAGGCTTTCACCTTGCTGAATATTTTATTAAGCAGGGACATAATATTGTTGGGATTGATAGTATTAACGAGTATTATGACAGTACCCTTAAATATGCACGACTTTCCCAAAGCGGTATTGATAAAGAAGATGTTGAGTGGAATAAAAAAGTAAAAAGCAGCAAGTATACAAACTACAGGTTTATAAGAATGAACCTTGAAGACAAAGAGGCACTTTTTACTCTTTGCAATGAAGAAAACTTTGATGTTATTGTAAATATGGCTGCTCAGGCGGGTGTACGATATTCCATAGAAAATCCTGATGTGTATGTGCAATCTAATGTTGTAGGTTTTTTAAATATACTTGAGGCTGCCCGGCATTACAATATTAAAAAACTTGTATATGCCAGTTCATCAAGTGTATATGGTAATAACAAAAAAATGCCGTTTACAATACATGATAATGTAGACCATCCTGTATCTTTGTATGCAGCCACCAAAAAAAGCAACGAATTAATGGCGCATACATATAGCCATTTGTTCGGTATAAAAACAGTAGGACTAAGGTTTTTTACAGTTTATGGCCCATGGGGCAGGCCAGATATGGCCATAAGCCTTTTTACAGATGCGGTTTTAAATGAAAGTGAGATAAAGGTGTTTAATAATGGCAACCTAAGCCGTGATTTTACTTATATTGATGATATTGTTAAAGGTGTAGTTTCTGCTGTGCTTACTGATAAGAGTGAGCCGTTATATGAAATTTATAATATAGGTAACAGTAAGCCGGTACAATTAACCGATTTTATTGAAGAGATTGAAAAAGCAACAGGTAAAAAGGCAATAAGGCAAAACCTGCCTATGCAGCCCGGCGATGTAGCGTCTACCTGGGCTGATGTAGAAAATTTTAAAAAAGCCTATAATTATGAGCCGTCTACTGATATAGTAACAGGAATTGCTAAATATGTGGAATGGCATAAGAGTTTTTACAAAAAGCAATAATCCAAATCGTAATACCAAGCAAGATGAGCAAAATTTCACATGTAATCCTTACCGGTGGCGTAGGAAGCCGCTTATGGCCACTTTCAAGAAAAAGCAGGCCAAAACAATACCTGCCTATTTTTGGAGGTAAGTCTCTTTTTGAACTAACTGCAGAGCGTAATAATAGTTTCGCTGGTAATGTTATAGTTGTGGGTAGCCGTGATAACTGCCACCTTAGCAGGGAGATACTGGAAAAAAATAGTATACAATACCTTGATATTGTAGAAGCTGTGCCGCGTAATACTGCAGCTGCAATAGCTTTTGCCGCTTTTGCTTCAGATCCGGATGATGTACTTATAGTTACTCCTTCAGACCATGTTATTGAAGGTGCTGAGGCTTATAAAGATGCTATTGAAGAAGCTATTGAAAAAGCACATCAGGGCTTTATTGTTACCTTTGGTGTACATCCTACTAAACCCGAAACCGGTTATGGGTATATTGAACATAAAGGTGATGAGGTGGTTTCTTTCAGGGAAAAACCAAACCAGGTAACCGCACAGATGTTTATTGATAAAGGCAATTTTTTATGGAATAGTGGTATGTTCTGCTTTAAAGCAAGTGTATTGCTTGATGAACTTAAAGCATACCAGCCCGAAGTATATCAAAAATCGCTTGAAGCCTGGAATAGTAGTGAAGATGGAAGGCTTATAGAAGAAATTTCTATGGAAATACCCTCTATAAGTATTGACTACGCTGTTATGGAGCGCAGTAAAAAAATTAAAGTAGTTCCTGCTATTTTCCGTTGGTCGGACCTTGGTTCTTTTGATTCGGTTTATGACTACCTTAAAAACATGGGGCATAAGGTTGATGAATTTGGTAATATGGTAATAGGTACTGAGCATTACACGGCTTTCCTTGGGTTAGAAAATACTATTTTTGTGCATACACCAAATGCTAACCTTATACTTCATAAAGACCACTCACAGGAAGTAAAAAATATTTACGGACAGTTAGAGAAAATAAATTCAGAACTTTTGTCATAGCACAACAATATATAAACTGATTGCAAAACAGAAAAATAGACTCCGGCTATTTTAATTCGGTTAAATGGGGTACTTACTCAATTGGCATAAGCTTTTTGAGACAATTTCTTCTTGTTCCTGCCTTCATGTTAACCGTTGGTAGCCGGGGGTATGCTTTCTGGATAGCCATTTCGGCCATAGCCGGCATGATTTGCGCGCTAAACCTGGGTCACCTGCATTATGCAAGCAATGTACTTAACCTTGCTTACCATAAAAACCATGATGTGCAGCAGGAGATGAGGCAGGTGCAGGGAGCTAATTACTTTTACCTGATATTACAATCGGTAATAGGTTTGGTAATAAGCCTCCCCCTTTTTTTATCCATGTTTACCAGCTTTCCTGTAAGTTATATTCAGCAAAATAGTTTTAGTACAGGTTTTCTTTTTTTGTTTTTCGGTAAAATAACGTATCAATATTGCAACTCTCTTTTACTTCGCCTTTTTGAGCCTGTAGGCAATATACGTATTACGCTTAAATACAGGGCAATTGGCGAACTGGTCGATTTTTCGGCTACTGCACTAACTATATATTTTACAAGGGATATCTATCTTACCTGTTTAGCAGTTTTTATAGTTAACATTCTTTTTAGTTTAATTAATCTGTACGTTGTAAATACGCATATACCATTTCAGGTTATCGTCTTTAAAGACATAGACATAAAAAAATCCCTGAAATTTGTAAAGCAGTCATTTGTACTCAATATGAGTTTTCTGGTTGAAAAAATACACGAGGTGGGGCTTAATATTATAGTGGTAACTTTTTTTAGGCCCGAAGTGTTACCTATATTCAGCACCAGCCGTACTATGACTAATATTTTTTACCGTTTTGGTAATACAGCTGTTATACCATTATTTCCTGCCATACAAAAACAGTTCACAAAAAATAATCTGGACTATATTTATAGTACCATAAAAAAGTACTGGGAAATATCAACTACCGTAATAATTGCTTGTATTACTATTGGTTTACCCTTTTTACCTTTTATTTACACTTACTGGACTAAAGGGAAGCTTGAGTTTAATGTTGAAATAGTTGCTTTTCTTTTTATGGCTATACTGTTTCAAAATTTCGGAATGATTATCAATGAGTACTTTAAAAAAACAAATTTTTCAAGACAGATATTATTTTATAATATAATAAAATCGGGCATTACGGTGCTGGCAATAGTAATATGTAGTTATATACAATATAAAGATGGTCTTGGTATTGCATTACTGGCAGGTGAGGCAATAGCCACTGTTTATCTTATAATGTTGTTTTTAAGCTTATTTAAAGCTGTTGCAGTAGGTAAAACTATAATTGATTATTTTATTGTTATTACACTCTTTTGTGCTTCCGTGATATTTTATCTGTTTACAAATAATTATATTATTTTTCTAATCATAAATATTTTAATTACGTTGTATTTTGTTGTTAAAAGTAAAATTTTAAACCGCAGCTAATGGTGTGGCTTTGTTTTATATGGTTTTCTATTCTATATGGAGGTACATTTTACTTCTCACGGGCGCATGACTTTTTTTCGCCTTTAAAGTTTGTTTCCCTAAAACTGATTATCATAAACCTGCCGTTTATTTTATATAGCGCCTTTTTTCATGATTCTGTTTTAGAAAGAGTACTTACTGTTTGCAATGTTACTATTGATGAGGCTTTTTGGCAATACACTAAGGTACAAACAGTAGCATACATATCACTTATTGCAGGGGTTTTGCTCTATAATAAAATTTTTAAGGGCAAATCTTATTTACAATACAGGCAACAGGCACCTGTTTATACTTATAAATCAATAAAAATAGCAGCTTATATTTTTATAGCTGCCGGTTTAGCAGGCTATTTTATTTTTTTGTTTAACATTGGTGGGCTGTCAGTTTTATTGTCTAACCTTGCCAACCGTGTTGCCTTGCAGGGAGGCCAGTATATACTTATACTCTTACCATTTTTATCGTTGGGTGGTGTATGCCTGCTTTTAAATATAAAACAAAAAAACAGATTTTGGGATAAGGTTGCCTTTGTTGCTTTTAGTGTATTAATAATTGCGGTATTCACAAGTTTTGGTTCCAGAAAAAGCTCAGTAATATATATTATAATCCTTATTGTGGCTGCATACTATTTTTATGGGGCTAAGTTAAAAAATAAAAATATGTTTATTATGGGTGGCTTAGTTTCTGTTTCTATAGTTATATATATGTTGCTTATCCCGTTATTACGAGGAGATAAATCAGATATAAAAAGTGCCGTTACATTCAGGCAGTTGGTATACCATACTTCATATACTTTTATTGATGTTTTTGCTGCCAACTATTTTAATGAAAATAATATTTGGCAAATGAAGGGTTACTTTACACCCGTTAAAGTATTGGGTACTTCTCAAAGCCGTGATTCGCTACCACAGTTGGACCAAGGTGTTTATTTCAATACAATAGTATATCAAAAAAGATATGTGGCCCCCCCGGTTCCGCGGAGTGAACTTTCAAGAGCCTCATGGCCTACCGAAAATTTTGGGTTTGCATATGCTAACTTCCTAATGCCTGGAATTATTTTTTTCTTTTTTCTATTAGGTATGGTTTATACTTTTGTTTACCGGATTTTATGTAAAGATGTTTTTAATCCGATATTGGTTACATTATATACTATTGTGATTTTTAGTTTTGATTTCAGCAGCTTACGAATAGCTAATATGTTACGCTTATTACCTGTTTTATTTACAGCATATATACTTTTAAAACTTTTAAACAACAGAAAAATAATAGTATCGTGATATAGGATTAATATGTATATTTGAAGTGGATTTAAATTGATTTTATTTAAAATAAATAGGTAAAATTGTAAATCTTGTATGTTTTTTTATATAAATTAACTTATTATTAAAAAATTCAATAGCGCTGGTTTATTGTTAAAATTAGACTATTTTTGTCGAGATTTAATTATTTAAATATAATAGGGGTAAGTTAATGCAAAAGGATAGTAAAATATATATAGCAGGCCATAAGGGTATGGTGGGTAGCGCTATATGGAGGGTGTTATCAAAAAAGGGGTATACAAACCTGATTGGGAAATCAAGCAAAGAGCTTGATTTGAGAAACCAGGCTCAGGTTAATGACTTTATGAGTACTGAAGCTCCTGAAGTGATAATTGATGCTGCTGCCCGTGTAGGAGGAATTTTGGCTAATAATGATTATCCGTATCAGTTTTTAATGGAAAACCTTCAGATACAGAATAATCTTATTGATGCAGCACTTAAAAATGATGTTGAAAAATTCGTTTTTTTGGGTAGTTCATGTATTTATCCAAAATTTGCACCCCAGCCATTAAAAGAAGAATATTTGCTTACTGATACTCTTGAGCCTACAAATGAATGGTATGCTATAGCAAAAATAACAGGTGTTAAGGCCAGTCAGGCAATAAGAAAACAATTTGGTAAAGATTATGTTAGTTTGATGCCTACAAATTTGTATGGTACTTATGATAACTTTGACCTGAATACATCGCATGTATTACCAGCTATGATGCGTAAATTTCATGAAGCAAAAGAAAACGGGAATACTCCGGTAGCTTTATGGGGAAGCGGTACGCCAATGCGGGAGTTTCTGTTTGTAGATGATATGGCGGAGGCGGTTGTTTTTGCTGTAGAAAATAAACTTCCGGATTTTTTATATAATGTTGGTACAGGAGAAGATTTAACCATAAAAGAGCTTGCTGAAACTATCCAGTCAATTGTAGGGCATACAGGAGAAATTGTGTGGGATAGCAGCAAACCTGATGGAACCCCGAGAAAGCTTATGGATGTAAGTAAGATGCATGAATTGGGCTGGAAGCACAGGGTTGGTTTGCAGGAAGGTATTGAAAAAACATATCAATGGTTTAAGGATAATATTGAGAGTGTTAAAAAAGTAACGATATAAGTACAAGAAACAAACCGAGAACTTAAGTATGAAAATAGCTCTAATTACCGGAATCACTGGACAGGACGGATCTTATCTTGCAGAACTTTTACTAGAAAAAGGTTATGAAGTACATGGAATAAAGAGAAGGTCTTCTTCGTTCAATACGCAAAGAGTAGACCATCTGTATATAGATCAGCATGAAAATAATGTTAATTTTAAACTACACTATGGTGATTTAACAGATTCTACTAACCTTATCAGGATAATACAGGAAATAAAACCTGACGAAATTTATAACCTGGGCGCTATGTCCCATGTTAAAGTTTCTTTTGATTTGCCTGAATATGTTGCCAATGTTGATGGCGTAGGAACACTTAGGATTCTGGAGGCTGTTCGTATTTTAGGTCTTGAAAAGAAAACAAGAATTTATCAGGCCTCTACATCTGAATTATATGGTGGCCTTGAAGAAAATAAAAATGAAAAAGGTTTTTATGATGAAAATTCTCCTTTTTATCCACGTTCACCCTATGGAGTAGCAAAAATTTACGGTTTCTGGATTACTAAAAATTATCGGGAAGCATATAATATGTTTGCCTGTAATGGTATTCTTTTCAACCATGAATCTCCCAGAAGAGGGGAGACTTTTGTGACACGCAAAATTACCATGGCTACTGCTGCTATTGCTTTAGGTAAACAGGATTGCCTTTATTTGGGTAACCTTGATGCGCAAAGAGATTGGGGGCATGCTAAAGATTATGTAGAAGCCATGTGGAGGATACTACAGCAGGACGTTGCGGAAGATTATGTGATAGCTATGGGTGAAACTACTTACGTGCGTGATTTTGTGCGACTTTCTTTTGCTGAAGTAGGCGTAGAGCTTGAATTTATAGGTAAAGATGAAAATGAAATTGCTAAGGTAAAATCTTGTAGTAATCCTGATTATCAATTGGAAATAGGCAAAGTTGTTGTAAAAGTTGATCCAGCTTATTATCGTCCTACTGAAGTAGATTTACTTATTGGCGACCCAACAAAATCTAAAACTAAATTAGGCTGGAAGCCAAAATATGATTTAGCCGGATTGGTTAAAGAAATGGTAGCGTCAGATCTTGAAGGCGCAAAAAGGCACATTAATTCTCAATTAGAACACCAGGCTTGATAATTACTTCTATGCTGTTTTTATTATATAAAATCAAAAAAATATATTTTTATGGGGAATGAGTACTTAAATGTGGCTATAAAAGCATCATTAAAAGCCGGTCAGGCTATTTTGAAAATTTATGGACAAGAAGATTTTGGTGTAGATTCTAAAGATGATAATTCACCTCTTACCCTTGCTGATAAAGATTCTAATGAAGTAATAAATTCTTTTTTAACCCAGACTCCTTTTCCTATAATCAGTGAAGAAAACAAACAAGCAGAATATCTTGTAAGGAAAAGTTGGGATATATGTTGGATTGTTGATCCTCTTGACGGCACAAAAGAATTCATTAAACGTAATGGAGAGTTCACTGTCAATATAGCTTTGGTAAAAAATGGCAAGCCTTCTTTAGGAGTTATATATGTTCCTGTTACCGGCGAATTATATTATGCTGATGTTGAAGAGGGAAAAGCCTATAAGGCTACAGTAAATTATGATATATCAGTAGATGCAGTTTTTGGAAAATCTGAAATGCTGGTACTGAATGATGCCGTAAATGACAAAATTATCAGGGTTGTAGGTAGCCGTTCTCATATGACTGATGATACCCTTGAATTTATTGGAAATTTAAAAAGTGAGTATCCTGGTTTGGAAACTGAAATAGTGTCTAAAGGCAGTTCTTTAAAATTTTGCCTTGTTGCAGAAGGTAAAGCCGATGTATATCCGCGTTTTGCACCCACTATGGAATGGGATACGGCTGCAGGCCAGGCTATCTGCGAAGCTGTTGGGTTAAAAGTAATAACCAAGGATACAGGAAAGCCGATGCTGTATAATAAGGAAAATTTATTGAACAGCTATTTTGTTGTTCGGAAATAATAGGTTACATGTCAACATCTAACCATTCGAGGAAACGACATATTGTTAAAGCTATTACCTATAGGATACTTGGTACAATTGATACTATAATACTTTCATGGATAATAACAGGAAACCCTCTAACCGGATTGAAAATAGGGTTTACTGAAGTAGCAACAAAAATGTTCCTATATTATCTCCATGAACGCCTTTGGTTTAAAATAAACCTTGATAAAAATGGTGTCATGAGAGAAAGTAAAAAACGTCACCTTGCCAAGACCGTTACATGGCGTATGGTAGGTACTTTAGATACAATGACATTGAGTTGGATTATAACCGGTAGCCCCCTTACAGGACTTAAAATTGGCGGGGTAGAGGTTATAACAAAAATGGCTTTGTATTATGTGCACGAAAGAATTTGGTACCGCATTAATTTTGGATTGGATGAGCGAAGTAAAAACGTTTAATAATATATGAAGAATATAATTCCGCATAGTTATAAAATAGCCAGAGATAACCGTAACCAGGCCAATAAACATTCTTCGTTTGTATTATGGTTTACAGGCCTTTCAGGCTCAGGAAAAAGCACCATAGCCAATTTAGTAGAACAGGAGTTATTTGAAAAAGGCATAAAAGTTTATGCTCTTGATGGTGATAATATAAGGTCTGGTATCAATAAAGGACTTACCTTTACTGAACAGGACCGTGAAGAAAATTTGCGCAGAATTGCTGAAATAGCAAAACTTTTTGTTGATTCAGGTACTGTTGTTGTGGCTGCTTTTGTTTCTCCACTACATAAAGACCGCGAGTTAATTCGTAATATAGTAGGAGAAAAAGATTTTATAGAAATATTTGTAAATACATCTTTACAAGAATGTGAGCGCCGTGATGTTAAAGGATTGTATAGAAAGGCCAGAGCAGGAGAAATTGAAAATTTTACAGGGATAAGTGCGCATTATGAAGCACCCCAGGCTCCATTTATAGAAATAAAAACAGAAGATGAAACCGTTGAAATGGCCGTATCGAGAGTGTTAAAAGCTATTCAACCTAAATTACACTATAGTTATGAGTAAGTATTATTTAAACTACCTTGACGAATTAGAGTCAGAAGCTATTTATGTTTTGAGGGAAGTATGGGCACAGTTCCAAAACCCTGTAATCCTTTTTTCCGGAGGAAAAGACTCAATTGTAGTAACGCATTTAGCAAGAAAGGCATTTTATCCCAGTAAAATTCCTTTTGCATTAATGCATGTTGATACCGGGCATAACTTTCCTGAAACTATAAAATTTAGGGATGATTTGATAGAAGAATTAGGCGTGCGCTTGCTGGTAGGTTCTGTGCAGGAATCAATAGACCAGGGTCGTGTAGCTGAAGAAAGAGGTAAAAATGCAACTAGAAATGCTTTGCAGATCACTACTTTACTTGATGCTATAGAGTCTCATAAAGTAGATTGTGCTATAGGAGGCGGTAGGAGAGATGAAGAAAAAGCGCGTGCTAAAGAAAGATTCTTTTCCCACAGGGACGATTTTGGACAATGGGATCCTAAAAATCAACGCCCAGAATTGTGGAATCTATTCAATGGCAAATATTTTCAGGGAGAGCATTTTCGAGCATTTCCAATAAGCAACTGGACTGAAATGGACATTTGGAATTATATTGCAAGAGAAAACATAGCCATACCCTCATTATATTTTGCGCATGAACGTGAGGTAGTTTGGCGTAATGGCACATGGATACCGAATTCAGAATTTTTAATTCTGGAACCTTCTGAAGAAGTGCTGGTTAAAAAAATACGTTTCAGAACACTTGGTGATATAACAATAACCGGGGGTATTGAATCTGATGCTGATACATTAGAGAAAATAGCTTTAGAGGTTTCTACTATGCGCCAGACGGAAAGGGGCAACAGGAGTGATGATAAACGTTCTGAAAGCTCTATGGAAGACAGGAAACGCCAAGGGTATTTTTAATCACAAAAAAATAAAGGAATATAGTTATGCAAATAGATAATAACCAATTATTACGTTTTACTACAGCAGGTAGTGTAGATGATGGTAAAAGCACATTGATAGGCCGACTATTATATGATTCAAAATCAATATTTGAAGATCAGTTAGCAGCAATAGAAAATACAAGTAAACAAAAAGGACATATAGGTGTAGATCTTGCCTTGTTTACAGATGGACTTAAGGATGAACGTGAGCAAGGAATTACTATTGATGTAGCGTATAGGTATTTTACTACCCCTAAAAGAAAATTTATTATTGCCGATACTCCTGGGCATATTCAATATACAAGAAATATGGTTACAGGTGCTTCTACTGCTAATGCCGCTATTGTACTGGTAGATGCACGGCATGGAGTTATTGAGCAAACCAAGCGCCATGCCTTTATAGCCTCATTACTACAAATTCCACATGTAATTGTATGTGTTAATAAGATGGATCTTGTTGATTTTAGCCAGGAAGCTTATGATAAAGTTATTAAGCAATTCGAAGAATTCTCTTCAAAATTATTGGTTAAAGATATCCGCTTTATACCCATCAGTGCATTATTAGGTGACAATGTTGTAAACCGCTCTGAAAATATGAACTGGTATCAGGGTGCACCATTACTACATACACTTGAAACTATGCATATAAGCAGTGATGAAAACAAAGTAGATGCGCGCTTTCCAGTGCAAACAGTACTACGTCCACAAAGTAGAGAATTTATTGACTACAGGGGTTATGCGGGCAGGATAGCCGGAGGTGTACTAAGAGTTGGCGATGAAGTTACGGTATTGCCGTCAGGTTTTACGTCTAAAATTAAAAGCATTAATCTATATGATCAGGAACTTGAAGAAGCTTTTGCCCCAATGTCTGTATCTATAACGCTGGAAGATGATATTGATATGAGTAGAGGTGATATGCTGGTGCGTTCAAACAACCAACCCCAACTATCTCAGGATGTAGAAATAATGCTTTGCTGGCTAAATAACAGTCCTTTCAAGCCAAATGCAAAATATATAGTAAGGCATACCAGTAATGAGCAAAAAGCTATGGTAAAGGAAATAGTATATAAGATAAATATTAATACATTAGAGAGAGATACTGAGGATAAAGGACTTGACATGAATGCTATGGCCAAGGTGAGGATACGTACCACTAAGCCATTAATGATAGATTCATACCGAGAAAACCGTACAACCGGTAGTTTAATTTTAATAGATGAAGCTACTAATGAAACTGTAGCTGCCGGGATGGTTGTTTAATAAGTAATCGAATCAAAAAAAGGATTAATGCGGTATTTTAAAAAAGTGACGTCTAAATCTATTACTTCAAATTATTGGGCTTGGGGCAAACTTGTTGGGATTACTGGATTTGCACAAATAGTTGTTCAGGGAATATCTTTTTTAAGTGGGCTTTTGCTAATACGGATACTTGAAGTAGATGAATATGCATTTTATACTATTGCTAATACTCTGTTAGGTACGATGACATTGCTTGCAGATGGTGGTATTTCAAAAGGTGTACTTTCAGAAGGTGGAAAAGTGTGGAAAGATCGTAATAAACTTGGGATTATATTAGCGACAGGCCTTGACTTGCGTAAAAAATTTGCAGTAGTTAGCCTTGTTGTATGTATACCCGTTTTAGTTTATCTATTAATAGATCATGGAGCTGGCATTTTAACAGTTGTATTAGTGAGCTTATGTTTAATACCTGCGTTTTTTTCAGCGCTATCAGACTCGCTTTTAGAAATGGTACTTAAATTGCACCAAGATATTTTGCCCCTACAAAAAAATCAGGTTGCTGTCGCTTTAGGCCGCTTAATTTTATTATTAACATTTATTTTTTTTGTACCATATTCTTTCATAGCAATTTTAGTGGCTGGTATTACTCGTATTGCGGGAAATATAAGGCTTAGAAAAATGGTATTTCCATTTGCTGACTTTCATGTTTATCCAAGTGCAGAAGTCAGAGCGAATATTTTGGAAATGGTAAAAAAATTAATGCCTGGAGCTATTTATTTTAGCATATCTGGGCAAATAACAATATGGTTATTATCTTTTTTTGGTAATACTACCTCAGTAGCTCAAATTGGAGCTCTTAGTAGACTTTCTGTCGTATTATCATTAATAATGGTTTTAATAAATACACTCATAATACCACGATATGCTAGACTTAGAGAAAACAAAAATATTTTAATTAAGAGATCGTTTCAAATGACAGTTATAATTTCATTAATTATTATTGCTTTTTTGTTAATAGTTTTTTTATTTTCAAATGAGATATTATGGCTTTTTGGAAACGATTACAAAGGCTTAAGCTTTGAATTGTTGCTCTGTATGGGAGGAGTTTCTTTAGATCTTATATCTGGCTTATTTTTTTCTTTATCTTCAGCAAGAGGATGGGTCTTTAACCCGGTAATTTCAATATCTATCAGTATTCTCACTATTGTTATAGGGGCTATATTATTTGATATATCAAATTTAATGGGTGTATTATTCTTTAATGTATTTCTTGCTGGTGCGAGAATATTTATACAAGGAGGATATCTTGGATATAAACTTATGACATTAAATTAGTTGTGGAATAAATAATACTATGTTAATGAATATATTTATTAGAATATTGTGGAGGCTTGAAAGAACCTTGGCGAAAAAGAAACTTGATTATTATAAATCGATAATGAAATTTGTTGGTGAGAATGTACGCATAGATTCTGATGTTAATATAATTGTCCCTAAAAATTTTTCTATAGGGTCAAATTCAAGTATTGCATCTTTTACGACAATTTATGCTACTCACGGTATAAAAATAGGCGAAAATTGCTGGATATCCAGTAATTGTGGTATCTCTTCTTATAACCATGTTATTAATTCGGATAATAGGTTTAGAGATAAAAATCAAGATAAATATTATAGTAAACCTGTTATAATAGGGAACAATGTATGGGTGGGCATGAACAGTTGTATATTACCAGGAATTACAATTGGAGATAATTCTGTTATAGGTTCCGGAAGCGTTGTGACAAAGGATGTGCCAAGTAATGAAATCTGGGTTGGCAACCCCGCAAGGATGATAAAAAAAATAGATATTAACTATAAATAGTTCATATATATGATTTCAATAATAATACCAACTTATAAAAGGCTGGAAATGCTTAAATGCTGTTTGGATTGTCTTTCTTATTCCGTACAAGGTTTAGCTAAAGGTATTTATGAAATCATAGTTTCAGATGATAGTCCGGATGATACCACTAAAGTTATGTTAGAAAACTTTTATCCGGAAGTACAATATAATAAAGGCCCCAAAAAGGGACCGGCAGCCAACAGGAATTCAGGAGCTGCTTTTTCGCAAAATGAGTGGATAATGTTTATTGATGATGATTGTATTCCGGATAAAAACTTAGTAAAAAATTATATTAAGGCTATAGAAAAAAATCTTGACGTTAAAGCTTTTGAAGGAGCAATAAAAGCTGATAGGCCGCAACGACATTTTTTAGAAGAATCTCCTATTAACCTAAATGGGGGGCATATGTGGTCCTGTAATATTTTAATACAAAGAGATTTTTTCCTATCCATTAATGGATTTGATGAAGATTTTCCTTTTGCTGCAATGGAAGATGTTGATTTGCATACTCGTATTTTAAAACTTAAAGAAAAAGTTATATTTGTAAAAGATGCAATTGTTATTCACCCTTGGCGTATGCAGCATGATATTGCCAAAATGCTTAAAAAAAGGGCGGTTTCAAGAGAGTTTTTTTATAAGAAACATCCTGAACTTCCTCTCCCAGATACATCAATAAAAGCATATTTATCATTTTATGCCTCTACAATCTTAAAAAATTTTATTGCTTTTAGAGGGAGGGGCGCGTTTAAATTAATAAGAGCAAAACACGTAGCATTAAAACACTTGAGAGAGTCTTTAAAAAATTAGTTTTAACTGTTATAAATTCATAAATAGTTATAAAAACAAAGCAACTATATGATTTACTCATCTTCAAAAAATTTTTTATTTATACATGTTCCAAAAACTGCAGGTACAAGTATCAGATCTGTATTACAACCATACGGAGGGCATCCAGGCGCAATTAATTTTATAGCCAGAAGACTGGAATTTTTCCCTAACTTTTGTAATGTTTTAGGGTTAAATGCTATTAGAACTTATGATTCTCATACAACTTATAAAAAAGTAAGTGAGATTTTATCTGCTAAAGCATTAGATAATGCTTTCAAATTTGCTTTTGTAAGGCATCCGCTTGATAGACTTTATTCTTTTTACCTGCATATTTTAGCACATCCAGATCATCCTTGGTATAAAAAGATTAATGATTATGGTTCTTTTTCAACTATGATTAAAAATCTTGACAAAGTTCAGGAGCCAACGCAACTATCTTATTTGACGGACAAGCAAGGAAACTTCAATGTTGATTTTGTTGGTCGTTTAGAGAATATAAATGAAGATTTTGAATTTATTTGTAGTAAAATAGGAGTACCGTTTGATTTACCAAAAAAAAATGCCAGAAAGCATAAAGACTGGAGAGAAGCTTATACTTCAGATGAAGATATAGAACTTGCAAAAAAGTTTTATCAGGAAGATTTTGATCAATTTGGATATGAAACGGCATTATAGCAACCTTATTTTTATGTATATGTACATTTACTTGTAATATTATTTGATGATGAAATTTTTTCAAACATTTCTCTTTAATTATAATTATAATTATAAATTCAAGCTATTTAATGGCATGAGAAAGTTTTATTATTGTAATTTATTAGGTATGAAGATTGGTAATAATACCAATGTACCTCATAATATTGAAATGACTTGGCCCAATAAGATTAACATAGGAGAAAACTGCTCTCTCGAGAATTCAATTTTCTTTAAGCATTGTGGATCATGGAGTAAAGGCTACAGCATACATATAGGAGATAATACATTTATAGGTAAAGGTTGCGAATTTAATATAAGCCAGAAGATTACAATTGGTAAAGATTGCCTTATAGCTTCAGGATGCAAATTTATAGACCATGACCATGGTATGGAACTATCTGCGCTTATGCGAATACAAAAAACAATTAATGATGAAATTTCTATTGGCAATAATGTATGGATAGGAGTAAACGTAATAGTTTTAAAAGGTGTTACTATCGGTAATGGTGCGGTAATTGCTGCCGGAGCTGTTGTTACAAAATCTATACCCGAAAATGAAATATGGGGTGGTACACCTGCCAGGAAAATTGGACAAAGAACTTAATGATGAATATACTCTTTATATGTGGTTCATTAGAACCTGGAAAAAATGGCGTTGGAGATTATGTGAGGCTATTTGCATCTGAATTGATAAAAAAAAATGTTAATGTCAGTTTGCTTTCTCTTAAAGATAAAAACACAACTCATATATTAGAAGATGAACAGTATATAGATAATGTGTATATAAAAACTTTGAGGATTCCACAAAGAGAAAAATTAAACAAATTAGATAAAGAAAAGATTTTTGCATTTATAAAAAAAACTACTCCTGAGTGGATTAGCTTGCAATTTGTACCCTATGCATATCACACTAAAGGGATACCATTAAATTTAGCAAGAACAATCAAACCATTTATTATTAATTCTAATGTACATATAATGTATCATGAGCTTTGGGTTGAGGATAAAGATATTAAAGGCATATTCTTATCTTGTTTGCAAAAAATATCTATAATAATGCTCAAAATATTATTACGCCCAAAGATTTCCCATACTCATGTACCATTATATATGAAGAGACTTAGAAAAATAGGCATACGTAGTTCATCATTACCGTTATTTTCTAATATTAAAATTAGTAATAAAATGAAAAATGCTCATAAAGTTGGGGATACCAATTTTACAATTGGTTTTTTTAGTCAGGTTACATATCGGAAAGAAATCTTTTCGTTTCTTTCTGATTTAGCTTTAGATTTATCCAGTCATAATATTAAAGCCAATATTTTAATTATTGGAGGCAATGAAGATAAAGTTTTAAATCTTGTTAATGAATTTGAACCTTTCAGAGATCTTTTTAAAGAAATAATATCAACTGGTTATTTAGATGAAAATGATATATCATTGGCATTGCAGCAATGTGATTTGGGTATATCACCAGTTCCTCAGCACCTTTTAGGTAAAAGTGGCAGTGTTGCTGGCTTTTTCGAGCATGGTATACCTGTTGCAGCCCCTTTTATAAAGACTCGATATAGTCATTTAGGAATTGGGTTTTTTGAAAATAATTTAAAGGAAGCTATAGTTATAAAACCATCATTTAAATCGATAAAATTCGCAAAGAAAAAGGCATTACATGCAAGAAATATAATAAATCCGCATGCTATAACTTTACAGTTTTTGGAAGATATAAACAAATATAATTAATATGAAAATACTTTTTTTATCATATAATTTTTATCCTGATATTGGCGGTATAGAAATCAATTCTGAAATTTTAGCTGGATATTTTAATAAATTTGGGGCAGAAATACGGTTAATTACTAATTCTCAAATATCTACGAATGATGATAAAGTATTTCCTTATCCTATAATTAGAAAACCAAATAATTTTGAGTTAGTAAAACAACATTTATGGGCAGATGTAATATTTGAGAATAATCCAAGTCTTAATTTATCGTGGCCAACAATAATTACTAGTAAAAAGAAGGTTATTGCTATAAGAACATGGATTAGCCGTATGGATGGTAGTCTTATATTTCAGGATAAGCTTAAATTATGGGGCTTGAATAAAGCTGATGCTGTAATTGCTGTAAGTAATAAAGTTAAAGAGTTAACATTTAAGAATGCAATTGTTATAGGAAATCCATATAGAGTAGATTTATTTAAAAATTTTGGGGTAGAAAAAAACAAGGATTTTGTATTCTTAGGAAGATTAGTTTCTGATAAAGGTGCTGATATGGCAATCAATCTTTTGAGATTACTAATTGAAAATAACAAGTCGAAAAATTATACATTAACAATAATAGGTGATGGCCCTGAAAAAATGAATTTGCACAAAATTGTTGCAAAATATAATTTAGAAATGTATATATCTTTTACAGGAATTCTAAAAGGTAAAAGTTTAGTGGAAATTTTAAACCAACATAAATATATTCTTGTCCCTTCTCGTTGGAGAGAACCTTTTGGTAATGTGGCTTTAGAGGGGATGGCCTGTGGCTGCTTGCCTATTGTTTCTGATGATGGTGGGTTAATTGATGCTATTGGTGATGCTGGTATTTCTTTTGAAAGAAATAATGAGAAGTCACTATTTGAAAAGGTTAAGTATTTATTAGAAAATCCAGATTTGGAGAGGTTTATTAGAAAAAGATTCAATGATCATTTAATAAATCATCATCCTGAAGTTGTTGCAAAAAAATATTATGATGTTATATTGAGTGTTTACAAAAGCGATTGTATCGATAATTAAAATGTTAGAACAATTTATGACAAAAAAAAAAGTAATTGTTACACACCCATTCGGCAATGAGTTTTTGAGAGGAGTTGTAAGGGGGGTAAAAGATAAAGATATGCTGGCCGCTTTTGTGACTTCAGTAGCTACTTTTCCTGATACTGGTTTGTATAATATATCAGGAAAAGTTAATGCTTTGCATGAATTACATAAAAGAAGCTTTGATGTTGATCTGCAGCCTTATACTTACACATATGGCCTAAAGGAAATTGGTAGACAGTTGGCAGGTAAAGCCGGTTTTCTCAAACTTACAACGCACGAGACCGGTAAATTTAGTGTAGATAAAGTTTGTGAGTATATTGATAGAAAAACAGCAGATCTTATTAAATCAGGTAAATTGAAGAATACGGCTGCCGTATATGCTTATGAAGATGGTGCTTACTACAGCTTTATGGAAAGCAAAAAGAATAATATGATATGTATTTATGATTTACCAATTGGATATTGGAAGGCTGCACGACGTTTAATGAAAGAAGAAATAAATAGATGGCCAGAGTGGGCAAGTACTGTATTAGCATTTAAAGACTCTGATGAAAAATTAATCCGCAAAGATGCTGAAATAGCTGAATCTGACCATATTATTGTAGCGAGTACCTTTACGGCTAGTACATTAAAAGACTATCCCGGAAAACTTCCTAAAATATCTGTAATTCCTTATGCATTTCCAAAAGTTGTTGAAGGTAAAATATATAATAACGCAAATAGGCTCTTAAAAATTTTATTTGTTGGCGGCTTATCTCAGAGAAAAGGAATTGCTAATTTATTTGAAGCAGTAAAATATTTTCCTGGTCAAATAGAATTGACTATAGTAGGTAGAAAAATGGGGGGATATTGCGAGGCCCTGGAAAAAGAATTGATAAAGTATACCTATATCCCTACACTTCCACATAATAAAATACTAGAATTGATGAGGACTCAAGATGTTTTCGTGTTTCCATCATTATTCGAAGGTTTTGGTTTGGTTATTACTGAAGCAATGTCTCAGGGGGTTCCCGTAATAACTACTGATCGTACTGCAGGTCTTGATTTAATTACAGATAATGAAAATGGATGGTTAGTTGAAGCAGGAAATACAGATGCTCTAAAGGCTGCTTTGGAAAAAATATTACTTAACAGGAATCTTATAAAAGAGAACGGATTGGCGGCATTAGAAACAGCTAAACAAAGAGATTGGAAATTATATGGTGAAGAGGTTGCTGAAAAAATAAGTGAAATAATTAATTAGATGCGTAAAGGCTTTAGGAAGAATGCTGAGAGAACTTGAATATAATAAATATATTAAACCTTTAAAAACAGCAATATGGATATATTTTTATTTGTTGATTTTTGAAGGAGCCTTACGCAAGTGGGTTCTCCCTGGGCTTTCAGCACCCCTTTTAATTGTTCGCGATCCGATAGCAATATTTCTAATCTATATGTCCTTAAAAAAGCACATATGGAAACCAAATAATTATGTAATAATAATGTGGATGATTACTACATTGTCTTTTATAATGGCATTACTAGCAGGGCATGGTAATATAGTTGTCGCAATATATGGTTTGAGGATTACTTTTTTTCATTTTCCAATTATATTTATAATAGGTGAAATCTTTGAGAAGAATGATATTATAAAGATGGGAAAAGTTTTATTATGGATTAATATTGGTATGACCTTGCTTGTCGGGGTGCAGTTTTTTAGTCCCCAATCTGCTTGGGTAAATAGAGGTCTTGGTGGTGATGTAGAAGGGAGTGGTTTTCAGGGTACAGGAGAATATTTTAGGGTTCCTGGCACTTTTTCATTTACAGTTGGCTTATCTCTTTTTTATGGGTTGGTAGCAGCATTCATATTATATTTTTGGTCAAATTTAAAAATTGTTTCTAAATATTTGCTAATAGCTTCCACAATTGCCTTAATTTTCGCTATTCCTCTTAGTATAAGTAGGTCAGTTCTTTTTATGGTTATTCTTAGTCTGTTTTTTTACTCAATAGCATATGTAAGAAATATTGGAAAGTTTGTTAGGGGTATTTTTATAGTAATAATTTGTGTTATATTATTAGAGCCTCTTCTAGAGAAGTCTGATATCTTTCAAACTGCCACTTCAGCATTTTCACAGAGATTCACTTCAGCAAGTAAGTTTGAAGGGGGCTTGGAGGGAACCTTTTGGGACAGATTTTTAGGGGGTATGTTTAGAGCTATAACAAATCCTAATTTTTCTATTTGGGGGTCAGGAATAGGTATCGGTAGCAATGTAGCGGCTGCACTAGGTGTTGTACGTACTAGGATTGAAGGTGAATGGGGGAGATTGGTAGAAGAAATGGGAATCTTAGGTTTTTTTACAATATTACTCAGATTTTCACTAGTAATTTCTATGCTTAAAGTAAGTGTTACAAATATCAAGTATAAAAATATCCTGCCTTGGATGATTATGAGCTTTGCTTTTGTAAATATTTTACAAGGACAATGGGCACAACCCACTTCACTTGGTTTTGCAATACTATCAGGGGGCTTGGTTATCGCTGCATTTAATAATAAGAAATCTATTTAAATTGAAAATTATAATTATTTCACATCCACTATTCATCAAATCTAACAGTATGCCAAAGTATGCTCAATGGCTTGCTGAGGGAATGAGAAATAGAGGGCATGATGTGCAAATAATGAGGCCGGAACCAAATGTTTATAAATTACCGGTACCTGTTTCTTTAAAAAAGTGGTTGGGGTATATTGATCAATACATTATTTTTTCAAAAGGGTTAAAAAAAATGGTTAGTAAAATGTCTAATGATACTTTATACGTAGTTACAGACCATGCTTTAGGACCCTATGTTCCTATAATTGAAAAATCAAAACATATAATACATTGCCATGATTTTTTGGCACAGCGTTCCGCACTCGGATTAATTGCGGAAAACCCTACATCATCTACAGGAAAAATATATCAAAAATTCATAAGAAAGGGATATAGTAAAGGCAATAATTTTATCTCCATATCTAAAAAAACTGAGGACGACCTCTTGTTTTTTTTAAAAAATGACAAACCACATTTTTCAGCTGTTGTATATAATAGCCTCAATCAGGATATTCATCCGCTGGATATAAACCAGAGTCGCGAAACGATTACAGAGCAAATTGGTAGAGATGTTTCTGAAGGATATATTTTGCACGTAGGCGGAAATCAGTGGTATAAAAACAGGCCTGGTGTTATTAAAATTTACAATAGCTTAAGGAATAAAAATATAGAACTCCCTTTAGTGATGATAGGGCCGGAGCCTTCTGTGAAAATTATTAATGAAAAAGATAAATCACCCTATAAAAATGATATCCACATACTTAATAATGTGTCGGATAATATTTTGAAAAAAGCCTATTCGGGCGCTTCAATATTTGTGTTTCCTTCCCTTGCAGAAGGTTTTGGTTGGCCTATTATAGAGGCAATGGCCAGTGGTTGCTTTGTGGTTACTACTAACGAAGCCCCAATGAACGAAGTTGCCGGTGAAGCAGCGCTCTTAATTGACAAAATGCCCCAAACTGAGCAAGAGAAATGGGCAGATTTATCTGCTGATAAAATTATAAGCAATTTGGATAAAAAAGAACAGTATATTAAATCTGGTCTGGAAAATGTAAAGCGATTTGACTCTAAAAAAACATTAGACAAAATTGAAGTTATTTATAAAAAGATAGTAGAGGAAACATTATGAATATACTTCGTGTTATAAAATCAATGAATCCTAAAGAGGGTGGTCCCTGCCAAGGGATTAGAAATAGTATACCGGCATTAAAAGCTATGGGTATACACAATGAAGTTGTTTGTTTTGATGACCCTGATAGCGACTATTTAAACGAAGATTTTAAAATTCATGCCTTGGGAGAGCCAAAGGGGCCATATGCATATAACAAAGAATTACAAAGCTGGCTTTCAAAGAATTTTTCAAGGTTTGATGCCGTTATTGTTCACGGTTTATGGTTATATCATAGTTATGGTACATACAAAGCATGGGAAAAATATAAAAAAAATACAGCTACATACCCTAAGCTGTACATAATGCCGCATGGAATGTTAGACCCCTACTTTCAAAAGGCGAAAGAGAGGCGTTTAAAAGCAATTAGAAACTGGGTTTTTTATAAGTTGATTGAAGGAAGGGTAATTAACAATGCCACAGGGGTTTTATTTACTTGTGAAGAGGAGCTTTTGCTTGCCAGGACAACTTTCACTCCATATCATCCAAAAGAAGAACTCAATGTTAGTTATGGAATACAGGAACCGCCTGTATATACCCCTCAAATGAAACAGGATTTTTTAAAATTATGCCCAAAGGTTACAGAGAAGCCTTATATTTTATTTCTTAGTCGTATACATGAAAAAAAGGGGGTAGACCTCTTATTAAATTCTTATATTTCCCTAAAAAATAAATACCCAGAAATGTCGGCACTAGTTGTAGCCGGACCGGGTATGGATACAGATTTTGGTAAAAGGCTCAGTAAGGCTGCAGAAGAAACAAAAGATATATATTTTCCGGGAATGTTAACAGGTAATGCTAAATGGGGGGCTTTTTATGGTTGCGAAGTATTTGTATTACCAAGCCACCAGGAAAATTTTGGCATAGCACTGGTTGAAGCTCTTGCATGTGGTAAACCGGCACTTATAACTAATAAAGTAAACATCTGGAGAGAAATTGTTAATGGCAGGGCTGGTTTTGTAGGAGAAGATACACAGCTTGGAATTGATGCTTTATTAAATGAGTGGCTAAACTTTTATAAAAAAGGCGATAATAATAGTATGGGGCAAAACGCAAATAGTTTGTATAAAAATAACTTTACAGTTAAAGAGGCAGCAAAAAAACTTGTATCATCTTTAAAAGGATAATGGTGGAGAAAACAAGAACTACAGAAAGTGAATTACACAGCCAAAGCAGGGTAAGGCTTGACCAATTTGATTCTTCTATAGGTCTTAAGCGTGGGGCAGGCAAACTAAAAGAGTTAAGCTGGTATCTTATTAAAGTGTTTTTTTTTCTTTCGGCATTGCCTTTTCCATCATCATTTAAAGTTTTTTTACTGAAGTGTTTTGGTGCAAAAGTGGGTAATGGGGTTGTAATAAAACCAAGGGTTAATATACATTTTCCGTGGAAGCTAGTTATTGGAAATTATGTATGGATAGGTGAAGAGGTATTTATCTTAAATTTTGAACCAGTGGTAATAGGGAACAATGCATGTATAAGCCAACGCAGCTTTTTGTGTGGAGGCAATCATAACTTTAAAGTTCCGTCAATGCCTTACCGCAATGGACCTATAACGATAAAAGCAGGAAGCTGGATTGGGGCAGGTTGCTTTGTAGGGCCAAATGTTGTAGTAGGTGTTGATAGTGTTGTTACAGCAGGTTCTGTAGTAACATCTCCAGTAGCTGCTAATGGCATATACAGGGGGAATCCGGCAGTATTTATTAAACACAGATGGTAGATTACCAAAATCAATAACTAAACGACTTAAGTTATGTCAAAAAAAAGAATACTTATTACAGGAGGAGCGGGGTTTTTAGGCTCGCACCTTTCAGAGCGGCTTCTTAACGAAGGCAATGAAATAATTTGTCTTGATAATTACTTTACCGGAGCTAAAGAAAATATTGAACATCTTATGGATAACCCATATTTTGAGGTTGTACGTCATGATGTAACATCACCTTATTTTGCTGAGGTAGATGAAATTTATAATCTGGCGTGTCCGGCAAGCCCTGTACATTATCAATATAACCCTATAAAAACTATAAAAACATCTGTAATGGGAGCCATTAACATGCTCGGCCTTGCCAAACGTGTTAATGCAAAAATTTTTCAGGCAAGTACCAGTGAGGTGTATGGAGATCCGCATGAGCACCCACAAAGGGAAAGCTATTGGGGTAATGTTAATCCTATTGGTATACGCTCTTGCTATGATGAGGGTAAACGTTGTGCCGAAACACTTTTTATGGACTACCACAACCAAAACAAAGTGGATATTAAAATTGTAAGAATATTTAATACTTATGGCCCCAGGATGAACCCTGAAGATGGCCGCGTAGTATCTAATTTTATTGTACAGGCGTTAAGAGGGGAAGATATAACGATTTTTGGTGATGGCCAGCAAACAAGATCTTTCCAGTATGTTGATGATCTGATAGAAGGTTTTGTAAGGCTGATGAATACGCCAAAAGGTTTTACAGGCCCGGTAAACATAGGTAACCCTAACGAATTTACAATGCTTGAACTTGCTGAAAATGTGCTTGATCTTGTGGGTTCATCATCTAAACTAACCTATATGCCTTTGCCTAAAGACGATCCTAAGCAAAGACAGCCGGACATTACACTTGCCCAAAAAGAACTTGGTTGGGAACCTAAAGTACAACTTAGGGAAGGACTGATGAAAACAATAGAATATTTTGATGAATATCTAAAAAGAGCCAAATAAACGTCTTTGTTATGGGTAAAATACTGGTTACCGGAGGAACAGGTTATATAGGTTCGCATACAGTAGTAGAGCTGTTTACGGCTGGATATGATGTAATTATAGTGGATAATTTTTCTAACTCAAGCCCTGGAATTTTAGATCAGATAGAGAAAATATCAGGTAAAAGACCGGAGTTTGAGCAGTTGGATCTTTGTGAATCAGATAAGGTTAAAGATTTTTTAAGCAGGCATAAAGACATAAGTGGAATTATACACTTTGCAGCCTTTAAAGCTGTGGGAGAATCAGTGCAAAAACCCCTGAAGTATTATAAAAACAACCTTTATTCGTTAATAAACATACTCGAAAATATAAATGAAAAAATAAATTTTGTTTTTTCATCTTCCTGTACTGTTTATGGACAACCGGAAGAGCTTCCTGTTACCGAAGATGCCCCGGTTAAGCCGGCTCAGTCACCCTATGGTAATACAAAACAAATAGGTGAAGAAATCCTTTCAGATTTTTGCGATGTTAACAGCACTTTGAATGTTATTTCATTAAGGTATTTTAATCCGGTTGGTGCGCATGATTCAGCTCTTATTGGAGAATTGCCTATTGGTGTGCCTAACTGCCTTGTGCCATTTATTACACAGTCTGCCATAGGCAAACGTGGCCCCATAACAGTTTATGGTGATGATTATAACACACCAGACGGCAGTGCTGTGAGGGATTATATTCATGTAGTAGACCTTGCCAAAGCGCATGTAAGCGCAATAGAGAGAATGGAAAGCGGAGTTTCTGAATCTAATTATGAAGTATTTAACCTGGGTACAGGTAAAGGTACATCAGTATTTGAGGCAGTAAATGCCTTTGAATCGTCTACGGGGGTTAAGCTTAACTATTCTGTTGGCCCAAGAAGGCCGGGCGATGTAGAAAAAGTTTGGGGTGATGTAAATAAATCGGCTGCTGTATTAGGTTGGAAAGCAGGTTTAGGCATTGATGAAATGATGAAATCTGCATGGGAATGGGAAAAATATATTAAAGAAAATCCATTTAAATAGTTGTTTATGGAAAAGCTGCCATATGTTATATGGGCTAAAGTTTTGGCCTATATGTATATGATTGCTTTAGTTTACTTAACAATGTTTTTAAATGAACGGATAGAAGGAAGGTTTTTAGATGTTGATAATGTTAACCTGAATTTGTTTTCAAATAAAATAGCAGAATTTCAAAATTTTAGCCAACAGCATATTTCTCAAAAAAAATTTTTACTTGAGGAATTGATTGGTAACATTTTTTTATTCTTACCTTTTCCATTTGCTTTGTATATTGTTACTAAAAAAAGCTTTGGTACATTAAGGGTTTTTACTGTAATGTTTTGTTGCATATTGTTAATAGAAACATTGCAGTTTTTGCTAAAAATAGGAATATTTGATATTGATGACATGGTTTTAAATTCAACAGGCGGATTAATTGGTTTAGGCCTGTTTAATTATTTGCGTAAGGATAAAAAATAAAAATGAGGATATTAATTTTTGGAATAAACTACAGCCCTGAACTTACGGGAATAGGAAAATATACCGGTGAAATGGGTAGCTGGCTTGCAGGGCGGGGGCATGACATACATGTGGTAACTGCAGTGCCCTATTACCCGGAATGGAAAGTGCATACTGCATATCAGGGTAAAAAATGGCATACCGAAAATATTGATGGTGCAAAAGTACACCGTATACCGCTATATGTTCCGGAGCAGGTTGATTCTAAAAAAAGAATTATACACGAATTTTCGTTTATATTGAATATAGTGCCGGTGTGGCTGAAATTTTTATTTTTTAAGAAGAAATTTGATTTAGTTTTTTGTGTGGCACCACCATTTCACCTTGGTTTTTTACCCCTGCTTTATTCAAAGTACAGAGATGTACCTATGATATCGCACGTTCAGGATCTTCAGGTGGATGCTGCTAAAGAGCTTGAAATGATCAAAAACAAAACGTTTCTTGATATAATGTTTTCGCTAGAGCATTTTATTTTGAGTAAAAGCACCAGGGTAAGTACTATAAGCCTGGGCATGGAGCAAAAAATTGCAGTAAAAGGAATTAAGAAACAAAAACAGATACTTTTTCCTAACTGGGTTGATGAAAATAATATAAAGCCATTACCTGTTGAGCAATCACTACGAAGCGAATTCGGTATATCTTTAACGGATAAAGTGATACTATATTCCGGCAATCTTGGAGAAAAGCAAGGGCTGGAAAGCATTATAGAAGTAGCCGGGCAGTATAAAGACAGGAAAGATGTGTATTTTTTAATTGTAGGTTCGGGTGGTGCAAAAGAAAAGCTGCAACAAATGGTTAACGATAAAAGGCTTACACAGGTAAAGTTTTATCCGCTTCAGCCTTATGAAAAGCTTTCGGCCTTATTGGCTACAGCCGATGTGCACCTTGTCTTACAAAAAAAGTCAGCGGCAGACTTGGTAATGCCGAGTAAACTTACAGGTATACTGGCTGCAGGCGGTTGTGCTATTGTAACAGCAGAACCGGGAACATCATTACACACCGTTATTGATGAATATAATATGGGTATTCTGATTGAGCCTGAATCTGTTGAAGAATTAGGCAGAAGTATTGATATAGCTATAAATAATGATTTATCCCACTACAAAAAAAATGCAAGGGCTTATGCGGAACAGTTTTTAAGTAAGCAAAGCATATTACTAAAATTTGAGGAAGATATTAAGGATATTATAAATAATTCTTGACTATTATAAATTACGTTAATAGGTTAATTAATACATATTAATGTAAATTTGCTACAATAAAAATTTAATCTTTGCCTAAATAAACAGCCAAACTCTATTATGATACAAAACTACACTGATTGCATTTCACTACATAAGAAAAAAATATGATAAAAAGATAAGACTGTAAGGTTAAATAATTCTTTTAAAGTTTAATTCATTGTAATAATGCAACAATACCTTAATAAGATATCTCTGGTGAGATTAATAGCTGACCTATCGGTTGTAGCTTTTACCTATATTTTATGCATTTATATTGTGCGCCCCGATGCGTTTTTAGTTAGCGCCAAAACAAAATTTTTCCTGCTTCTTATACTTTTGTTTGTATGGTTTTTTAGTGGTACATCAAGTAAATTATATAATGACCACAGGATAAGGCCGGGATTTTCTATCCAGATATATAAAACCTTAAAAGGGGTGGCCATGTTATGCCTTACCGTGGTTACAGTTTCCTTTTTCTTTAATACATTTCTTCCTACCAATTTTGTGTTTATTTATGCTGTTTTTTTAAGTGTTTGTTTTGCTACAGAAAAATATATTATAAACCGGTTTGTACTTTATTTAAGAAAGAAGGGGTATAACCTCAGGCATGTAATTATTCTTGGTCACGGTAATACGGCTATGCAGTTTTATCAGCTGGTAAATCATAATCCGCACCTGGGATATGATATACTTGGTTATTTTGAAGACTCTGAGAAAGATTGCGAATTAGGGCCATATTTAGGCAGTATGCCCAGTTTAGGTGATTATTTAAAAAAGCATTCGGTTAATGAAGTTATTATTGCCATACCGGGTATAACCATTAATGAGATAGAAGAAATAACGCATGTAGTTGATAAGGCCGGTATGCGTGTAAGAATTATACCCGATTTTCATTTTCAGTTTTATAACCGCTATGAATTTAAGCAGTTTGGAAATATACCCACAGTTTCATTAAGGAAAGAACCTCTTGAAGAAACCCATAACAAAGTTATTAAGAGAACCTTTGATATGGTGTTTAGCTTATTGGTTTTACTACTAATATGCAGCTGGCTTTTCCCCATAATTGCCATACTTATAAAAATAAATTCTAATGGGCCGGTTTTGTTTAAACAGAAAAGGCTTGGGAGAGACAGGAAAGAGTTTTGGTGCTATAAGTTTAGGAGTATGTATGTAAATCATGATTCTGACAGAAAGATGGCAACCAAAGGTGATAGCCGCATTACACCCGTTGGACGTATTTTGCGTAAAACCAGCCTTGATGAATTTCCGCAATTTTGGAATGTACTTATGGGTAATATGTCAATTGTAGGCCCAAGGCCGCATATGAGCATACAAAATGAGCAATACCAGGAGATAATAAATAATTACCTGGTAAGGCAGCTCATAAAACCGGGTATAACTGGCTGGGCACAGGTAAACGGCTACCGTGGTGAAATTGAAGTAGACCTTGATATTAAAAACCGTGTATCTTATGATATATGGTATCTTGAAAACTGGAGCTTTTTTCTGGATATTAAAATTGTTTACCTTACTGTGTGGAATATAGTTAAAGGCGAAGATAAAGCATATTAGAGGATTACATCCTAAATTATATATTATCCTGCAATGCTTGTAAAACGTGTATTTGATATTGTGTTTGCTTTGTTGGGTTTACTACTTTTGTTTATACCTATACTGCTTTTTTATTTCATCGCAATGATTGATACCGGCAAAAATGGTTTCTTTATACAAAGCAGAATAGGGCGTTATGGCAGACCCTTTAAAATAATTAAGCTCAGGTCTATGAAAGATACTGCACAAGGTAAAAAGGTTACCTGCTTTGGGCGATTTATGCGTAAGTTTAAAATTGATGAATTTCCACAATTATTAAATATACTTGCTGGCAGCATGAGCCTTGTGGGGCCGAGGCCTGATGTGCCGGGCTATTATGATACCCTCACCGAGCCATATTGCGAAATTTTAAAACTAAAACCCGGACTTACAGGCCCTGCGAGTTTGAAATATTCAAATGAAGAAGAGATTTTAGCCAAAGTTCAGGACTCACAGCGTTATAATGATGAAGTTATTTTCCCTGACAAACTTCGTATTAACCTTAATTATTTAAAGTACCGTACGTTTTGGCTGGATATAAAAATATTGTGCTATACCTTTACAGGTATAAAACCAAAAGAGGATTATTTTAAATAATGCTGTATGGCAAAACCGCAAAAAATATGGCTTTCGCCCCCTCATATGGGGGATAATGAGCAGAAATATATACAGCAGGCTTTTGAAGATAACTGGATAGCTCCTGTAGGCCCAAGCATAATAGCTTTTGAAAAAGATTTAGAGTTATACCTTGGTAATAGAGTACACGTGGCAGCATTAAATTCTGGTACGGCAGCGCTTCATTTAGGCCTTATTATGTTGGGAATACAGCCAGGAGATGAGGTGTTTTGCCAGAGTTTTACTTTTTCTGCTTCTGCCAATCCCATTTTGTATGCTGGTGCAATTCCGGTTTTTATAGATAGTGAACCCGAGAGTTGGAGTATGTGCCCAGATTGCCTTGAAACGGCACTTAAAACAAAAGCACAAAAAGGAAAATTACCCAAAGCCATAATTGTAGTACATTTGTATGGCATGCCGTGCAAGATAAAAGATATAATGTATATTGCAGGTAAATATGGTGTGCCAGTGCTTGAAGATAGCGCTGAAGCATTAGGCAGCCGTTATGGTGGTGAATATTGTGGAACTTTTGGCGATATTGGTATACTATCATTTAACGGTAACAAAATTATAACTACATCAGGAGGCGGAGCTTTAATAACAAAGCGTAAAGAATTTAAGGAAAGAGCTGTACACCTAGCTACGCAGGCAAAGAAAGACAAACCTTATTATGAGCATGATGAAATTGGGTATAATTACAGGATGAGCAACATAGCCGCAGCTATAGGGCGAGGACAAATGGAAGTGCTTGATACGTATATTGCTAAACGAAGAAAAAATCATGCAGCGTATGCCGATTTTTTTAGCGCTACTCAACAGATAAGTGTTTTGGAGGAATATAGCCTTGATTGCTATAGTAATTTTTGGCTTACTACTATTACCGTAAATCCAAGTGAGGATAGTATTGTGCCCGAAAATATACGGGTGAAACTTTCATCTGAAAATATAGAATCACGCCCATTATGGAAACCAATGCACCTACAGCCCGTATTTAAAGATGCAGAATATGTAGGTGGTGATGTGGCAGAAAAATTATTTAATACTGGTCTATGCCTTCCTTCAGGATCAGGGTTGACAGATACAGAAAAGGAGAGGATTTTTAGCACACTGCGCGAATTTCTGTTTTAATATACATTGTAATTAATGCATGGAGAATAATAATAAATCATATCAAAAAAAGCCTACGGGTTACGAGCTTGAGGATCTACTTGACCGTGAACCCGTTGTGCTGCATAATGATTTAATTTTATCACAGGTAAAGGATAGGGTGATATTAATAACGGGTGCTGCAGGTTCTATAGGTAGTGAATTGGTAAGGCAGGTTGTGCAGTTTTCTCCAAAAAGTATTATAATGCTTGATCAGGCAGAAACGCCACTCTATTTTTTAAGCCGCGAAATGGAATCCCTGCAGGGGGTTACAGCGTTTCATAACGTATTATGCGATATCACTCATAAAAAGATTTTAAAAGAAATTTTTAAAAAATACCGGCCAGACATAATATATCATGCAGCAGCATATAAGCATGTACCGCTTTTGGAAGAAAATCCGGTTCAGGCAATATTTGTTAACGTTTTAGGGACAAAAATTTTAGCAGACCTGGCCTGTAAATATGCTGCAGATACTTTTGTACTTATAAGTACAGATAAAGCGGTAAATCCAGGTAATGTTATGGGAGCCAGCAAGCTTATTGCAGAAAAATATGTACAGGCGTTATATAATAAAATTTCTAAACAACCTCAAAAGTGTACAAGACTTATAACTACCCGCTTTGGTAATGTTTTAGGTAGTAATGGTTCTGTAGTGCCTGTTTTTGAAAAGCAAATACAAAGTGGTGGCCCCATAACGTTAACACATCCTGATATGGAGCGTTATTTTATGACGATAAAAGAGGCTTGCCAACTTGTTTTAGAAGCTGGTGCTATGGGTCACGGTGCAGAAATATATATATTTAGTATGGGTAAACCTCTAAAAATAGCTGACCTGGCCCATAAGATGGTTGTATTTGCAGGGCTGGTGCCTAATAAAGATATAGAAATTAAACTCTCAGGTTTACGCCCCGGTGAAAAGCTGAATGAAGAGCTTGTAACTAATGATACTAAAATTTTACCTACACATAATGCTTCTATAATGATTGCCGAAGAAAAACCAATGGAGTATGTACATGTGCTAAAAAGTATCAGGAACATGGTGAAGCAGGCTAAAGCTTTTGATATTAATGCTACGGTTAGTGAAATGAAAAAATTTATACCTGATTTTAGAAGTATAAACTCTAAATACAAACATTTTGATGAATACTAGGGAGAGTAATAATAACTATTCAATGACTTTTATATATTAACAAAAATATTATCTTTGCCCGAAGCCTCTTAGCATATTACACTATTAATTACTTTAATATTTTAAACTATTCCTGATGGTAAAAAAAATATTACTTCTGCTTACGATAGTAATTTTTTGCAGTTCATGTGTCCCCCGAAAGAAAATAGCGTACTTTCAAAATATTGCAGACACAAATCTACAAACTGTTGAGTATTCAGCAAAGCTTCAGCCAGATGACAGGTTGCTAATAACTGTAAATGCCCCGTATCCTTATCAGGAACTTGCTTTACCATTTAATGTTGCCGCTACCCAAACAACAGCCACTGCAGATACTGGTGCTGAAATGGGGTCAGCAACAGGCGCAACTGCTCCAGCTGGTGCTTCATATCTTATAGACAAAGAAGGTAATATTGATTTTCCTGTGATAGGTAAAATAAAACTTGGAGGGCTTACACAAGTAGAAGCTTTAAGTTTACTAAATAAAAAAATTGAACCTTATATAACTAAACCGATTGTTGATCTAAGAATAATAAATTTCAAGTTTACTATATTAGGTGAAGTAGGAAGGCCGGGTATTTATTCAACTAATGGGGATAAGACTACACTGCCCCAGGCCCTAGCAATGGCAGGCGACCTTACTATTTTTGGACAACGTGAAAATATACTGGTAATAAGAGAAAAACAAGGTGTTAAAACATATAATTATATTGATATAAGGGATACTGAATTTATGAATTCGGATTATTATTATATTACACAAAATGATTTAATTGTAGTTGAGCCTAATAAATATGCAAGGAATCAATCCGGAGCGGGGCGTAATCTAACTATATTTATTTCTTCCATATCATTATTGTTAACATTCTATACTGTTATAACAAGATAAATTATGCAGGTTAATTCAAATATTAATACTGAAGCTGTAATAGCTAATGAAAATCAATTCAACCTAAAGGATGTTTTCAGGAGATATATCATTCATTGGCCATGGTTTGTATTAAGCGTATTGGTTTGCTTGATAGGCGCTTATTTTTATTTAAGATATACTTCACCTTTATATAGTATATCTTCTACAGTGCTTATTAAAGATGAAAAAAACGGCGGTTTAGCATCAGAATTGAATGCTTTTGCCGATTTGGGTGTTGTTAGAAATTTAAGAAGTAATGTATCTAACGAAGTAGAAATATTAAAATCAAGATCTTTAGCAAAGAAAACAATTTGGGATCTTGGCTTAAACATAAAATACTTTCAAGAAGGCAGGATTTCTAAAATAGAATTGTATAAAAATTCACCTATACGTCTTACTCTTTCTGATGCTTCAGACAGAATTATTAATACTACCGGAATTCCTGCTTTACGAATTGAAGTTAAAGATTCTAATACCTTTGATCTAAAAGATATTGATGAAAACCTCATTGGCCAATATGGTTTTGATCAAAAAATTAAAATGGAAGGATATAATATTAAGGTTTCTAAAACTGATAATCGTAATATCAAAGGAGATTACATTGTTAATGTTTTGGGGCTTGATGGGTTAGCATCATCATATAGAGATAGGCTTGGCGTATCTCAAATAGGGGATGATACTACAATATTAGGTCTTACTATTACTGATCCCGTAAAAGAAAGAGCTATTGATTATTTATACAAGCTTATAGAGAATTATAATTATGAAAATATAAAAGATAAAAATTTAGTAGCTAAAAAAACTGATGATTTTATAAATCAGAGAATAGATTCGATCACAAATGACTTGAACAAAGTAGAAGGTAGGATGGAAAATTTCAAAGAAAATAATGAAATTACAGATCTTGCTGCTAATGCTGAGTTATTTGTTAACAGCACAGCTAGCTATCAAAGTCAAATTATACAATTAAATACACAACTAAGTGTTGTAGATTTAATGCTGGATTTTTTGAAGAAGTCAGGCATTGACGATGTAATACCTCTTAATATTGTTCCTCAAGAATCCAGTTCTATTGAACTTATTAATGAGTATAATAATCTTATTTTCAAAAGGCAGCGTTTTATTGAAGGGGGTAATAACCCTGAACATCCATCAGTTATACTGCTTAACCAGCAAATTGGAGATGCTAAGGTTAGGATTATTGAAAGTTTAAATAATCAAAAGCGATCACTACAGGTACAGAGGCAGGATTTACTAAAACAACAAAGTTTATTTGGCGGCAAGGTTAGCCGTGTGCCTGAGCAGGAGCGCCAGTACAGGTCTATATATAGGCAACAAAATGTTATAGAGCAGCTTTATTTATACCTATTACAAAAAAGGGAAGAAAACGCTATTAATATGGCGGTTACAGCTGCAAATTCTAAAATTATAGATGACCCTTATGGAAGCAATAACCCAGTATCACCTAAAAAGAATATAATTTATCTTGGTGCTTTTTTATTAGGTCTGTTTTTGCCATTTGGAGTGATTTATTTAGGCGAAATGTTTGATACTAAAATACATAGTCAGGCAGACCTTAAAAATATATCTGTTCCGTTTTTAGGGAACGTACCTAAAACAGAATTTAATAATGAACTAATAAGCTTACACAGCCGTTCTGCTACGGCAGAGTCTTTACGTATTATTCGTACAAACCTTGAGTTTATGCTTAGTAATATTGCGGATAACAGAGCGAAATCTATTTTTGTTACTTCAACTATACCAAAAGAAGGTAAAACTTTTATTTCGGTTAATCTTGCTGCAACGCTTGCACTTACAGGGAAAAAAGTATTATTGATAGTGATGGATGTACGTAATCCTAAAATTGATGAATATATAAGTGTTCCATCAAAAGGTTTAACAAATTACCTGTCATCTAAAGATACTGATGTTGATGAATATATCTTTAAACAGGAGGGGTTTGAAAATTTTTATATTTTGCCTCCCGGTATTATTCCGCCTAACCCGGCCGAATTACTTATGGGCAAAAAAGTTGATGATCTCTTTACTAAACTTAAAGGTGAATACGACTATATTGTTGTGGATACGGCTCCGGTTAGCTTGGTAACTGATACACTTATATTGGCTAAATATGCAGATACCTTTGTATATGTTGCCCGTGCGAATCATCTTGAAAAACAAATGCTTACTATTCCTGAAACGCTTTATAATGAAAATAAATTACCTAATATGGCAATTTTGCTCAATGATACAGGTGGTAAAAAAGGCTATGGCTATGGCTATGGGTACGGCTATGGTTATGGTTATGGTTATGGCCCGGATATAAAAAAGCCAAAAACATTTAAAGAAAGAATTTTAGGAAAAAGAAATTAATTATAAAACGCCCTATTTTAATTTAAATAGGGCGTTTTTTTGCAATGCATTTTTAAAAGCTATCATTTCTGTTTCTTTTAATCGTACTGATTGTTTATAAAATTCTATATGCCGCTCATGATGCGTATCAGAACCTGTGAAATCGATTAGGTTTTTATCAAGAAGTTTTTTAGCAATTTCTAATACAGCTTTGCCATAATACCCTGTAACAGAAAGAAGATTTAACTGAAAAAGGCATCCTGCCTTTTTTAATTTTTGATATTCATCAAATGCTTTGTGATAAAACAAATAGCGTTCAGGATGTGCTAAAACAGGCTTATATCCCTGCATCTGAATTTCAAAAATAATTTCTTTAAGTTGTAGCGGTGGATTAATGTATGACATCTCCACTAATACATGGTTGTCCTTTAATGTAAGCAGTGGGTCAGTTGCTAAACGGTCTAAAAATACATTATCCATCAGGTATTCTGCGGCTGCAGAAAAGGGATTTAATACTCCCTGATCTTTGTAGAATGAAGCAATAAGCTTTTCTTTATCTTTTATATCTTCTGTAGTATTATTATATACACCTGGTAAAACATGAGGTGTAGTGATAAACTGCGAAAAACCCAGCTCTCTTAACCTGTTAACTAATAACAGGGAATGATTTTCATCTGTAGCGCCATCATCAATACCGGGTAAAAGATGTGAATGTATATCAACATAATTATCCGGGATTAGTTCAGCTAATGTAATTTTTGGTTTTTTGAAGAAAAGCACAGTACTATTTTTTAAAAAAATAATGAAACACGAGCCAATAGTGGCCATTATTTTTATTTTCTATATAATTCAACAGTTTTGAGCTGTTTAGGCCATATACTTGCAAATATAACAACAATAACCAAGGCTATTAATGGTAAGACCATTAATAAATAAGGTTTTGAAAGCATTATAATTACGTATAAAATTACCAGTAATAAACAGATGCTTCCAACCACTTTGGCATATTTATATTTTTTAAAAAGGCTATAATATAGCAATACTAAAAACAACGGATTGAAAAGCAGAGCATTATAATTTTGTGTTATTTCGGCGTGATAAGAATAATATCCAACAAAACAAAAGAAAAAGCCTATTAACCCTAATATAGCAAGCAGTGTGTTACGCAGAAGCGCATAGCGGCTGCCAACCATAAGTAAAAGGCATGCAATTGCATAAGTATAAAAATTGTTCCACCAGGCAGCTTTTTCCTGGTTTGTGGTGCTTTTATAAATAGTAGTAACAGGCTGTGCAAGGGCTTTGCCATTTGGCATTGTTGTGTTGCTTACACCTTCTAATAACTGCTTTGGTAAAAAGAGTTTATACATAGGTACATCAGTTCTATGGCCGAAGATAAGATTGATTCCCAGGTTTTCATAAAATTTATTATCCAGGTTTTCGTAAATGATAGTACGGTTGGTTTTACCGGAATCGCTGTTTTGTAATGATATTTTTCCATCAATATGTTTATTAATTATATCAGCAACCATAGTAGTACAGTTACGGTCAATAAACTTATAGGTGTATTCACGGTTTTCCGGCAACAGGGAGTTATTAAGTTCTTCTGCTATATATTGTTTTTGTACCGGGCTAAGGTTAAGTACCTGTTCAAAAACATCGCGGTCATAGTATTGATAGGTGTATAAAAAGTCTTGGAATGCGCTAACCGATACAAAGTATTTAAGATCACCTTTTACAAATTTCAGATAAAAATTAGGCGTATCAAAATCAAAGGTTCCGTAATTGAATACTACATCAAAGCCTTGGCTTATGTTTTTTACGCGTATGGCTGTATGTCCGAAAACAGAATAGAGCTCATTACCCGGACCGCAGGTTAGCAGGCTTACTGTAGTAGTATTGTTGCCAGGTTGCCGTGCATCCTGGGCATAAGATTGTAAAACGGTAAGGCAAATAATAAAAGCAGCAAGAAAAAATTTCAGGCGGGCCATATCAGGTTCTTTTATCTGCTAAAGATACCTAAATCTGCTTTAAGAGAAAAAATATTTGAATATAAAGCGGCGCTTTGGTCGCCAATATCAGTAAGGGCATAATCTATCTGTATACCCTTGTACTTAAACCCAACCCCAATGTTTGGCTGAAAGCTAAGGCTCTGGGTGTTGTCTAATTGCTTTTGGTTTTGAAAATTACCCACACCGGCTCTTAAAAACACCATATCTATGTAGCTAAATTCAAATCCGGCGGCGGGGTCAATACTTACAAAATCCAGATTAATAATGTCATTGGTTTTTGCAAACTGCATGTTAAGGTTTACTGCTGCAAGAAGGCTATAATCGTAATGAAACATAAATTTTTTAGCAACTCCCAATTGTGCTTTTGGCAATGTTATCTCAGTAGTTTCAGGAAGCTCCTGATTTTCTCCAGGTATGGCATCGCTAATAGTGGCAAATTGCTCTTCGTCAATGGCCCATACATTATAAGTTGTAGTAATATCACGCAACATTACACCTAATTTCCACTCGTTATCGCTTTCATATTGTATGCCGATATCAAAGCCAAAGCCCCATGAATTTGCAAAATCGCCAATAACACGACGTATAACTTTGGCATTAATGCCATAATTAATACCGTCAAGTGGCAACGCGCGGGCATAAGAAAGTGTAACCCCATAATCGGCAGTAGAAAAAAGGCTGATACGGTTATAGTCAATATTGCCTTCGCTATCAATAAGCTGTGTAGTATTCAAAATGTCATCAACCCCAAAACGTATTACCGAAATACCCAGTGCACTACGGTCATCTATAGCCATAGCATATGCGGCATAGTCATACTGTGCAATATTGGCAAAATAGCTGGCATGCATAAGTGCCAGCTGCCTGTCTTCTACTTTTAAAAGGCCTGCGGGATTCCAGTAGCCCGAGTTTACATCGGCCGTTTGGGCAGTTACCGCATTGCTCATACCCAGTGCCGCTGCATCAACCCCAATACTCATAAATTCGTTGGAATATTTACGCGCCGTTTGGCTGTGTGCCTGCATAAGTAAAAATAAAGCAGAAATTAAAAGTAACTTTTTCAATACTGTTATTTTGTGCAAATATGACATAAAAATCTCAATTACTAAACTCTATTTCTATTAACTTATTGTGTTACCTTTGCATTGCGTATAAATAATAACTTATGTCTGTTAATAAACAAATACCCAATATCGTTACACTACTTAACCTGTCATCAGGACTTATAGCCCTTATTTACGCATTTAATACCCATTGGCAACTTGCTTTTTTTTGGGTATGTATGGGCATTTTTTTTGATTTCTGGGACGGTTTTTTAGCCCGTGTGCTAGATGTTAAAAGTGAAATGGGTTTACAGCTTGATTCTTTGGCCGATATGGTAACCAGTGGCGTGGTGCCAGGATTAATTATGTACCAGATGCTTTCGGGTATTGCAGATAACAGCCCGGAGCGTTATAACCTCTCGTATGATAATTATTATCTTGGCCTCCTGCCATATCTGGGTTTTGTTATTACCCTGGCTTCGGGTTACAGGCTTGCTAAGTTTAATGTTGATACCCGTCAAACCGATTCATTCATTGGCCTGCCTACACCTGCTAATGCCCTTTTTATATTAAGCCTGCCGGTAATACAAAGCCATAGCGATGGTAATGGTTTTGTGTTTGATCTGCTGAGCAATCCTTATATATTGGTTGGTATTTGCTTTTTGAGCGCTTTTATGCTTAATGCCCCGGTACGCCTGTTTTCGCTTAAAATAAAGTACTTTAACTGGGCTACCAATAAAACACAGATTATATTTTTAATTGTTTCTGTAATAGTGCTTTCGTTTTTACAATATACGGCTATACCTTTAATCATCCTTTTTTATGTGTTGCTTTCGGTAATTGCAAATGCCACCTGGGCAAAAACAGCGTGATTTTATGCCGCGTAATGTGCCTAAAAAAAATATTGCGCAAAAAAGGAAGCCAAAACCAAAGGCTGAACAGGCAGGGAACGATACCCTGCTTAAGGTGTTAAAATTTTCGGTTTATCTTTTTATGGTATCCTGCATTATAGCGGCAACCTATAATTACCGGCATGGCATTTTATACTACCTTGGCTTTAAAACCGATAAGAGAGTTGAAAACCTTACCCGTAAAGAGCGTAAAATTGCCGATCTGCGTATTTATGAAATTGTAGAGCGATATAAGGATAAAGTATTTGGTATAGATGTATCGCACTACCAAGGGAGCATTAACTGGGATACAATAGCGCAAAATAAAAACACTTTTCCTATTCATTTTATTTTTATAAGGGCTACAGCCGGCAAAGATGGCCGCGATACAAAATATAACCGTAATTGGAGCGGAGCATCAAAATCCGGTATGATCCGGGGGGCGTACCACTATTATCGGCCTGACGAAAACTCTATAAAACAAGCTGATAATTTTATAAAAACAGTTACCCTTGCCAAAGGTGATTTGCCGCCTGTACTTGATATTGAAAGGATTCCTAACACGCAAAGCCTGGACAGCCTTAAGGCAGGACTAAAGCGTTGGCTGAACAGGGTAGAAGGGCACTATGGCGTTAAACCCATTATTTATAGCGGAGAAAGTTTTTATACCGATTTTTTAAAAGAAGAATTTAAGGGCTATAAGCTATGGATTGCCAATTACAGTTTTTTGGAAGACAAGATACGGGATGAATGGCACTTTTGGCAGTTTACCGATAAGGCTGCCATAAATGGAATTGATGGAAATGTTGATGTGAATATTTATAATGGCACGATGGAGGGGTTGAAAGAATATTTAATTACACGCTTATAGATTTTTTTACATTTAGTGGTTAATTTACGTTTTAATTTTAAATTTGAAAAAATAAACCAATAAATCAAAGTGAAAGCTGTTATAAGTAAACCTTTTCCAGATGTACATAATCTACATGAGCCTGATTCAAAATCTCTGATAGAATTTTTAAATGCCAACAGCAAAAGTTTTGGCTCAATTGAATACCTGGCCGCTTTTGCTGACAACTTTAAGGTTAGCAATGAATCCGGATGCCGCATAGCCAATAAATATCTGGCTATAGAGCGCGAATATTTTGAGGACACAGAAGCTGGTGAAAACTATACACCAAGTGGAGCTAAACAAAGCAAGGGCCTATTTGAATATGCTTATGAATTGCCAGACTCAGTAGAAGGATTAAATAAAACAGCAGATAAGTTTGTTTTACTGGATACTGTTAAATCTCATAGATGTGCAACTAGTGAAAAGTGCTATACATGCAGGGGTAGTGGTGTGTGTAGTAGCTGTCATGGCAGGAGGTCTAAGGTTTGCAGGTCATGTAGTGGAAAGGGTGTGAAACAGGAAACCGTAAATGGTACTACAAAAACCAGCAGTTGTTTTTGGTGTAGTGGAGATGGAAATATTGATTGTTCAAGTTGCTATGGCAGGGGCGGGTGTACCGATTGCGGAGCATCTGGCAAGGTAATTTGCAGTACTTGCGATGGCATTGGTGTATACCAGTCTTTTAAGGGTATTAGTTCACTTAAAAAGTCTTTTGCAAAGGTGTTTCTTTTTTCTGAATATCCAAATTTGGAAGAAGCATTAAAATTTACGGAAAACAGTGCCGTTTATGATGATGATGTTATAGAATGGGAAAATGAAAATACAATACTTTTTGACAACCGGGAAAATGTGAAAGATATTAATAGTTATACCCCGGAGTTAATTAAAGAATTAAAAGAATATAATGACAATACCCGTATAGGCCGCCTGCACTCGCGTATTGAAAATATACCGGTTACAAAAATAAATTTTTCGTTTGAAGGAGAAGATTATGAAATTTTTATAACCGGAGAAAATAATATAGTTTATTATACAACACTCCCGAAAAACCACAGTTACAAACAAGGCTGGTTTACGCGGCTTATGAACTGGTTTTATGCCAAAAACCGAAAGGCTGCATTTATGTATATAGCCGCCTATATGTTAAAATCTGATGATATTTTTGATGATGATGAAAAAGAATTTTTTAAAAATTTTCTGAAAGGTTTACCCCTTAACGAATCGAGAAAAGAAAAAATTAAGCAAAACATCAGTGGGAGTTTGTCATTAGAGGAAATCAAGTCCCGTATAAAGGTGGTTAAAAAAGATCGGAAGGCATTAATATTTGCATGGCATTGTGCTATAAAAAACGGTATACATACAGAGGCAGAAGAAAGTGCGTTTAACAGGCTATGTGATTTTTTTAAGGTAGGGAATGAAGAAAAAGAAAGCATTAAACATAAAGCCAGGCAGTTTTCGGGTCTTACCATGAAGCAAATGTTAAATGAATATTTTAAATAATTATGGATTCAAAATTATTTAAGGCGGCCAAAATTGGCAATATAAGTTTGTTTAGAAAGGGGCTGGAAGAGGAGGATATTAATGAAAAGAATGAGTTAGGAAATACACCACTAATGGAGGCCATAAAAAATGGGCATGTACAGCTTGTAAAGTTTATTTTGAGCCGAAATCCTGATACATCACCATCTTTAAAAAATGATGATGGCTATTCGGTTACAGATTTAGCTATGCAAACATCAGATCCGGATATGCTTGCCCTTTTCAATATAGATTATAAATCATCCGGAGGTAGCGGCACAAGTATATATAAAAAACTCCTTGAAGACTTAGTGCCAATAATACTAAACGTTCTGCCTGTTGCCAAAAAGCTTGAAGAGAATCATTTTCAATATATAATTGAAGACTTTACAAAAATAATGCTGCTGGCTACCAAGGGTGGAGAAATGAAAGAGATTTATAAATTCAGTTTCGGGCTTGTATGCACGATGATAGCACCATCTGATCTTAATTTTGAAAGCCTTAGTCAAATACCCGAAACAGAAGCAGTCAAAATTTTAATAGACATTTACAACAGTCAGGAAGAGTTTTTTAATAAACTTAAAACCTATAATTATGATTTTACACTAAACTCAATTGATGCTGTTGAAGATGATGATATAGCGCTATTAAAAAAGTCTTTTTATGAGTTTGCAGAGGTTGTAGTAAAAGCTGATGGTACTGTTACCCAAAGCGAAATTGAAAATCTTAAAAACATCAACGAAAAATATTTTAGCCTTAATAAACCGTACGACAATTTAAAGGAAGGTGTAAAAGCAATTTATACAACTGATAAAAACACCTTGCTTAGGGAAGCTCTGTCTGAGCTTAACGATTTGACGGGGCTTGATAATATTAAGCAAGACATTAAATCTCTGATAAATGTTATAAATGCAAATAAATTACGCCGTCAGGAAGGGTTACCAGAGTTTAAATCATCAATGCATGCTGTTTTTTTCGGTCCACCCGGCACCGGTAAAACTACAATAGCAAGGATACTTTCAAAAATTTATAGTGCACTTGGGGTATTAAGTGGTTCAGCTTTTGTTGAAACCGACAGGAGCGGCCTTGTAGCAGGGTATGTTGGACAAACTGCCATAAAAACAGACAAAGTAATTGATCAGGCAATTAACGGGCTGTTGTTTATTGACGAAGCATATACCCTCAGCAGGAGTTCATCTGGCAATGATTACGGACAGGAAGCTATTGATACGATTTTAAAACGGATGGAAGACAACCGGGATAAACTTATTGTTATTGTTGCCGGGTATGAAAATGAAATGGCTCAGTTTATTAATTCTAATCCGGGGCTAAAATCAAGGTTTAGCCGTTATTTTTATTTCAGGGATTATGATGCCACAGAATTGACGGTAATTTATAAAAATATGGCAAAAAAAGCTGGTTTTGTACTTACTGAAAGTGCAGTTCAAAAAGTAAGTGTATTATTTTCTGATTTGTATGATAACCGCGACAAACAATTTGGAAATGCAAGGCTTGCCAGAAATATTTTTGAAAAAAGTTTTGAACGGCATGCAAACCGCACTGCTGCGATAGCACCAATAACGCGCGAAATACTCACGACGCTCGAAGAGGAAGATATACCTTTTAAAGAATATGCGATAAACAGCGAAAATGTTTTATAAAGTTACACACACTTCAGCGCGCACTTTTCGCCATCTATGGCTGCTGAAATAATACCGCCGGCATAACCTGCGCCTTCACCACAGGGGTAAAGGCCTTTTATTTGTACATGCTCCAGGGTTTCAGGGTTGCGCGGTATGCGTACGGGGGAAGAAGTTCTTGACTCCGGCGCGTGTAATATAGCATCATTGGTTAAATAGCCTCGCATAGCTTTTCCAAATTCCGTAAAGCCCTCACGCATAACCTGTGTTAAAAATCCAGGAAAAACCTGTCCCAACTCTACAGGTGTTGTACCGGGAACATAAGATGTTTTTGGGATATCGGCAGATAATTTGTTTTGGGTAAAATCTACCATACGTTGGGCGGGTACCCGTTGCGTTTCTCCGGCCAGGTGCCAGGCTTTTTGCTCTATGGCTTTCTGAAATTCCATGCCTGCCAGTGCACCGTGTTTGGCAAAAGGTTTAAAATCTTCTAATTTCAGTTCTACCACAATACCTGAGTTTGCTGTTTCCTGGTCGCGCTTGCTGGGGCTCCAGCCATTGGTTACCACCTCTCCGGGGCTGGTGGCACAAGGTGCGATAACCCCGCCCGGACACATACAGAAGGAATACATACCCCGCCCGTTTACCTGCTTTACAATTGCATACGGTGCAGGTGGCAGAAACTCGCCCCTGCCTGAGTTAAAATCGCAACTGTATTGTATACTGTCAATTAATTTTTGCGGATGCTCGGCACGTACACCCAAAGCAAAGGGTTTTGCTTCAATATGTATTTTTTTACGGTCTAATAACTCAAAAATATCACGGGCAGAATGCCCTGTTGCTAAAATAACTTTATCAGCTTTTATGGTACTGCCGTTTTGAGTTGCCACACCTTCAACAGCATTGCTTTTAACCAAAATGTCGGTTACCCGCGTGTTAAAAAGCACTTCGCCCCCATGCTCAATAATTTTATCGCGCATGGCTTTAATTATTTTGGGGAGCTTGTTAGTGCCTATATGCGGATGAGCTTCTACCATTATTTCGGGTGACGCACCAAAACCTACAAATAGGCGTAAAATGCGGTCTACATCGCCACGCTTTTTAGAGCGGGTATACAGTTTGCCATCGCTATACGTTCCGGCACCGCCTTCGCCATAGCAATAATTGGAGTCTTCGTTTACAATATGGTCCCGGTTAATAGCTTTAAGGTCGCGACGGCGTTCCTGTACATCTTTTCCTCTTTCCAGTACTATGGGTTTAAGTCCAAGTTCTATAAGTTGTAATGCCGCAAAAAGCCCGGCAGGGCCCGCGCCTATTATAATAACTTCACGGCTGTTGCTTACTTCGCGGTATTCGGGAAGAAGAACAGCACTTTCATTATAAGCTTCATTCAGGTAAACCGCCACCTTAAGATTTATTTTTACAGCCTTCTGGCGTGCATCAACCGAGCGCTTTAGTATGGCAACATGCGTAATATCCGCGGGGCTTACGTGCATAAGCTTTGCAAGGTGCGGTATCAGCAAAGGCTGCTGCGCAGCTACTTCCGGCGGCACCTGTATTAGGAGTTCTCTTGGCATGGGGCAAAAATAGAGAATTTTTTATTGTTCTTTTTTAATGGGTCTTTCAGAAATTAAGTCATTCATTGAAAGATAACTCCTATTGCTTCTGCTTCTTTCATAAATTTTACAGCTAAATCGTTGTTATCAATTTCAACAACAATTTCTTTACCTTCTAAAAGTAAATCAACATTCTGCTTTGCCTCTCTTAGTGACATCCCAAGCATTTCGTGCTGCAATTTGGTAAGTGATACCTTTTGTAACCCTTCTTTCCAACCCACCATAATAACTTTGGCATATACTATTAATTTAAAACAATAAAATCATTTTTTCTCTTCAAACGCATGCAGCGCAAAAGTCGCAAGCCAGTGCTCGCCCTCATAATTGCCGTCCACAATAGCGGGCAGGGAATAATTAAGGTGTTTATCGGCTATGGCCTTCAGGTGGCCTAATTGTATCGGGTATTGTCTGGCCAGTTTATAAAAATTCCACGCACGGCTAAAGTTCAGCCCATCCAGGTGTACCAAATGCCCATCACTTCGGTCAGATACTTTGCCCGGCTCCCATGTGTACTTTTTATTAAAGAGGGCAGGGGCGAAATCCCTCAGCCAATTCATAAATTCTTTGGCGGGCATAACCCGTTCCATGATACCTATCTCCTCCAGGCAGGGCGAAAGGAAATCGGTGCCGCTGGGTTCCCAGGTAAAAGGGCAGTCGGCATCATTTTTAAAAAGTCGCATAGCATTAGTGCGTATGCTGTTTTGCAGGGACTGGTTTTTGGTATCTAAAGCATAATCCCAAGCGAAAGACATGCCGAAGGCTGTATTGGTATGGGTGCCCACACGTAGCGGGTAATTCAGTTTCGGTAAAAACTCAACATACCGCTCTGCAATAAGGCTGCTTAAAGGCCGCAGGTTTTGTGCCAACTGCTGGGCAAACGGCTCATTATACGTGTCGAGTTCCTGTTGTAGTTTTAGCAGCCATGCCCAACCGTAGGTACGCTCAAAAGATTTTTCGTGGTTTTTGCTCAGGTAGGCTACTTCACTGTCAATGTTTTCTTTGCTGAGGTTTATTGTAAGCTTGCTAATTATTTCTTCGCGGTTAGCAAGATTGGGGAAATGTTTTAGCAGGTACACCAGGCTCCAGTGCCCATGTACGGACGAATGCCAATCAAAACAGCCGTAAAAGGCAGGGTGCAGCGCTTTTGGGTTTTGCACCTCGGTAGAATCTATAAGCATCTGGCTTAGTTTATTGGGATATTCCTGCTGCATACATTTTAATGGCAGCGAAGCCAGGCCATTGGCACGCTCTATGGTGAGTTGCTGTGAAAAAGCGAGTGTAGAGGTTAAAACTAATGCGGCTACTATAAATTTCATGAAAATGATTTTTTCAAAAATAACAAAAAATACCAGAGGCTATTACTGATACTATTAGTTAAAACAAACTTTATAACTTTACAGTATTAAACTTTACAATAATGAGTCGACAAATAAAACTGATTTGGGATTTTCGTGGCCCGGCCGCTGAACATACGGCAAAACACCATGAAATACACCTGAAAGAATATATAGCTTTAGAAAAACTGCCACTAAACATAACAGGCTATGATGTGCTTAATGATATGCACACCATAGCCTGGATGGTGGTTACTGAAGATTATATGATACCTGTGCGCGATGCTTTAAAGCCGCACCGTGGTGAGGTGTATAGTTCTTAGTTGATGGTTGTTGTTGGTTCATGGTAGTTTCACCTGGCTTATTGAAGTTACTAATAACCGATAACCATCAACTGACAACTAATTGGCTACCTCGCTAATAAATTTAATGCGCATCAGGCGTAGTTCTTCAGTATCGTAATCGCCATCGAATTCTTTTAGTGCCTCTTTGATATTATCACTTTCAGATTCCATAAAGTAATCATGAATTTCTTCCTGCTGGTCATCGTCCAGTATTTCATCTATCCAGTAATTGATATTGAGCTTAGTGCCACTGTAAACAATCTGTTCCATTTCTTTCAGCAGGTCGTCCATTTCCAGCCCTTTTGCTTTGGCAATATCGTTTAAAGAAAGTTTGCGGTCTATATTTTGTATAATATATAATTTAAGCGCCGAGTTTGCGCCAGTAGTTTTTACCACCAGGTCGTCAGGCCTTATAATATCATTATCTTCAACATAACGGGCAATAAGGTCGGCAAATTCTTTTCCGTATTTTTTTGCCTTTCCTTCACCCACGCCATGTATGCTGCCAAGCTCCTGTGTAGTTACAGGGTACTTAAGTGCCATATCTTCTAAAGACGGATCCTGAAACACTACAAAAGGCGGAACACCAAGTTTTTTAGCCACTTTTTTACGCAGGTCTTTCAGCATGCTTATAAGTACCTCATCAGTTACCCCTGATGATTTTGCAGCAGTAACCGTAGCCTGATTGTCACTTTCATCATAATTATGGTCTTCCGTCATCATAAACGATTCAGGATTTTTTATAAAAGCCTCGCCTTTAGGTGTAAGTTTCAGTACGCCGTATGACTCGATGTCCTTAAGCAACATATCTTCAACAAGTACCTGGCGTATTAGCGCCATCCAGTGCTTTTCATCATACTCCTTACCGGCTCCAAAAAAGGGCTGTGTATCAGTTTTATGTGCCTTTATAGTAGAGTTAACCTTACCTGTAAGTGTAAAAATTATTTCTTTGGCTTTATATAGTTGGCGTGTATCGCGCACTGTTTTCAACAGGGTTACCACCTGGTCTTTTGCTTCGGTTTTCTTTTTCGGGTTGCGGATATTATCATCCATTTCGGCTCCTTCGCCATTTACCTCATCAAACTCCTCACCAAAATAATGCAGTAAAAACTTCCTTCGGCTCATAGAGGTCTCGGCATAGGCTACTACTTCCTGCAACAGGGCAAAACCTATTTCCTGTTCGGCAACCGGCTTGCCGCTCATAAATTTCTCTAATTTTTCTATATCTTTATAGGAGTAGTAAGCAAGGCAATGGCCTTCGCCACCGTCACGTCCGGCACGCCCGGTTTCCTGATAGTAGCTTTCAAGCGATTTGGGTATGTCATGGTGAATTACAAAACGCACATCGGGCTTATCTATACCCATACCAAAAGCAATAGTAGCCACTACCACATCTACATCTTCCATAAGGAACATATCCTGGTGTCTGGCACGTGTTTTGGCATCAAGGCCGGCATGGTATGGTACGGCACTAATGCCGTTTACCTGCAGTACCTGGGCAATTTCTTCTACTTTTTTACGGCTAAGGCAATATATTACACCGCTTTTGCCTTTGTATTGCCTTATAAATCGTATAATATCGCCCTCTACGGTTTTTTGCTTGGGTCGTACCTCATAAAACAGGTTAGGCCTGTTAAAAGATGCCTTAAATACATTAGCATTAGACATATCCAGGTTTTTAAGGATATCCTCCTGTACTTTTGGTGTGGCTGTAGCGGTAAGGCCAATTACAGGCACATCGCCCAAATTTCGTATTATATTGCGGAGGTTGCGGTATTCAGGACGGAAATCATGCCCCCATTCTGATATACAGTGTGCCTCATCAATTGCTACAAAAGAAATAGGTACCGATTTTAAAAATGCCGTATACTCTTCTTTAGTAAGCGATTCGGGGGCTACATACAATAATTTAGTAAGGCCCGAGGTAATATCTTTTTTAACCTGGTTTATTTCGGTCTTGGTAAGGGAAGAGTTAAGCACATGGGCTATTCCGTGTTCTGATGAGAGGCTGCGGATGGCATCTACCTGATTTTTCATCAGTGCTATCAGTGGCGACACTACTATGGCAGTGCCGTCAAGCACAAGGGCAGGTAACTGGTAACAAAGTGATTTACCCCCGCCTGTAGGCATTATTACAAATGTGTTGTTTCCTGATATTATACTTTTAACAACACCTTCCTGAAGACCTTTGAATTTATTAAAACCAAAATATTTTTTTAACTCTTTATGTAAGTCAATTTCGGTCGATTTCATTATATCTTTAATAGTAAATTACATAAATTTGCACAACCTAAATATACAAAAATCTTTAATACGCACAACTTTTTAAACTTTTCGCGAGATTGATTGATAACGAAGCAATACTGGCCTGCGCCAGGAAAACCATCCTTTCTGAAAGTGAGAGCGTTGCTGCCCTGGCGCAATATCTTGACCATGATTTTACCGAATCGGTACAAACAATATACAATACAAACGGGCGGGTAATAATTACAGGTATTGGCAAAAGTGCGCTTATTGCCGCTAAAATTGTTGCCACTTTAAACTCTACTGGTACGCCTTCGGCATTTTTACATGCTGCCGAAGCCATACATGGCGATTTGGGTATGATAAGGCCCGGCGATGTAGTAATTTGTATATCAAAAAGCGGCAACAGCCCGGAAATTAAAGCCCTTGCCCCGCTGCTTAAACGCGATGGCAATATACTTATTGGCATGACCGCAAATAAAGAATCTTACCTGGCAAAAGAATCCAATCTTATACTTCATGCGTATGTGGAGAAAGAAGCCTGCCCCAACAACCTTGCACCTACCAACAGTACCACGGTGCAACTGGTAATGGGAGATGCGCTGGCCATATGCCTTATGGAGATGCGTGGTTTTACACCTGAAGATTTTGCTAAATACCACCCCGGGGGCTCTTTAGGTAAAAAATTACTACTACGTGTGGGCGATATGCTGGATGAAAGCCATAAGCCTATGGTAAAACCGGATGACAGCGTAAAAGTGGCTATACACGAAATTTCTGAAAAAAGGCTTGGCGCCACTGCAGTTGTAACAGATAATACTGTAACAGGTATAATTACCGATGGCGATGTAAGGCGTATGCTGAATGACAGGGATAATATTTCAGGCGTAACGGCTGCTGATATTATGACACGCAACCCTAAAACAGTTGCCTCTTATGATATGGTAGTGGATGCCTTTAATACTATGGAAAATTATGCCATAACCCAGCTTGTGGTGGTTGATGGTAACGAATATAAAGGGATATTGCACCTGCACGACATTTTAAAAGAAGGAATAGTATAAATACATGGCGAAAACAAAAAATAAAACGGGCGAAATGTCTTTTCTTGACCACCTTGAAGAACTAAGGTGGCTGCTGGTAAGAAGTTGTATTGCTATTGTAATTGGCGCAAGTGTGGCTTTTGCTTTTAGCCGCTATATTTTTGATAATGTAATATTTGCGCCTTCTAAGCCCGATTTTGTTACCTACCGTTTTTTTTGTGACCTTGCTTTAAAGTATGACCTTGACAAAAGTTTTTGTGTAGATGAAATTCCGTTTAAAATACAGAGCCGTACTATGGACGGCCAGTTTAGTACCGATATCTGGATTTCTATACTTATAGGTTTTATAATAGCGTTTCCGGTTATATTAAGGGAATTCTGGAAGTTTATAAGCCCGGCTTTATATGACAATGAGCGTAAATATGCCGTATCGTTTATACTGGCATCTTCTTTACTGTTTTTTGCCGGGGTACTATTTGGGTATTATATAATAATGCCGCTTTCTATAAACTTTTTAAGTAATTACCGCATAAGTGATGTTATAGAGAATAACATTGACCTTGATTCTTACCTGAGCCTGGTTAAAACCACCGTTATTGCCTGTGGGCTGGTATTTGAGCTGCCTATTGTAATTTACTTTCTGGCCAAGGTAGGGTTGGTGTCGGCATCATTTTTGCGCAATTACAGGCGGTATGCCTACGTAATTATATTACTTTTGGCGGCTATTGTTACCCCACCGGATATTGTTAGCCAGATTATTGTTACCATACCGCTGGCAATATTATATGAGGCCAGTATACTTATAGCATCACGCATGAATAAATTACCCAGAAAGGCATAATTATGGCTGATATAGTAGAAGAGTTTAATGAGTACCGCCAGAAAATGAACGAAAAATTACTGGCAGACAATAATAAAGTTATAAAGCGTATATTTAACCTTGATACCAATGCCTATATGGAGGGCGCCCTTGATGTAAAAACCAAGGAGCTATTGGGGCTTGTAGCTTCGGCGGTATTGCGTTGCGATGATTGCGTAAAATACCATCTTGAAACTTCTTATAAGGAAGGTTTAAATAAAGTAGAAGTAATGGAGGCCTTAAGTATTGCAACCCTTGTAGGCGGTACCATTGTTATACCGCACCTGCGCCGCGCTTATGAATTTTGGGAAGCGCTGGAGGCGGGTTCCGATAAATAATACACTATGAAATTAAGGGCAGAAAATTTAGTTAAAACATATAAAGGACGTAGTGTTGTAAAAGGCATTTCGGTTGAGGTAAACCAAGGTGAAATTGTAGGGCTGCTTGGCCCTAATGGCGCCGGTAAAACCACATCTTTTTACATGATTGTAGGGCTGGTAAAGCCCAACACCGGTAAAATATACCTGGATAAAATGGAAATTACCAATTTCCCGATGTATAAACGTGCCCAGCATGGTATTGGTTACCTGGCGCAGGAGGCTTCGGTATTCCGTAAGCTGAGTATTGAAGATAACATTTTGAGCGTATTGCAGCTTACAAAGCTTTCTAAAAAAGAACAGGAAGCCAAAATGGAATCGCTTATTGATGAGTTTAGCCTGCAGCACATACGCACCAGCCGTGGTGATTTGCTTTCGGGTGGTGAGCGCCGCCGCACCGAAATTGCCCGTGCCCTGGCAACCGATCCTAAGTTTATATTGCTGGATGAGCCTTTTGCAGGGGTAGACCCCGTAGCAGTTGAAGATATACAGCGTATTGTAGCCCAGTTGAAAGACAAAAATATAGGCATACTTATAACCGACCACAATGTGCAGGAAACCCTTGCCATTACCGATAAAACCTACCTGATGTTTGAAGGAGGTATATTGAAGGCCGGCGTGCCTGAAGAACTGGCTAATGATGAGGTGGTACGTAAAGTTTACCTGGGGCAAAACTTTGAGTTACGTAAAAAGAAACTGGATTTCCAGATGCACCGCAATGCGCCTGAAGTGCCGGATCAGGAAAGTCTTTAATTTTTATCTCCTCTTTTTTAGATCTTTATAACTACCAATAGTACTTATAGCATTCATAAGCTTTTGCTTTTGCTTTTGATTGTTGCATGATAACACCATACAAAAAGCAAAGCCATTTTTTACAGTTGCATAGTATTGCTGGCTGATATTAATACCCTTATAATTATTATGTGCGTCCATAATATCAAAATCAAATCCGGCTATGGTTTCATGCCGATAGGTTGGGCTTATTTTTAAAGAGATATTTGACTGCGATAATATTTTTTTAGCATCATTAAGGTAATCGCTACCGCTTTTAATATGGTTAAAATTTTGCACGTTTTCTGCGAGAATCATTATACTGGGGTTGTACGTTTGTGTATTGGTTGCAGGGTCATACTCAAAAGCTGTTAAAAGATTAGCGGTGTTTATTTCAGATTTCTCTATAGACTCTTTTAATTTTTTGTTCTCTCCAGATACTATTTCTTTACCGCTTTCCATTAACACTGCTGTCTCATCTGCAGTTTGTATGTCCCATCCTTTGGGAATTTCGATACTAAAGTCAAAAAACTTATTTACATATATAGTACTGTCTTTTATGCTGCCGTAATCAAACTTTTCTGTATTAATTGCATTCTCTTTTTTGCACCCGGTGCAGCACGCACTCATTAAAACAACAGCTATTACTATCAACGATATTTTTTTCATAAAATGTAATTGGTTAGCCTGCAAAAATAAGAGTATTTTGGTTTCACTTAAAAAAATTAAAAGTATATCTTTCAAATTTTTTGAACGATAATTAACACATTTTCAAGATATGTTTATTGATTTGGTGGTTAAATTTGTTAAATAAATATGTAAAGTTATGGCAACAAAAAAAATACAGATATCTACAGCGCCATCAAAAAGCGATATAATAGACCTTTTTGCCGATTATTGCCTTATGCATGGCCATAAGCCTGCTTCGGTATATAAATTTGCTAAAGATAATGGTTTTGAAGAGGCAGAATTTTATAAGTATTTTAGTTCTTTTGAAACCCTTGAGCGTTTTTATTTTACAGAAATGTTTGCCCACACCATGGAAACCCTGGAAAAATCGCCAGCGTATGCCGATTTTAGTGGCCTTGAAAAACTTTCTGCTTTTTACTTCACCTTTTTTGAAATGGCTACTGCCAACAGGAGTTTTGTGGTATACAGCCTTACCAAAGGCAGCAGCAACATAAAAAATCTTTTGAAACTTAAAGAGTTGCGTAGAGAATTTACAGTATTTGCGCAATCGGTATTAGAAAAACCTTTTGAAACCAAACATCCACGGGCTGATAAATTGCAACAGGATACCCTGCGCGAAGGCGCCTGGATGCAGTTTTTAACGATATTAAAATTCTGGCTGAAAGATACTTCTCCCGGTTTTGAAAAAACCGATGTGTTTATAGAGAAATCAGTTAAAGCATCGGGCGACCTGGTGTATAACTCACCGCTGCAAAGCCTTTTTGACCTGGGTAAATTTGTCTGGAAAGAAAAGTTCACAGTATAGTCCACAAGTTACTGGTTATCGGTTAGTTGTTTGGAAATAGTAATAGCCATAACTAAGACCTGAAACCCAGTAACTAAATCTAAACAACATGAAACGATTAGACCATATACCCACCAATAAAATTGAACGGGTTACCAAACTTGTGCATACCGGTGTAAAAATAGGGGGCAATTACCTTAAATATTACGGGCAACGCATGGTGAACCCAGAAACCACCAAAGACCGCCTGCACGAAGATAATGCTGCCGATATTTATGATGGCCTTAAAGAACTTAAAGGCAGTGCGCTTAAAGTAGCACAAATGCTTAGCATGGAAAAAAACCTGCTGCCGCAAAGCTATGTAGAAAAGTTTTCATTAAGCCAGTTCTCGGTGCCGCCACTCTCTGCGCCATTGGTTATGAAAACATTTAAAAAATATTTTGGGGTAGAACCTAACGTACTCTTTGATGAGTTTAGCCCCGAAAGCATAAATGCTGCCAGTATTGGGCAGGTACACAAAGCCCGTAAAAACGGTAAAGACCTTGCGGTTAAAATTCAGTACCCCGGTGTGCGTGACAGTATTGGTACTGATATTGCACTGGTAAAGCCTATAGCCCTGAGAATGTTTAACCTGCAGGGCACAAGCGATGAGTACTTTCAGGAAGTGGAAGATAAACTGATGGAAGAAACCGATTATACGCTGGAGCTTGAACAAAGCGAGGCTGTACGCAAAGATTGTGCAGTGCTTGAAAATATACGCTTTCCACAATATTACCCTGAGTTATCCTGTGAAAAAATTATTACGATGGACTGGATGCAGGGCATGCATCTTAGCGAGTGGTGCAAACAGGAACATACACAGCAGGAACGTAATAAAGTGGGCCAGGCGCTATATGATTTTTATATGTACCAGATACACGGGCTACATAAATTTCATGCCGATCCGCACCCGGGCAATTTTTTAGTGGATGAAGAGGCCAACCTTATTGCTATTGATTTTGGTTGTATGAAGGCGCTTCCATTAGATTTTTATACCCCGTATTATGACCTGATACAGCCCGAAACATTAGATGATGACACCCTGTTTACTGAAAGGCTTATTACGCTTGATGTTTTAAAACCCGAAGATAAGCCTGAAGAGTTTGTATACTTTAAACAGCTATTTCATGAACTGCTTAATGTGTTTGTAGAGCCGTACCGCCATGAACGTTTTGATTTTTCGGGCGAAGCTTTTAATACGGCTATTGCCGGGCTTAGCGAGCGTTTTGCAAATGATAAAAACATACGTAAAATGAATACCAACCGGGGCAATAAGCATTTTATATATGTCAACCGCACCTTTTTTGGGTTGTTTAGCCTATTATATGATATAAAGGCAGAGATAGATATTTATGCCTTTAAAAAGTACCTTGACTAATTATTTCTGATAGATGTTATAAATATTATGTTAATGAGAAAGGGCTGAATTTTTTTAAATTCAGCCCTTTCTTAGTCGTAATTTCAAAATTATCCTTTTTGCTTTAAATGTATTAGCAGGTTCTTCCACACATGGTTAAAGCCGTAGTCCCTATTGATACTTGTATTTGTGCACAATCGCCAACAGCATTTAAATTTGTATTATAAAATGACTGTTGAGCATCACCCATACAGCTTGCAAAATCTGTTGCACTTAAGAAATTAGGGCAAACAGCAAGTGTTGACCAACCTGTTGGGCATTCTCCTAAATCACTATTGGGAGCAGTTTGATTGTAAACGGTATCATATCCATTTGTAGATGAATTATAAGTATAACTTTGTAAAATTACTCCAGCATTTTCATTTATAAAAGAAAATTTCTTAATTTGAACTTTACCGTTATAACTTTCAAATTGTGCTATAGCTCTTGTGCAACCAGAAATTGATTGCATATCTATACGAAGATCATCTACAAGTCTTTTTGTAAAAATACTACAAGAATCTCTTAATTCATTGAGCGTAGAATAATTGAAAATTACTGATTTATCACCAACTCTAGCAGAATTTTGAGGTCTAACTCCTTCCCACAACGATGGATAATCTAAGTTTTTTAAACCTTCTAAATTTTCCTGAACCTTTAAATCGGAAGTGCTTTCATCAGTACAAGCAATGAAAATAGTTACAGTACTTAATAAGAATAGAAACAAAAATTTTTTCATAATATTGATTGATTTGGTTATTTAGCAAAAATAAAAAAAAGAAACATAAACCTAGGAAAAACAGGTTTTTAACAGTTACAAAATATTTTATATTAAAAGCTTATTCAAAGTTGTATTTTTTGGTGCCTGGTTGCTTTACAATCTAAAAGCTTTAGATATATTTATGCCTTTAAAAAGTACCTGCAATACTGTTTTAATAGTTATATTGTTATTTAGAGGCAGCTTTCGGGCTGCCCTTTTGTGTTTGCAGGTAAAACTTTTTTTAATCTAAAGCGGAAAACAGTACTTTTATCAGCACAATAAAAATGCAGTTTTACAATGGATATAAAAAATGCCCAGCAAGAGGTTGATAATTGGATAAAAGAACACGGTGTGCGCTATTTTAATGAGCTTACAAATATGGCACAGCTTACTGAGGAGGTAGGCGAGGTAGCCCGTATAATTGCCCGCCGCTATGGTGAGCAAAGCGAGAAAGAAAGCGATAAGGCAAAAGACCTGGGCGAAGAGCTGGCTGATGTGGTTTTTGTAGTATTGTGCCTTGCTAACCAAACGGGGGTAGACCTGCAGGCTGCATTTGATAAAAAAATGGATATAAAAGCCAAGCGCGATCATGACCGCCACCATAATAACGAAAAGCTGAAATAATGAAACGTAAGTTAATTAACTTAGCTACTGCATTTGTTATTTATTTTGCTATAGCCTGGCTTATAGAGCTTACTTTCGGCTGGGGCAGCAGCAACCCTTGGTTTTTAATATGCTTTTGGTCAGTTGCTATGGCATTGGCAGAAGTATTTTTATTTCAGCCTATGCGAAACCGCGCGAAACTGAAAAGGGAAGAAAAAGAAAAGAATAAGTAATGGATGTAAAAATAGCTATTGATAAGCCCGTTGCATCAGCAGCAATAAAAATTACAGGAAGTAAAAGCGAAACCAATCGGCTTTTGCTGTTACAGGCATTATATCCGCAAATTCAGATAGAAAACCGTTCAGAATCAGACGATAGTGAAGCCATGCAAAAAGCACTGGCCAGCAATAGTGATGTGATTGATATTCACCATGCGGGTACGGCCATGCGCTTTTTAACGGCTTATTTTGCACAAAAAGAGGGTAGGAGCGTACTGCTAACCGGCAGCCAGCGTATGAAAGAGCGGCCCATTGGTGTGCTGGTAGAGGCCCTGCGCAGCCTGGGTGCCGATATATCCTATACAGAAAATGAGGGTTATCCCCCCCTGAAAATCAATGGCAAAAAATTGTCGGGCGGCAAAACAGCAATACAGGCTGATGTAAGTAGCCAATATATTACTGCCCTGCTGCTTATTGCGCCAAAACTCGAGAACGGCCTTGAGCTGATACTTGAAGGGGAGCTAACCTCGGTGCCGTATATTAAAATGACACTGGGGTTGCTGCAAGAAGCCGGCTTTGTAACAAGTTTTACAAATAATATAATAAAAATTCAGCCAACAGCCAATAACCAAAAACCAACCACTATTATAGTTGAGAGCGACTGGAGCTCAGCTTCATATTTCTATTCTATAGTAGCATTAAGCCCGGAAGGTACAGCCATTACGCTCTCATCTTATAAAAAAGATAGCCTGCAGGGCGACAGTGCATTAGCCGAGATTTATAAAGATTTTGGTGTGGTTAGCACTTATAAAGATGACACTATTACGCTGACAAAAATAAATACTGAATTGTCAACTGTCAATTGCCAGCTAAACAACACGCCTGATATTGCACAGACAATAGCTGTAACCTGTTTTGGACTTGGTATAGGCTGCCACCTGACCGGATTGCATACATTAAAAATTAAAGAGACTGACAGGCTGGAGGCTTTAAAAACAGAATTAAGTAAGTTTGGCGCAGAAATTGCCGTAACCGAAGACAGCTTATCACTCAAACCGCATAACCTGTTTTCTGAAGGATCTTATTGTGAAACAAAAATAGAAGTTGCCACGTATAACGACCATCGCATGGCAATGTCTTTCACACCACTGGCTATAAAAACGTGCCTAATTGTGAAAGATTCCGGTGTAGTCAGTAAGTCGTTTCCTACTTTTTGGAAAAATATGCATCAGCTTGGGTTTTCAGTAGATGAAGTTTAGGTTTTAAGTTGTAAAACATTGGTTTTCAATTTAAATTGTAAATAAATCCCAAAACACTTGACAACGCCTGTTTACAGGTAGTATATTTGCATCCAATTTAAAATAGAGAAATGAAATTATCTAACTTCAATTTCAACCTGCCTAAAGAACTTTTGGCAGAATTTCCTACAGAAAACAGGGATGAGTCAAGGTTAATGGTAGTAAACCGTAAAGAAAAAACCATTGAACACAAGCTGTTTAAGGATATTATTGATTATTTTGACGAGGGAGATGTAATGGTGCTTAACAACACTAAGGTATTTCCTGCACGCCTTTATGGCAATAAAGAAAAAACCGGCGCCCGTATTGAGGTATTCCTGCTTCGAGAACTTAATAGTGAGCAGCGCCTTTGGGATGTTTTGGTTGACCCCGCACGTAAAATACGTATAGGCAACAAGCTTTATTTTGGCGATGATGACAGCCTTGTGGCTGAGGTTATAGACAACACTACATCACGCGGGCGTACGCTGCGTTTTCTGTATGACGGTTCTTACGAAGAATTTCGTAAAAAGCTTACAGAGCTTGGCGAAACCCCAATACCAAAGTACATAAACCGTGAGGTAGTTCCTGAAGATGCAGAGCGTTACCAAACTATTTATGCTAAGGAAGAAGGTGCAGTGGCCGCGCCCACAGCAGGACTTCACTTTAGTAAGCATTTGCTAAAAAGGCTTGAAATTAAAGGTGTCGATTTTGCAGAAGTTACCCTGCATGTTGGCTTGGGTACATTTAACCCGGTTGAGGTAGAAGACCTTAGCAAACATAAAATGGATAGCGAAGAGCTTATTATTACCCAACAGGCTTGCGATGTTGTAAATAAAGCTAAGGTTGCCAAACACAAAGTATGTGCTATTGGTACTACCAGCATGCGCGCCATGGAAAGTTCGGTGTCTTCTAACAAAACACTTAACCCGTATGTGGGGTGGACCAATAAGTTCATTTTCCCTCCCTATGATTTTAGTGTGGCCGATTGTATGGTAACCAACTTCCATACCCCGAAAAGTACGCTTTTAATGATGATTTCTGCCTTTATGGGCCATGATTTAATGCGTAAAGCATATGATGAGGCTATTAAAGAAGGGTACCGTTTTTATACCTATGGTGATGCTATGCTTATTTTATAAAGATAGTTTGTATTATATATTATATTAGTAAAAGCAGCTTTAGGGCTGCTTTTTTTATATTTATTACAGAGCGTAAGCGGGTTATAAAAAATCAATTTTATTTTAGCATTTTTTTTGTAGCTTTCTGCACTTATTTAAGATTTAAAAAGTGTATTTCCTGTTAAAATCATTCTATGAGAAAAATTTTTACGCTTGGCTTATTTTTTCTGTTGCTTAAGGTCTTTGCTGTATCCGGCCCTCCTTCGGCATTTTCGGTAAACGCCTCAAACCCTAAATATACCACCCTGCCAGATAGCTGCTATAGTTTTCTGGACTTAGGTAAACGAAAATTTACACTTAAAGAAGTAATAGCTAGGGGCAATACTCCCTTCCCTGAATCGCAAGATGTATTTCATGTAAATATTTTTAATGAAAATTACTCCTGGACCTGGTACCGTTTAAAAAACACCTCTTCAGATGCCTATACTGTAGCCTTGCGTGCCAATAGCAGTAAATCTCATATATATGTTCTGGATAAAGGTAAATGGCATTCCTACAAAACAGGGGACAAAATTGCATGGAGCGAAAAAGACGGGGATAAAAACAAAGATTACATTCCGTATAAAATAGAGCCGGGAAAAGAAATACTGGTATATTCTTATGATAAAGGCTACTATTCTCCCCCGGCCATAGGCAACTTTTTAAAACTAACAGAAGAAAGCTACCTCAAGTCAAATGTTTTTAAAGAGGAGCATGTTATTGTATTTGGTTTTGCAGGCTTTATATTATTCGGTATGGTTTTTAACCTGCTGTTTTATTACGTTTCGAGGGAAAAGCTATACCTTGTCTATTCGCTTTTACTGTTTTTTTCGGCATTAACCATTGCCGATGATGCTATTGGGTTGCTGTTTTTTAAGGAAAATAAAACATGGTACGTATACTTTCAAATATTTGAGGCTATAGGTTTCATTATTATGTTTGTGTATACCGTGCGGTACTTTTTTAGTATGAAAGACTACTTTCCCCGTTGGGATAAGGTATTTATGTATGCTGCTCCCATATTTATAGTAGTAAGTTTTCTGTTTGCATTAATCTTATATCTTTTTAGAAATGACAGTGGCTCTATAGAATTAAAATTAATAGTATTGCTAATATGGGGCTTAACGGGAATAATTATGTTTCTGGTGGTAATAGCTTTTTTTATACTGCTTATCTGGATGCTTATTATTATTGCAAAACGTAAAGACAGGGAGGCTCGGTTGTTTACTATTGCCCTTATACCATTTTTTGCCAGCTTTATAGTAAATATATTTTTATCATGGCAATGGCTTACCCAAGCAGCCTGGATATGGACAATGATTGTGCTTTCGTGGGGGTTATTTGCGCGTTTTAAAAGGTTACAGGAAGAATATGCCAAACAAGCGCTTGAAAAAGAGCGTATAGCCCGTGAAAAAGAGGAAGAAAAAAATATAATTATTGCAGAGCAGAATGTACGCTTAGAAAAACTTGTTACAGAACGCACAGCCGACCTTGAAAAATCGCTTAATGAGCTTAAGCAAACCCAGGACCAGCTTATACAAAGTGAAAAGATGGCAAGCCTGGGCGAACTTACCGCCGGTATAGCCCACGAGATACAAAACCCGTTAAATTTTGTAAATAATTTTAGCGATGTTAGTATAGAGCTTCTTGATGAAATGGAAGAAGAACTTGATAAAGGCGATACCGAAGAGGTAAAAGCCCTGGCAGGTGATATAAAACAAAACCTTGAAAAAATAGCCCACCACGGGCGCCGTGCCGATGGTATAGTAAAAGGTATGCTCCAACACAGCCGTGCCTCTACCGGGCAAAAAGAGTTTACTGATATTAATGCATTGGCCGATGAATATTTTCGCCTGGCTTACCATGGCCTGCGTGCAAAAGATAAAAGCTTTAATGCCGACCTTGTAACGCATTTTGCAGAGAACCTGCCTAAAATAAGTGTTGTACCGCAGGATGTAGGCCGGGTATTGCTTAATTTATTTACCAATGCTTTTTATGCTACACAGCAAAAAGCAAAACAGGCAGATGCAGGCAGTTACAAACCGGTTGTAGAGGTTAGCACAAGCCAGCAGGGCAGTAGTATAGAAATAAAGGTTAAAGATAATGGTACAGGTATACCTGATGCGGTAAGGGACAAGATACTCCAGCCATTTTTTACTACTAAACCCACAGGTGAGGGCACCGGCCTGGGCTTATCATTAAGTTATGATATTATTGTAAAAGGGCATGGAGGTACCATTGAAATAAATTCGGAAGAAGGTGTTTTTTCTGAGTTTATAATAAAACTTAATGTAGGGTAATAAAAGATACTTAAACAGCATTTGCAGCCCTTTTAAAATAATTTTAAATTAGGCTGCTTTAAAGTATAGGTTTAAATAAAGTAAACAGCCAATAAATATAATATGAAGATACTGGTAGTAGATGATGAAGCTGATGTGCAGCCATTGTTCTTACAACGGTTCAGAAAAGAATTAAAGACCGGAGAGGTTGATTTTGATTTTGCCCTTTCGGGCGAAGATGCGCTAAAATACCTTGAAGAAAAACATAATGAAGTAGTACTGATACTTTCAGATATTAATATGCCGGGCATGAGCGGTATAGAGCTATTGGGTAGGATAAGACAGGATTATAACAGGCCACCCCCTGTTATTATGATGGTTACAGCGTATGGCGACCAGGAAAATTATAATCAGGCTATGCAAAACGGCGCAAATGATTTTTTAACCAAACCATTAGATTTTTCGGCATTAAAAGAAAAATTAAAAAATTTACCACACAATGACTAAGATACTTGTAGTAGATGATGAGGCAGATTTAGAGATTTTGGTAAAGCAAAAATTCCGTAAAAAAATTCGTGAAAATATCTATGAATTTGTTTTTGCACAAAATGGGGAAGAAGCACTCTTACGTGTAAATGAACACCCTGATCTTGCTGTAGTGTTAAGCGATATAAATATGCCCGTTATGGATGGGCTTACCTTATTGAGCCGCCTTGCAGAAGTTAGCCCGGTATTAAAGGCTGTAGTGGTTTCGGCCTACGGCGATATGCAAAATATACGCACAGCCATGAACCGCGGTGCGTTTGATTTTATAACCAAACCGGTAGATTTTGATGACCTGGAACTTACTATAGAAAAAACCGCACGCCATGTAAAACAAATACAGGATACTATTAAAGCCATAAAAGAAAACAATATCCTTAAAATGTATGTGGATGAAAATGTGCTCAATTTTATGACGCACAGGGAGGCAGAGCAAACATTACTTAAAAATGAAATAGTTGATGCCTCTGTAATGTTTATAGATGTATGTGGTTTTACATCAATTACAGAAAAAGCCCCTGCCAACCAGGTCATAGAGCTGCTTAACAGCCTTTTTGATAAAATTGTAAAAGAGATAATTGGGCAAAATGGGCATGTAGATAAATTTATGGGCGATGCTGTTATGGCTGTTTTTAGGGGAGAGTATCACCTGGACCGTGCTATTGATGCCGCCCTTGCTATACGTGAGCAGCTTAAGGATGTAGCAGAAATACAATTTGGAGACATATTGTACAAACCACAAATTTCTACAGGTATTAATAGTGGCGAGTTAGTATCAGGCAATATAGGGTCGGCATCATTAAAAAGGCTGGATTATACTGTAATTGGCGATGTAGTAAACCTGGCACAAAGGCTTCAGGGCGTTGCCAGGCCGGGACAGATATTAATAACCGCAGAGGTATATAACAAAGCGAAAGAATCGTTCAGCTGTACACAGGTGGGTGAGTTTACGCTTAAAAATAAAGCCAATCCGGTACTCATATATGAGGTTTTGGAATAGCATTACACAATTACGGTTATTATTTTGTGTGTGCTGTAAACTATAGGCATGAGTAGGTAATAACTATAAATAAATGAATATAAGGGCAGCCTTAGGGCTGTTTTTATTTCCGGTTATTTTGTAAATCCGTAATTTTACACCTTAGACAAACAAACAACACATGGAATTTAAAAATACACTTGAATTTGCCCGCTCTCTTGATGCTCAGGATAAACTGGCAAAATACAGGGATGAGTTTATTTTTCCGCATGTAAACGGAAAACAGGTTATTTATTTTACAGGTAATTCGCTTGGATTACAGCCAAAAAGCGCTCAGGCCTATGTAAATGAGGTAATGGGCGATTGGGGTAAACTGGCTGTAGAAGGCCATTTTTATGCCGATAAACCCTGGTGGGATTATCATGAACGTTTTGCAGTGCCACTTAGTAAGATAGTAGGCGCATTGCCTGCCGAAATTACTGTAATGAATACCCTTACGGTAAACCTGCACCTGCTAATGGTTAGTTTTTACCAGCCTACGGCAAAAAGGTTTAAAATAATTTGCGAGGAAAAAGCCTTTCCAAGCGACCAGTATATGATTCACAGCCAAGTGTGTTTTCACGGCTATGAGCCGGAAGATGCCATTGTAGAAATTAAGCGCAGGCCGGGTGAGCATAACATTCGCCTGGAAGATGTGCTGGCAAAAATAGAAGAAGTAGGAGATGAGCTGGCACTGGTGCTTATGGGAGGCGTAAACTACTATACAGGACAGGTTTTTGACATAAAAACCATTACCAAGGCCGGGCAGGATGCCGGGGCTTACGTTGGGTGGGACCTTGCCCACGCCGCGGGTAATATAGCCTTAGAGCTGCACGAATGGAATGTAGACTTTGCTGCATGGTGCAGCTATAAATATATGAACAGCGGCCCCGGTAATGCATCGGGTGCTTTTGTGCACGAAATGCACCATAATGACTTGGATTTGCCACGTTTTGCAGGGTGGTGGGGCCACAACAAAGAGCGCCGCTTTTTAATGGAACCTAAGTTTGACCCGGTACGCGGGGCAGATGGATGGCAGGTAAGCAACCTGCCGGTATTATCACTGGCACCCTATTTGGCATCTGTAGATATGTTTGATGAGGTTGGTATGCCCGCTCTAATTAAAAAGAGAGACTGCATTACGGCTTACCTTGAATTTATTTTGCATGAAATAGATAAAGAGGTAAAAAGTACGTTTGAAATTATTACACCATCAACGCCGGAAGAAAGAGCTTGCCAGCTATCGGTATTCCTGCATGGGGAGGGCAGGCAGTTGTTTGATTACCTTATGGAGCACGGTGTAATTACAGATTGGCGCGAACCTAATGTAATACGCCTTGCGCCCGTACCTTTATATTGCTCTTATGAAGATATGTATAATTTTGGGCAAATACTTAAAAGCGGGATTTTAAGCCACGGCTAATATAGTTACTGCGCTTTATAATAAATAAAAAACGGCTGCCTTATAATAAGAGCAGCCGTTTCTTTTGTATATCTAAATATATTCAGGGGCTTATTAAAATTTAAAACCTATACCCAATTGAAATACAGAGTTTTTAACGTCTGCATCATCAATAATATCAGTTAAACCCTGGGTATAACGTCCATAAGCAAATAGTCCCATAGAGGTTTGAAATGTTACCCCGGCGGCTACGCCAAAGTCAAAACTTTTCACCTCGTCACGGTTCCAGTCACCATCGTCGTCATTGGCATCAAAGTCAATTTCTTCATTTACTTTAAAGTTAAACTGTGGCCCGGCCTCAACGCTAAGTCCGTCGGTAAGGTAAAATTTACCTAAAACTGGTACATTAATATAATCAATCTGGTACTCTACCTTACGGTCTCCAAAAAAGCCGCCGCCGTCAACTTCAAACCCCTGTCCGGAGTAAAGTGCCTCAGCCTGGATAGATATAAAGCTGCCCACAGGCATTTCACCTACAACACCTACGTGAAAGCTGGTTCTTGAATCGGGGCTGTCAAAATCATCACCATTTACCGTGGCAAAATTTACACCACCTTTTACTCCAAAGCTTGGCGCCATAGAATCTCTGTTACTTGCATCCTCTTGTGCATTGATAGTTGCTACCGAGCCAAACATTAATGCGGCTGCTGGTAAAATTTTAAGTAATTTCATCATTTATTAGTTTTAGTTTTGCGATTCAAAAGTATCCCAATAAAAAGTGGTAAATCGTCAAAGAGTTCTTAATTCACATAACTTTAACCACAATGAATAAGTGGACAACATTTATTACAGATTATAAAAACTACCTTCGGATTGAGCGTGGGCTGGCAGCCAATTCTATAGAAAATTATGTTTATGATGTATATAAGTTGTCTGATTATTTGGAGGTTAACGGTATAGATGTGTCGCCATTAAAAGTTACAGAAGAAATAATACAGCAGTTTATTTACCAATCGGCGGCAGAATTAAATGCTTCTTCAAGGGCCAGGCTGATTTCGGGTCTTAAGAGTTTTTTTAACTTTTTATTATTTGAAGAATACCGCAATACTACCCCTATGGAACTGATTGAGGTGCCCAAAATTGGCCGTAAACTACCCGATATACTCTCTACTGAGGAAATTGACAGGCTTATTGGCGCTATAGATTTAAGTAAGCCGGAGGGTGAACGTAACCGTGCTATGTTGGAAACATTATACAGTTGTGGGCTTAGGGTAAGTGAACTTATTAATTTAAAAATTTCAGACCTTTTTTTTGAAGAAGGTTTTATAAAGGTAACAGGCAAGGGCAGTAAACAGCGTTTTGTACCTATAGGAGGTACTACACAAAAAATTATTAACGGCTATTGTAATACCATCCGTAACCATATTGCAGTACAAAAAGGACATGAAGACACGTTGTTTTTGAATAGGAGGGGCAAGGGGTTAACCAGGGCTATGGTATTTACAATTATAAAAAACCTTGCAAAGCATATAAACCTGAATAAAACCATAAGCCCCCATACATTAAGGCATTCTTTTGCTACCCACCTGCTAGAAAACGGCGCCGACCTCAGGTCTATCCAATTAATGATGGGACACGAATCTATAACCACAACCGAAATATATATGCATTTAGATCGTACATTTTTAAGCAATATTATAAGTGCTTATCACCCAAGGAAATAATTATATGTTAAAAGTAGATTTTTTTAAAAATAATCAATATATAAATTAATATATGTTATTTTTGTTTGTTTAACACACCCTCCTATCTATACAAATGCTGCAGGCAGACACAGAAAGTATTAGCGCTTTTTATAAAAAGCTTTTAGATGAAGTACCAGATATCATATTTAAAGCCGTTTTTAACGGTAATAAATTTTCTGTGGTTTTTTGTAGCGAGTCAGTAAAAGATATTTATGAACTTACACCCGAAGAATTCAAAAATAACCCCGACTTATTAATTTACGAGCGTATTATACCTGAAGACCGTTCCGGGTTTATAAAAAAAATGGAACTTTCTAAAAGAAGGTTAGTTAGGTATGACCATGAGTACCGTGTAATATTACCCCAGAAAGGTTTACGGTGGATGCGTATAACTGGCAAACCGGAACTACGGGCTGATAATACTATAGGGTTTTATACACGGGTAAGCGATATTACAGACCTAAAAGAAAAAGAACGGGAACTGAAGTTATCTGAAGAGCGTTTTCATTTTGCACTTAACGCCGCTTCAGAAGGTGTTTGGGACCTGGACCTGCAAACGCAAACCTGTTATTTTAGCGGCCAGGTAATGAAGATTTTAGGCCTTGAAGATAAAGAAGTTGTTGTGCCTATTAGCTTTTGGGAATCGCGCATACACCCTGAAGATATAGTAAACAGAGAAAAAGACCGAAAAAAAACATTTGATAATTTTAATGTGCCATACGAAAGCATTTTTCGTGTCCGTAAAGAAGATGAAAAATATAAATGGGTACTTAGCAGGGGGCAGATTGTAGATTTTAGTGGTAATAACCCAATACGCGCCATAGGTGTTGTAAAAGATATTACACAGTTAAAAGAAAAAGAAATTGAACTTGGCAATACTATAAATATAATTGGCAGCCAAAATAATAGGTTAAGCAACTTTGCACATATAGTATCACATAACCTGCGCTCTCATGCCAGTAACCTCAAAATGTTTCTTGACTTATTTAAAGATGCAGATGATAAAGAGCGCGAAGAAATGCTGCAACACCTTGAGGCTATTTCTAACGGGTTAAGCATTACTATTAGCCACCTTAAAGAACTGGTGGAAATACAAATGGAAGTTAAAACAATTAAAGAAAAACTTAATCTGAGGCATTATTTAAAAAATATTTTAAATATATTACATAGTGAAATTACAAAGCATGGCGTTACTATAGAGATAAATATACCGTTGGATGCCACAGTAGATTATAATCCTGCGTATCTTGAAAGTATTTTGCTTAATTTTACAACAAACGCAATAAAGTATTCAAGTTCGGAAAGAAAGCCTATGATTTCTTACGATTTCGAAATTGTAGAGGGTAGAAAGGCGCTTTTTATAACAGATAACGGATTAGGAATAGATCTCAGGAAACATAAAAATGCTTTATTCGGAATGTATAAAACATTTCATAAACATCGAAACTCCCGCGGTATTGGTTTATTTATAACCAAAAACCAGATAGAAGCCATGGGCGGTAAAGTTGAAGTGTTTAGCGAAGTGAATAAGGGCACTACATTTAAAATTTATTTTAATGAAGAAGTTTGAGAGCATGTATGTAATTGATGATGACAAAATCTATCATTTTTTACTTAAAAACTTAATGAAGCAAAACGGGATAGAAATTACTTCCAAATTTTTTTTAAATGGTTTAGATGCAATTGAATATATAAAAAATAACAATGCAGAGGAAGATATACCAGACGTGATATTATTGGACGTAAATATGCCTATAATGAACGGCTGGCAGTTTTTAGAAGAGTTTAAAAAATTAACTAACCTCACAAAAGTGCCAGTTGTATATATGATAAGCTCTTCTAACGATAACGTGGATATACAAAAATCTAAAGATTTTAATGAGGTTGTAAAAGACTATTTTTTGAAGCCTATTTGCAAAGAAGACCTATTTAAGATATTTGTAAAATAAAAAAAACTGCCCCAAAGTTAATAACCCGGGGCAGTTTTTTATTTAATTTGTTTTTTCTACTTTCACTTCTTTCTTAGAAACGGTAACATTACTGTTATCATCACCATTTTTACTTTTAAGGCTAAAACCATCTTCACCAATACTTACTGATGTGCCATCAGGATCTTCAGTTGTGGTTGTTGTAGTAGTGGTAGTGGTGCTGGTTTGTGGTGCCGGGGTGCTTGCCGGTGCCGGGTCTGATACAGGCGGTTGGGTAGGTGTGGGTTCATGCTTATCTTTACAGGAAGCCAACAGGCCCACAAACAGGGCAGACATTATTACCATCGTTCTCATATTTCTATACTTTATGGTTATTAATGTTGTAAAATTAAAATAATATAATTTTTTTAACCATATGCCTAACAAAAATTTAAGATATTAACCCAATCTGTTTAGAGTGTTCTATAGCTTCACTGCTGTTTTTAAAATAACATGTGGCCACCCCTATTTCTTCCATATTTTTTATGGCAGCCAGGGCCTTACTTTTTTTAGAACTTCCGGTTTGCCTTATATAAACGGCCTTTACCGTAAGTGGAAACATTTTACATATATTAAGGTAAAGAAATGGGTCATGTTGAGAGTCATCTCCCAAAAGTGTATACTGCAGGTGTGGGTAAAACTCCAGTATGTGTTTAATTTTTTCAAACTTATGCCCATGGCTACCGCGTCCGGTAACAAAAAAATCCAACAGGCTGGTTTTTATATCTTTTAATAAAAGCACCCCCCGCGGCAGTTCGTGTATACGTGTAAACTTTACAATAAAGCTGTAAAGGTTCCATTCACTGCTCGATACATAAAAAAAAGCATTTCGTTCGTCTTTATTATTACGCCCTGCGGTACTTAGTGCCCGGTAATGAGATACTACATCTTCAAATATCCTGCGGTCATTTATGTTCTTCCATAAAAGTATATAGAGCTTCTTGAAAAAATTACGTGTGTGCGATACCAGAAAAGTATCGTCAATATCCGATATAAACCCAAGGTTTCCCTCATAAGGGCGTATAAATGATCCATGTTCTTTTATTTCTTCCCCCTCATAAAAAGTGCTCACCTTATAATCGGTCCAGCCATGGCCAACTTCTTCCAGAAGCGGAATGCAAAATTTAAAATAACCGTCATCAAGAGATCTTGTATGTATGCGTTTGCCATTATGATCCAGATATACATCAGTATTTGCAATTGTTTTTGCCCGGTACATGCGTATTATTGACTTAGCGTTTTTAAAACGTTTTTTTTCAAACTCATAGTTGCTGGCGGGGTTGGGTTTAAAAACATGGCCAAATACTATAAGTTCATTTTCATTGGCATAACCACGGTACAATTTTAAAATTGGCTTCATTAAAATTTATCTTTATAATAAGAATTTCACATTCTAATTTAGTTATTTTTATTGAAAATTTAAAGCAAATGAGCCTTCAGGATAAATTTATATTGGTTGTTAATCCTATCTCAGGAGGGCATGACAAAACCGAACTACTCGAAAGCGTAAAGCAATATGCCCAGGATAAAGGAGTTACACTGATAGAATACGAAACTACAGGTGACAATGACGAGGAGGTAATAAAACAACTTTGCATAAAACACAACCCGCCCAGAATACTCGTGGCAGGGGGTGATGGGACCATAAAAATGGTGGCCGAAGCATTAGAGAAACGGGATATTATTATAGGGGTGTTGCCTGCCGGCAGCGCCAACGGGCTTTCGGTTGACCTTGAATTGCCTGAGGATGTTGATGAAATTATTGAAACAGCATTTAATGGCAAGCCTATGGCGATGGACATGGTGAGCATAAACAAAAAAATGAGTTTACACCTGAGTGACCTTGGCGCCAATGCCGAACTGATTAAAAATTATGAAGGAGGTAAGTTACGGGGTAAATTAGGTTATGCCTTACAGGCATTTAACACGTTGAAAGAACTGGGAGACCCTTTTGAGGCAGATATAAAAGCCAACGGGGAAACAATGCGCACCGAAGCCAGGATGATTGTTATAGCCAATACAAAGCGATATGGTACAGGTGTTACTATTAACCCGATAGGAAAAATGGATGATGGTAAATTTGAAATAGTAATTTTAAAAAGCCTGGATCCCATATTAATTGGTAAAATACTTACAGGCAATATGCCGGTTAAAGATGATGAAAATGTAGATATCATTTCAACACAGGAGGCTCTTATTGAAACCAACGCACCGGTGAGTTTTCAGATTGATGGTGAATATTGCGGACTTACCGATAAACTGGATATTAAAATACTGCACAAACAAATGAAGGTATCGGTGCCTAATTTTTAAAAGGGCTGCGCTCTTTCCATTCCACCACAGGGTCAAAATAAATAAAAAAACGTGCCATAAAGAGGTTTACTAGTGGATTGGTGTGTTTTATAAGGCCGTATACTTTTTCTGCCCGGGCACCTATAGAGCTTTTTATCTCCATTGCAGTACGGCCGTATATTATATGGCTAAATTGTTTCTTAATACCATATCCGGCCATATCATACAGCATATTCAGGTACAGCATTTTTTGTTTTTGTAAAGATGCATCATACCCTAAAAAATAAGTATCCATATCTTTGCCGTTTTTAATAAGAGTATTAAAACCGATTAGTTTCCCCTCAAGAAAATAGCCATAAAAGCGAAAGTTATCTTTAAGTTGTTGTTTAAAAATATAAAAATGGTTCTCCGGCAGGTGAAACGTATTGAAACCCGCATTGCCTGCAACAGTAAGGTACAGCCTTTGTATGCAAGGGTTGTTATCTTTTATTTCTTCGGCGTTTAGCTGGTATTTTTCTATGCCTTCTGCCTTTTTCCGGGCACGGTTATATTGGGTGCGGTATTTGGTAGTAAGGTCAGAAAGATAATTATCCATAGCCCGCCAGCTGCTGCGGATGTCAAATATCATATTTGGCTGGGTGCTAAAACGGTAATAGCCGTGGTACCCCGCAGCCTTAAAATCAGGGAACTCGTCTTCATTAAAATCTTTAACAGCTATCAGGTTTATTGTAATGCCTTTGCACCTGTATTGGCTTTTAATATCCAGTAAAGCGTTTTCAAAAGCCTTTAATACATCAGCTTCATTACTATTTCCATCAATTAAATAAGCATTTTGCCCGGTAAGCATATTATTGCCCAGGATAAGCACCCTTGAAGAAAATTTTTTAAAAAGGTATTCTTTTAAGCAAAAATCTTTTTGTTGTGGGGTAAACGTAGTTACATTATATAAATTAATGTATTGGGCCAGTGCAATAGCACAAAGGGTATCATTAGCAAATATTCCTATAAAATGGGCTTCAACATTATCAGGTGCTGACTGTTCTAATACAGAAAGGTATGCCCTTGAAAGAAAAATGTTTTTTAATGACAGGTTATCCCATTCAGGAGGTAGTGCCGCTGCCGAGTTAAAAATTTTGTAATGTAGCTGTTGTGCCAAGTTTTAATTATAAGCCAGCCCAAAGTGGGAGATAGGCAAAGTTACAAATTTATTGCCAGCTGCACAGTATACCTCCCATTAGTGTAAGGCATACCACCCAGTACCCGGAATTTATAAGTATGTATTTCCAGCTCTTTTTTTCAAAAAGTGCGCTGGTACCTGCTATAGGCAATCCCAAAAATATACCGGTAAGACAACCATGAAGCGCACCGTGTTTAAAAGTGCGGTATGCATCGGCATAATCGGCCATAAAGGCGGTATAGCTTGGTTTGGCGCTATCTGCTTTCATTGCCCCGCCAATAAGGCTCATGGCACCCATTTGGTGTACTACAATAGTTTGTAAAAGCATATTTGCCATAAAGGCAAAAAGCAGTGTGAGCGCAAATATTTTTAGCATGTTGCCTTTTTGGGCGGGATCTGGTATAATACCTGCCTCACGCATCCATATGGTGCCAAAAACTTTAGGGTTGTACCATATAAAGCCAATAGGCAACATAATAATGGTGGCTACAACAAAAGCCCAGGGATTTACTAACATATTTTAATTGTTTTGGTGTTATGTCAAACAAATATAATATTTTAATTTATTTGTAAATCAGTGTTTTATGTATTTTAAAAAACGCCATGGCTGTCGGTGTTTTAGGTATGCCGGGTTGCCTTCACAGGCGTATGCTTCCCGTTCAAAACAGATGTTTCTATAAGCCTTCTGTTTGTTTTTATAATAGATGAGGCGTATAAGATATTCTATACTGTACCAAATATAAAACGGTATAATTAAAAGCTCAGCCTGCTGTCGCAGGTGAATGCGTTCATGGTTCAGCAATTCAGGGTTATTAAATTGCTTATCCCTAAGCAAAATAAATGGGAAAAGCGTTATGGCGGTATAGCCTTTAGGTACTAAATATTTAGAGGTAACAACTATCATTCCCTGTAAAGTTCCTAAATTTGCGAATATGAGCAGCGAAATTTTTGGAAATAAATTAACAGAGGGTGAAGATTATTACCTGTCGCCCGAAGGTTATAAAGTATTTACCGAAGCTTATCATTTAAAACGGGGTTACTGCTGTAAAAGCGGCTGCCGCCACTGCCCATACGGGTATGATAAAAAAACGGGAGACTTTAAGAAATAGTTATTGGTTGCCGGTTGTCAGTTGCTGGTTACAGAGCTGAACTCTGAATACTAAACACTAAATACTATAATAAATGACATTTCAACAACAAATATTAGAAGGCATACCATCCGTTTTACCGCAACCAAAGCCGTATGATACTGCTATAAACCATGCACCAAAGCGAAAAGATATATTATCTGCCGAAGAAAAAAAACTGGCATTACGCAATGCCTTGAGATATTTTGAGCCACAACACCATGAGGTACTGGTAAAAGAGTTTGCAGAAGAGCTTGATAAATACGGCCGCATTTACATGTACCGCCTCAGGCCTGATTACAAAATGTATGCCCGCCCTATAGATGAATACCCGGGTAATTGCCAGCAGGCAAAGGCCATAATGCTGATGATACAAAATAACCTTGACTATGCCGTGGCACAACACCCGCATGAACTGATTACTTATGGCGGTAACGGGGCGGTGTTTCAAAACTGGGCGCAATACCGGCTTACCATGAAATATCTTGCCGAAATGACTGATGGGCAAACACTGGTAATGTATAGCGGACACCCTATGGGCCTGTTCCCGTCTCATAAAGAGGCGCCAAGGGTAGTAGTTACTAATGGCATGGTAATACCAAACTACAGTAAACCCGATGACTGGGAAAAATTTAATGCTCTTGGGGTATCTCAATACGGACAAATGACTGCTGGTAGTTATATGTACATAGGGCCTCAGGGTATTGTTCATGGCACTACTATTACAGTACTTAACGGCGGGCGTAAAATAGCGAAAAACGGTGAAGGGCTTGCTGGTAAATTATTTGTAACCTCAGGACTTGGTGGCATGAGTGGCGCACAGCCTAAAGCCGGTAATATTGCTGGTTGTATTACAGTTTGTGCCGAAGTAAACCCCAAAGCAGTATATACCCGCCACAGCCAGGGCTGGGTAGATGAAGTAATTTCTAATCTGGATGACCTTGTAACACGGGTAAGAAAAGCTAAAGAAAACAAAGAAGTAGTTTCTATAGCATATCAGGGTAATGTGGTGGAGGTATGGGAGAAGTTTGACAAAGAGAATATATATATAGACCTGGGTAGCGACCAAACCTCGTTGCATAATCCCTGGGCAGGGGGCTATTATCCTGTGGGGCTTTCTTTTGAAGATGCCAACGTGTATATGGCTAATGACCCTGTAACTTTTAAAGAAAAAGTACAGGAGTCATTACGCAGGCAGGCAGCGGCTATAAACAGGCATACTGCAAAGGGTACGTATTTCTTTGACTATGGTAATGCTTTCCTTTTAGAGGCCTCCCGTGCCGGAGCCGATATTATGGCAGATAATGGTATTGACTTTAAATATCCAAGTTATGTGCAGGATATTATGGGGCCTATGTGTTTTGACTATGGTTTTGGACCGTTCCGTTGGGTATGCGCTTCTGGTAAGCCGGAAGATTTGCAATTTACAGATGATTTGGCGGCTTCGGTACTGGAAGAAATGGCTATAACTGCCCCTGGTGAAATACGCCAGCAAATGGAAGATAACATTCGCTGGATAAAAGGCGCGCAGCAAAATAAACTGGTAGTAGGGTCTCAGGCGCGCATTTTATATGCCGATGCCGATGGGCGTATAAATATTGCAAGGGCTTTTAATAAAGCTATTGCCGAAGGTAAAATAGGCCCGGTGGTATTGGGGCGCGACCATCATGATGTAAGTGGTACTGATTCCCCTTACAGGGAAACGAGCAATATTTATGACGGATCACGCTTTACGGCCGATATGGCCATACAAAATGTAATAGGCGATAGCTTTCGCGGGGCTACATGGGTAAGCATACACAACGGTGGCGGTGTAGGTTGGGGAGAGGTTATAAATGGTGGCTTCGGCATGGTTCTTGATGGTTCTCAGGAAGCGTCAAGACGCTTGGAATCAATGCTTTTCTGGGATGTTAACAATGGTATTGCAAGGCGAGGCTGGGCACGTAATGAGGGGGCTGTTTTTGCTATAAAACGCGCTATGGAGCATGAGCCTCTTTTAAAAGTTACCCTGCCCAATAATGTTAGTGATACAGTATTTGATTTGTAATTCCTGTTAAAGAGTTGATTGCTGGTGTTGCGGTGTTTTTGTTGCTATGAAAAAACGATTAACTTTTATTACCAGAATTATGAGAACAATTAAATATCTCCCGTTATTATTTATCGCTGCCTTTGCAGTGGGCTGTGCCTCTATTAATGTACGTTCAGATTATGACGATACCGTTAATTTTACCGCTTATAAAACCTATGGGTTTTTGAAAGATGGTATTGATAAGGCCGAAATAAATGACCTTGACAAAAAGCGTATTATGAACGCGCTTGAAGCAGAGTTAGCATCAAAAGGTTTTACTAAAAGCGATAAGCCCGATCTGTATGTGAATTTTTTTACCAAAGCCACCCAAAATGTTAATGTAAATAACTGGGGAGGCTACGGTATGGGCTGGGGCTGGGGCCCTTACTGGGGTTGGGGAGGTCCTTGGGGATGGGGTGGTTACACCTCTGTTAATACCCAGACAGAAGGCACCCTGTATGTAGATATGATTGATGCCAGTAAAAAAGAACTGGTTTGGCAGGGTGTGGGAAATGGGGTATTAACCCAAAACCGCGATAAAAAAACAGAAAGAATTAAAGAGTTTGTACAAAAAATTATAGCTGAGTTCCCTCCGCAAAAAGATTAAGTAAATAGGACATATAAAAAAGGGTCGGCTTCATATGAAACCGACCCTTTTGTGTTAATACAAATGTGTATTTATATTATTTATTTCTTTTAGCAAGAACTTGTGCTTTAGCTTGTGCTATTTGTGCCTGAGTTGCATTTTTAACGGCTGCATTATTTGTTGTCCTTGCGGCAAACCTTCCGGTAGTAGTATCATAAAAGCCCCATTGGCCGTCATAATTTCCACTAACTACATCACCATTCGCTAAAGTGATAGTGTAGTCATAAGTCCATGTTTGTGATTCTACTGTATTACCAGCTTCAAAAGCGCTTATATTCATAGAAGCATCGGTAGCTACTTCAGTATCGTCAGCATAAGTATTAGAATCAAGATATACTTCAACATTAAAAATACTGTTTACTGTAGCATCATCACCAAAAGTATAAGAACCTGTAGTTGGTAAATCAAGAGATTCACTTAACTGTGCTGTTGTAAAGTAAATATAAACATCATTAGGATAAGAGGCATCATCACCTTCACCAACCTGATTGTATGGGTTTGCTACCCAGTAGCTTAATCCTGCTTCAAGATCACTTCCAAGATAGTAAAGAGTAGATTTATCAGTAGTGTACTCAGTACCATTTAGTAAGGCAATATTTGTACCTTCCAAAGTAGCGGTAAACATAACATCTTCACTCGTTAGTTCCTGATAAACAGCATGAACACTATAACTTCCTGATGCATCAGGAGTAAAAGCATTACCTTCTATAGCTACATCATTTACATAAAATACAGCATCTTCTGTAACATCAACAGATGTATTTGTAGTTGCAGTAAAAGTTACCTCATCGCCTACATTTACTTCGGTTGCAGAAACCGCAACACTTACAGATGTAGCAGGGTTAGCAGCTACAACAACAGTAATATCATTACTGGTCAGGTCATCTTTTGTTGCATGCACGGTAAAGCTACCCACTTGTGTTGCTTCAAAAGTATTTCCTGATTGTGCTACATTGTTCACATAGATTGTTGCGTCAGAAGTTACATTTTCATCAAGGTTATTTTTTACTGTAAAAGTAAAAGTTTCACCTACAGTTACTGTCTGTGCATCTGCAGTTAATACAATAGCAGTTTCCTTATTTGAACCAGAATCATCATCGTTACTACATGATGTAAATAAAGCTGTTCCGGCAACAGCTAAAAAGCAAAATAATTTTTTCATAACAATTAAGTAATGTTAGATTAGTGTAATATTTAAAAACCCGAAATTACGCATGTTATTTCAAGGTAAATAGTTAAATATTTGTTAAATAATGCTTATTTTCTAATATTCAGTTACTTATAGGGTTTTAAAATGCAAAAAAAAAGCTAAAATGTTCTTTTTGTTGAATTTTTTTCAAAATTTCCAAGTAAGTTAACTTTTGTAAAAACAATTAATTAGCTATAAAAGATAATGGTAAGCATTATTTTGCCTAATACAGATTATTAAAAGGCAGAAGTAAACATTACAACTGTTCTATGCTTATGTTATTTTTGTGAAAGGGGTATCCTGATATAATTTCCGGGTATTACCTCCAGTCAACATCAGATGAGTTGCTGCCAAAATAAAAGGTAAGTCCAACCGAAATATTCGCAAGAGATCCTGTAAAGCCTTTAATAGGGTCTTCCTGGTTATGCCAGTTCCCATCATAATCCCTGTTTTGCGAAAAATTCACGATGTAGGAAAAATCCGCATGCAGTGCAAGGTTTTTAATAATATGGTATTGTGGGGTAATACCAATAATAAAATTACCCATACTATCTGTTTTATCCTGCTTTCCGGTAACAATGTTAATAGTGGTCATATAAGAGTAGCCAAAGCCCGCATGCGCAAGCATATTAGTATTGGCAATACTCTCCCGCAAATTTAAGGTACGTCCCAGGTTATGTACTGCCTGTACCGATATCCTTTTGTAATCTGTTCCTGTTTCTTTATCAGCGCCTTCTGCGGTAGTTGTAAATTTATCAGCGCCAAAATCAAATTTCATCCCCCAAAATTCATCTACCATATACCTAAAGCCTACCTCAAAGTGATTAAGCTGCGTAATGCCCGGCTTACCCGAAATACCTAAACCATAACCTGCTTCAATAGAATACTGGTCATTCTTGTTTTGTGAAAAAACACTGGCTGAAAATAATAATACGAGTAAAAAAAGGTTTCTTTTTAGGTTCATGTTGAAGAATTTTTAAAAAAGTACCGCAAATATATCCCGTAAAAATTTAACATTCAAAACAAAAACCTATTATGTATTATGTGCGTATGTATAATTAGGAGAAATTGCTATGAGGGCTTTTTTTCATGTAAGTGTGTTTTATTTATTGGTTAGTGAAATAAGGGTATGCTTTAAACTAAGCATACCCTTATTATTTTATAACATTTAGCATATTTTTGCATCAAACATTTTATACATGCTCCAGATTAAAAACCTCACTTTTGGCTATAGCGATATCCCTGTCCTGCGCAATATATCTTTTTCAGTAAAAAAAGGGCGTCATATTGCAGTAATAGGAGAGAGTGGTTGTGGCAAAAGTACACTGCTAAAACTTATATACGGTTTGCATGATGCTAACGAAGGTGAAATAAGTTATAAAGGCAAGCCCGTTACAGGGCCAAAATTTAATCTGGTTCCCGGTATGCCTTATATGAAATACCTTGCACAGGATTTTGACCTTATGCCTTACACTACTGTGGCAGAAAATGTAGGTACATTTTTATCTAATATTTATCCGGAAGAAAAGCAAAACCGCATATTGGAGCTACTACAGATTGTAGAAATGGAAGGTTTTGCAAATACAAAGGCACAAAACCTTAGCGGGGGGCAGCAGCAGCGTATTGCTTTGGCAAAAGTACTGGCGCTGGAGCCGGAAGTACTCCTGCTGGATGAACCATTTAGCCATATTGATAACTTCAGGAAAAATGCACTCCGCAGAAATTTATTTGCCTATTTAAAGCAAAAAGGTATTACGGTTATTGTCGCCACGCACGATAGTACCGATGCTCTTTCTTTTGCAGATGAAACAGTGGTAATACGCCAGGGGGTGCTTGTTGATATAGCCCCTTCTAAAGAAATATACTATAATCCTAAAGATAAGTATACGGCGTCGTTATTTGGTGAGGTAAATGAAATTAAGCTGGAATTGCTTACACTTACCCAAAATGCTGATGACACTGTATTTATATATCCGCACCAGCTTAAAATAGCGCCCGAAGGCCCGCTAAAGGTTGTGGTAAAACAATCTTTTTTTAAAGGCAGCCGCTATCTTGTTAAAGGGGCGCTGGGCAGGCAGGTTATTTTTTTTGAACATAATAAAGAGCTTGCTGCAAATACCGAAGTACAGCTTGCGGTAGACAGGGATGCTTTTGGTTAAATATTTGTGATAAATTAAAAAAATCACATCGTAAAGCCTTATATTTAATGATTGTATAATTTTGTAATCTTATTTTTAAAAATAAATAAATGTATCATTCAAAAATTTCCGGCTTGGGCTATTATGTTCCCGAAAATGTTGTTACTAATAGCGACCTTTCTAAAATAATGGAGACCAATGATGCCTGGATACAGGAACGTACCGGTATAAAAGAGCGCAGGCATGTAGTAAAGGGCGATGGAAACACTACCACTACCATGGGCGTTAAAGCCGCAAAAAAAGCCATAGAGCGTGCCAGCATCCATAAAGATGATATAGACTTTATAATATTTGCCACACTAAGCCCGGATTATTATTTTCCAGGGCCGGGGGTACTGGTGCAGAGGGATCTTGAACTTAGTAAAACTATTGGGGCGCTGGATGTGCGCAACCAGTGTTCCGGATTTATATATGCACTCTCGGTAGCCGACCAGTTTATAAAAACCGGTATGTATAAAAACATCCTGATAATAGGATCTGAATTGCACAGCACGGGTCTTGATATGACTACCCGGGGCAGGGGCGTATCGGTAATATTTGGTGATGGGGCAGGTGCAGCCGTATTAACAAGGGAAGAAGATACCGCAAAAGGTATTTTAAGTACCCACCTGCACAGCGAGGGGCAATATGCAGAAGAACTGAGTCTTATTGCACCAGGCATGGGTAAACGCTGGGTTACTGATATACTGGCAGATGATAATCCGGAAGATACTTCATATTATCCGCACATGAATGGGCAGTTTGTATTTAAAAATGCTGTGCAGCGCTTTAGTGAAGTTATTATGGAAGCATTAAAAGCCAACAACCTGCAGGTGAGTGATATTGACATGTTAATACCCCATCAGGCCAATTTAAGGATATCACAATTTATCCAGCATCAGTTTAAACTAAACGATGATCAGGTATATAACAACATTATGAAATACGGTAATACTACTGCAGCATCTGTGCCAATTGCTTTAACTGAGGCATGGGGAGAAGGTAAAATTAAAGAGGGAGACACAGTAGTGCTTGCCGCTTTTGGTAGTGGTTTTACCTGGGGGAGTGCTATTATTAAATGGTAATTTATTTTGCTGCACTACTATAGCCTGCAACAAGCAGGCTTTTTTTATATTTATAATTCAAATAGTAAGTAGTATGTGGAAATATATAGTGTATACTTTGCTGGTTTTGGTTGTTGTTTTGGCAGTATATTATTTTTATCCCTCCCATAAGCTTGCCCCGGGCACGGTGATAGATAAACTAGTTGTAAACAAATCTAAACGTGTCATGCAAGCCTATAATGGCAACACATTGGTTAAAACATATAAAATAGCATTAGGTAAAAACCCCGTAGGGCATAAACAATTTGAAGGTGATGGTAAAACGCCCGAGGGTACATATACCATAAATGAAAGAAACCCTAATAGCGGTTACCATAAAAATTTAGGCATTTCATATCCTAATGCGGAGGATATTGCCTATGCAAGAAGGTTGGGCAAGTTGCCCGGTGGACTGATTAAAATTCACGGATTGAGAAACGGCCGGGGATATATTGGTAAATTCCATAGATGGAAAAACTGGACAGCGGGCTGTATTGCAGTAACAGATGAAGAAATTGATGAACTGTATAAAACGGTTATTCCTAATGCCGTTATACAGATAGAGCCATAAAAAAACCCACCCCGGTACTAACTCAAACCGGAGCGGGCGGACCTAAATTAAAATATGAAAAACATAAAATCTGCTATTTATAATAAATAGGGCTAAAACATGCCTCCACTGTTCTGTTTGGTATTGTCATCACGTTGTTTGCGCTGCATTGCCCTGTTTTTACCCTGGCCAAACATATAATTTATCCCTACATATACTGTGCGGCTTTCCCAGCGGAATTCACCAGTTTGAGGGAAAGGATTTTGGCTGTCAAACGCATAACGCATAGTGTGGAACATATCATTAAAGCGTATGCTTGCCGTAAGCCTGTTATCTAACATGCTGTAGCGGGCGCCGCTGTCTACCTTATACATTTCGTGGCTGTTGTTTTGTACCCCGTTTACCCCGCCACGGTAAAACCCAAATAAAAGAAAACTTAGTTTTTTAGTTACCTTAAAGTTGCTGTTCATACGTGCATTAAAAGAGTTGGCTGTAATTTTTTTGTTTACATACTCAAATTCAGTATCACTGCCCTCGGTAAACTCAGCCACAAGACCCTGCTGGTTAATACTGTTAAAATCTATAGCCGGTTGTATATCCCACCATGTGTTTATTTTATAATTTGCCGATACCTCAAAACCATAGGCGTTATTATGGCTAAAGTTGGCAAAGCTCATTATCTGGTCCTGTGTATTTGGGGTAGTTTCATCAGGATAAAGCACCCGGTTAATTTCGTCGTTAATAAATCTGTAATACACACCTCCTGTAATGCTGGAGCGTTCTCCAAACATGCGGGTATAATTGGCCTCAATAGAGTTGGTAAACTGTGGCCTTAGTTCAGGGTTACCTAATGATGTAATAAGGGGTGTGCTAAACTCACGTATCGGTTTAGTCTGGTCAAGGCTTGGCCTGTCTACACGGCGGCCATAACTCATTTGTACCGTGTTTTTATCATTTATAGTATAAGAGATAAAAGTGGTAGGGTAAACAGTAATATAATCATTCTCAAAAGTACTGTCGCCATTGTTAAAGTTGGCATTGGCTTTATAGCTTTCGGCACGTAACCCTACTTGGTAACTAAACTTGCCCAGCTTTTGCCCAAAGGTTACATAGGCAGAATAAATATCGTTATCATAACTATATACAGAGTTTTGAAGCGCCGGGTTATCAAAAATACGGGTGGTATTATAGGTGTTGTCATTACGTATTATGCGTGCTTCGGCGCCAGCTTCAAAAGTAGTTTTTTCATTTAGCGGGTTAACATAATCCAGGTTCGCAACAACGGTCTGGCGTCTATCATCTGTATCATCATTATAAAATACAGGGTCTGCTGCGCCGGTAATGGTTTTATAATCGGCAGCCTGATTGCCCTTGGTGTCGTTGTAATTGGCTTCAAAATCAAGGGTATGGCCTTCTTTTTCAAATTTATGTTTATAGGCAATGTCATAGGTGTTATTATGGTTGTCAGCATCAATATCAGAATATTGAGCTATATTATCATACATACTGCCTTCAGGGTATTTAATGGTATTATCTATTGTAGCTGTACCAGAACCGTAATTTTGGTTGGTATACACCGAAAAAGTGTTGTAATCATCAATATAATAATCCATCCCAATTTTACCTAAAAAGCCTTTGTTACGGTTTACAATATCAAACGTGTTAAGCTGTTGGGTATCTAAACGCTCAATGCGTCCCTCATTATAGTAATTACCGCCATTGGTACCAATGTTTCCAAAAAAATTAACTTTTCCGGTACGGTAGTTTAAGTCTACAGAGCCATTATATTTTGGGGTTTGTCCAAAAGTTACCCCAGTATTTACACTACCGTTAAACCCGCGGTTTACATTTTTTTGAAGTATTATATTTATAATACCACTCATACCCTCTGGGTTATATTTAGCACTGGGGTTGGTAATCAGTTCAATCTTTTTTATAGAGGTACTGGGTATTTGTTTTAAAAGGGTAGCGGCATCCATAGTGGTAGGGCGTCCGTCTATCAGTATCCTTACATTCTGGTTACCTCTTAGCGAAATATTTCCATCCTGGTCTACATTTACTGATGGAATATTGCCCATAATATCACTTGCCGTTGCCCCGGCTGTGGTAAGGTCACGCCCAACGGTAATCACCTTACGGTCTATCTTCTGTTCAATAGTGCTTACTTCTTTAACTATTTCAAGTTCATCAAGCTGCGTGGCATCTTCAGCCAGTATTATGTTGCCCAGGTTAACAGCCTTGTTCTCTGCAGAGAGATTGGCCATAACAGTAGTAGTTTTATAACCTATAAATTGTATTTCTACAGTATAATTTTTTAAAGGAAGGTTTTTAACATCAAAGGCCCCGTTATCATCAGTTATGCCGCCATTAATTACCTGGTCACCGTCCTTAACCACAATGCTTACATAAGGTAGTGGTTGGGTGGTGGCTTTATCGGTAACTTTTCCGGAGATGCTGCCTTGTGTCTGGGCAGTAAGAGATACTATGCTCCCTATTAGGAGCACTATTAGCATTTTAAGCTTCATTGCGCGTTTTTTGATTAATGATTGATACCTGATAAGACAACCATGGCTCAAAAATGTTACACAAAATTCTAAAAAAAATATGCTTTTTAATAATGAGGCATTTCCCGTAAATAAAAAGCGTGAAATAACATTCTTGTAATCAAAGGGGTATAGCGCTTTTTGTTGGGTGGTTTTAACAAATTATTCCGTCCTCAGCATTTGAAAGTGTTGTTTAATATTACTTATCTTTGCACGCTAAAAATCAAATACACTATGGCATTATCAAACTTTATAACATCCCATATCCAACAGGCGGTAAAAGACCTTTTTGACATCACTTTAGATAAAGTGGAGTTACAGGCTACCCGCAAGGATTTTGAAGGTGATATAACCATGGTTATTTTTCCGTTGCTTAAAATTATCAAAGGCAACCCGGTAGCACTTGGTAACAAAATAGGGCAGTACCTACAGGATAATGTTGCCGTTGTATCAGGCTATAATGTAGTGTCCGGTTTCTTAAATATTGTTATAAGCGATAGCTACTATGTAGATTTTTTTAACCAGATAAAAGACGACGAAAATTTCGGTATAGTAACACCAGATGCCCAAGGCAAAGCCATAATGGTAGAGTATGCCTCGCCCAATACAAACAAGCCCCTGCACTTAGGCCATGTGCGTAATGTATTGCTGGGTTATTCGGTTGCAGAAATTTTAAAGGCATCAGGCACTAAAGTATATAAAACCCAGGTGATAAATGACAGGGGCATACACATTTGTAAAAGTATGCTGGCCTGGGAAAAATTTGGTAACGGCGAAACCCCCGAAACAAGCGGGCTGAAAGGCGATAAGCTTGTGGGCAAATATTATGTAGAGTTTGATAAAGCTTATAAAGAGCAGGTAAATACCCTTGTAGCCGAGGGGACTACTGAAGAGGAAGCAAAGAAGAAAGCGCCATTATTACAGGAAGCCCAGGATATGCTGCGCAAATGGGAAGCCGGCGATGCAGCCGTTGTAGCCCTTTGGGAGAAAATGAACGGCTGGGTGTATACCGGTTTTGACGAGAGCTTTAAAAATATAGGTGTTGATTTTGATAAAAATTATTACGAAAGCAATACCTACCTGTTAGGTAAAGATATTGTTGAAGACGGCCTGCAAAAAGGCGTTTTCTATAAAAAAGAAGACGGTAGTGTATGGATAGACCTTACCCCGGATGGCCTTGATGAAAAACTGGTACTGCGTAGTGATGGTACATCAGTATATATTACGCAGGATTTAGGTACAGCGGTACAGCGTGTTAAAGATTTTCCTGATGTGGGCGGTATGGTATATACTGTGGGCAATGAGCAGGACTATCATTTTAAGGTACTGTTTCTTATACTTAAAAAACTGGGTTATGACTGGGCAGAGCACCTGTTCCACCTGTCTTACGGTATGGTAGATTTGCCTTCGGGTAAAATGAAAAGCCGTGAGGGTACTGTTGTTGATGCGGATGACCTGATGACCGAAATGACTGATACTGCGCAAAAAATATCTGAAGAGTTAGGTAAGCTTGATGGCTATACAGACCAGGAGAAAGCAAACTTATACAGGATAATTGGCCTTGGCGCATTAAAATATTATATACTAAAGGTAGATCCTAAAAAGCGTATATTGTTTGACCCTAAAGAATCGGTAGATTTTGCGGGTAATACAGGGCCTTTTATACAATATACCTATGCCCGTATACAGAGCCTGTTACGCCGCGCAGACTTTGATTACACTGCCCCATTAAACGGTGTAAACCTGCATGAAAAAGAAAAAGAACTTTTAAAACAAGTAAACCAGTTTCCTGATGTAGTGCAAAACGCTGCTGCAACCCACAGCCCCGCGTTAGTGGCCAATTATGTGTATGACCTTGTAAAAGGATATAACTCGTTTTACCAGAGCGTGCCGGTGCTTGGCGCAGAAGCAGCAAACGATAAAATTTTCCGTATACAGCTTAGTAAAAAAGTGGGCGATACCATAAAAACTGCATTTGCGTTATTAGGCATAGAGGTGCCGGAGCGTATGTAAGCTTAGTTACAACAAAATTCAACTGCTAAACCTGTGAAGCCAACTAAAAACTACTTTTTTCAGTCGTTTGCTATTGTGGTAATATCCATTGCTGCCCTTATTGGCTTTAAGCAGGTTTTACCTTCAAAGATATTTACTGAAACGGCTACAGCAACCAAAAATGTTGTAGTGGATAGCCTTATGCTCGAAGCAGTTCAGGAAGAGGCTGTCAAGCAAAAGGATAGTGTTGCGCCTGAGGAAAAAATAGTTAAAGAAGATAAACAAAAGGTGTTTTTTCAGCCGGAAGAAGGTATTGCATTTCCACCGGAAACATATTCCAATTATAAGGGCTTTCAGTACCTGATGCCTTTTTACCAAAAATTGGTACAGCTTGAAAAATCTGGTGAGGGTAATGTGAGGATTGCCTATTTTGGCGACTCTATGACTGATGGTGACCTGATAGTGAAAGACCTGCGTGCTGCCCTGCAGGCACGTTTTGGCGGGCAGGGTGTAGGTTTTGTAAACATCACATCAGAGTCAGCTGCCTCCCGCAGTACGCTAACACACCAATTTTCTAATAACTGGAAAACCCAGTCTTACCTTAACGTAAAACATCCTGAAAAGCCTTTTGGAGTAAGTGGCTACGTGTTTTTTACAAAGCACGATACATTAAATCCAGTATGGGTTAAATATAAGTCGGTTAAATTTAATAATATATCACAACTTAATGACCCTGTACTGTTTTACGGCCATTCTGAAAATACAACGGCAAGTGTGCATTATATCACAGGTAACGATACGGTGATTAAAAAACTAAACCCGGTAAACCGCCTTAATACCCTTCGCCTTGGCAATAGTGCAACTTCTTTCAGGGCAGAGTTTTTTGCGGCTGATTCTATACCGCTTTACGGATTTAATTTTGACGATGGGCGCGGTGTGCATGTGGATAATTTTAGTAACAGGGGTAACTCCGGCCTGCCAATTTCTATATTAAACAAGCCTTTGATGAAGGCCTTTAATGAAAAGCTGGGATATGATCTTATAATACTGCACTATGGTACCAATGTGCTTAACTACGGTACGTATGATTATTATTGGTATGAAAAGAAGATGGGTGTTGTGGTAAACCATTTAAAGGAATGTTTTCCCGGGGTTTCTATACTTATTATTTCCACTGCCGATAAGTCTACCAAATACGGTACAGAAATGCAGACAGACTCTGCCGTGGTACCTTTAACCCGTGCACAAAAACGCTACGCCCTTAATAATAAAGCAGGTTATATAAATCTGTATATGCTTATGGGAGGTAATGGTTCCATGGTGAAATGGGCAGATACCATTCCTGCTCTTGCCAATAAAGACTATACGCACTTTAACTATCGCGGTGCAAAAAAGGTTGCCGGCATTATTTACAATGAACTGAATAAAGGCTATGAAGATTATAAAAAACTGGGTGGTGACAAAGTAGTTGTAAAATTACCAAAAGATACTATTAGGAAAAATGGTTTACCAAAAGATACCGTAAGAAAAAAGGGTGTGAATAAAGATACACTACATAAAAACATACCGTATAACCCGCCAAAAAAAGATTCCCTGCATGCAAATACTAATTAAAAGGCAATTTTTTACCTGTATTAGCCTTTTGTGTTTTGTATTGGGCTATTCACAAACAGACTCTACAGAAGTAAGTATTGATAGTGTGGCCATAAATGAAATTGTGGCAGATACTATTGTAACAGATACTATAACAGCGCATGAAGATATTATTACAAATACCTCTGTGCTTAGCCTGTTGTTTGAAAAGATGCTTTTAATGCAAGACCAAAAAGCAGGGCATATAAATATTGTGCATATAGGCGATTCTCACATTCAGGCAGATCTTATGACCAATAGCATACGTAAACGCCTGCAACAACGTTTTGGTAATGGCGGTGCGGGATTCAGCTTTCCACACCAGTTGGCAAAAACTAATGGCAGTTACAATACACGTTATAAAAGCAATATCAGCTGGGCCAGCCGGCGCAATATTTATCCGGTAGACACCATGGAGGTAGGGTTAAGTGGTATTGCACTTACCGCTTATGAAGATTTTGCTGTAGAACTTTCGGTTAAATACACCGCTTATAATTTTAATACTATAAAGATTATCACCCCGGGCAACATACCCGCATTTGACGTGGCTACTTCCATACGCGAGATAGTAATTGAAAGTGTGGAGCCTAAAAAAATATACCATACCATAAAAAGTGGTGAAGTTTTGGGTAGCATAGCCAGAAAATATGGTGTAACGGTAACTCAGATAAAAAAAGCGAACGGTATGAAATCGGATCATATCCGTGCCGGTAAAACATTGCTGATACCAACTAATGAAAAAGAGAAAAAGCAATTAAAGCGTTCAGAATTTATTCCACTGGAATTAGAAGCTGATTCGCTTTATCACTATTACCACAGCGATGCAGATTTAAATAAGATTTATTTATTACCTGCCCCTGGCAAAAATAAGTTTACCCTTAGTGGACTGGTGCTGGAAAATGATACCCCCGGGCTTATATATCACAGTATAGGTGTAAATGGAGCCAAAGCTTCAGATTATAATAAATATCCTTTGTTTTTTGAACAACTGCCAGCGCTTAAGCCTGATCTGGTTATTATTTCATTAGGTACTAATGAGTCTTTTGATAAACTTTCGGCAGAAGACTATACAATACAAATTAACCTTTTCATCCAAAATGTAAAATCCCTGAATCCGGATACGGCTATACTGGTTATTACACCCCCGCCATCATTGTTTAAACGTAAATATCCAAATACCATTGTAGCATCCTATGCAAGAGAAATACTGATGCACGAAACCGAAAAAGAGTATGCTTCATGGGATCTCTTTACCCAAATGGGCGGGTTATACAGTGTGCCCGATAACGCCAAAAAAGGGCTAATGAGTAAAGATAGGGTGCATTATAGCGTAGACGGATATGAAAAGCAGGGGGCAATGTTTGCCGAAGCCTTTATTAAAGCATATGATAACTTTAAAATCAACCGGGAGTAATGTATTTCTTTGATATTTTACAAAGCATAACCTGGGACGAAGTGGTGTCATGGTTTGTATATGACCCTAAAAAGCCATTACTTTTTAATACCCCTTTATTTTTGGGGCTTTTTCTTGTGTTTTATGGTATTTATATACTAACACGCAATACCTTTAGGTTACGTTTGGTATATGTAACCGCGTTTTCGGTATTCTTTTATTATAAATCCAGCGGTATCTATTTTTTACTGCTGCTCATGACAGTAAGTATAGATTATACCCTGAGTTACTTTTTATACCGCGAAACCGATACCCTGCGGCGGAAGATATACCTTTACTTTAGTGTAATTACAAATCTTACCTTTTTAGGCTATTTTAAATATACCAATTTTGTAATAGGTAATTATAATCAGTTTTTTAACGGGCATTATTCATTTTACGAAATCATACTCCCGGTAGGGATATCATTTTATACTTTTCAGTCAATAAGCTATACTATAGAGATTTACAGGAAAGAAATAACCCCTGCTAAAAGTTATATAGACTATCTGTTTTTTGTTTCGTTTTTTCCGCAGCTTGTAGCAGGGCCCATTGTGCGGGCAAAAGATTTTATACCACAAATATATGCCAAGCTAAAGCTTACCCGGGAAGATGTTAATAATGCATTGTTTCTTATTATAGGTGGACTTATTAAAAAAACGGTGATATCAGATTATATATCGGTAAATTTTGTTGACCGGGTTTTTGATGCGCCAAACAGTTATACTGCATTTGAAAACCTTATGGCAACGTATGGTTATACTATACAGATATATTGCGACTTTTCAGGGTATAGCGATATGGCCATTGGTATTGCATTGTTATTAGGTTTTACGTTGCCCGAAAACTTCCGTACGCCTTATAAATCAATTAATATTACTGAGTTTTGGCGCCGCTGGCATATATCCCTGTCTACCTGGCTTAAAGATTTTCTGTACATATCTGTAGGGGGTAACAGGCGTGGCACGGTTGCCGGGTTTCTTTTTCCGGGATTGTTTTTTCTGGGTGCCATATTATGGAGTATCAGTTATGCTGCGGTAAGTAGTGTGCCCCTTGTTATTAGTGTTAGTGCAGCGATGCTGTTTATGCTAACATTTTTGTTGTCTAAAAACAAAGAAAAATCTATGGTAACCAATGTAAACCTGCTTACCACTATGCTGCTTGGTGGGCTTTGGCACGGGCCAAGTTTAAGGTTTGTGGTTTGGGGGGCACTGCATGGCATGGCACTGGCAATACATAAATTATGGATAGAATACTTTCCTTATAAAAAAGATAAAAAACCATCTGCTCCGGGAGTTTTATGGAATGTTATATCGTTACTCATAACGTTTCATTTTGTAGTGTTCTGCTGGATTTTCTTCCGTGCGAAAGATTTTAGCCTGGCATTGGATCTTATAAATAACATAGGCCGTATTACTTTTGAGCCCCGGCAATGGCAGGCTATTATTTTAGGATATCAAAATGTATTCCTGCTGATGGCTATAGGATATTCATGGCATTTTTTACCTGGAAAAGTTATTGGTGTAATGAAAAAAGCTTTTGATATTACCCCTCTTTTTATAAAAGGTATAATAATGGGGCTTGTATTTTGGTTGGTATATGCAATGGCCTCTTCAGAAACCCAGCCGTTCATTTATTTTCAGTTTTAAATATAACATTCTGTAAAGAAATAGTGTTTTTAAGTAATAGCACCTTGTTATTGATAAATATTTCTTTGTTTTATTATATTTATTTGTAAATTTCCAGCTTCAAATATCTATTTTATGAAAAAAACAATACTTTTATTTTCTTTATTTGCTTCGGTTTTTGGGTTTCATGCCCAGGCACAGGATCCATACACAGTAGAACTTTTTGATGATGCTGTTTTTTACAGCATGTATGAAGGTGCTGTTGATCAGCCACTTCCGCCAAATGCTATACGAAACAATAATTCATCATACGGAATTAAACTTACCGACGAGGTAATAGCTAATTTTGGTAGCTCCTTAACCCTGAATGTTCAGGCGGCTTCTCTTTGTGATAATTATGACAGGATAGGTAACGTAAACCTTGCATTTGTTCCTAAAGGGGCTACATCGTATGAATATAATCAGGTAACACGTATAGAACTAGGCCGTTTTATTACGCCATTTATGATTCCTGATGGAGATGTTGAGGTTCCATATACTTATGACATTAGCCATGTAGTTGATATACTTCACCATCCTATACTAACAGATAATTATGATTTCTGGATTGAACTTGAAATTTATGGTTATCAGGGTTCGGCAACACAGGGTGGTGCTGCAGCTGAATATCCTTCTATATGCCCTTCAACCAGAAATGATGTATACAGAGGATCTTTACAATTAGTATCTGAAGGGACTTACACTGAGAAGTTTATCTATTTTCAGCCTCTGTGTTTTAAGTATGAACTTAAAGATTATACCCTAAATGGTACAGATGTACTTGGTGAAACTGTGAGGACACTTGGTTTTCATGCACCGGCTGAGGTAACTGATACTAAATATTATTTTATTAATTCAAACCATGGATCTAATTCCGGGGGGGAAGAATATGTAAGAAGATGGCATTATATTTATTATGATAACGAATTGAAGCTGCAATACAAACCAGGTGGTGTATCATGTATTCCATTTCTGCAGTACAATACACAGCCGAGTTGTATATTTTATGATTGCTCTCAAAATCCGTCTCCTCTTTTACCGGATAATGATGCATATTGGTACTGGAACAACTGGTGCCCTGGTGATAAAATACCTACACGTGTGGTTGAATTAGGCGTTGTGCCAGAAGGCGACCATGAATTTAAAGTAGATGTTCCAGATGCTACATTTAATGGAGATCAGGGATATTTCCCAATGTCAGTATATGTAATGGGTACTACAGCCACATTAAGTAATGACGAATTTGCTGTAAACTCATTTGCAGTATATCCTAATCCGGTTAATGATATAGCTACTATTAATACCGGAAATAATATTACAGCAAAAAGTTTTACAGTACTAAATACATTAGGCCAGTCTGTAATGAACGGAACGGGCAATAACATTAATATGGGCCAGCTGCAAAATGGTGTTTATATTATTAAAGCTGAGTTTGATAACGGCCAGGTGTTAACACAAAAGGTAGTTAAAAAATAATCTTTTTATATTTTTATCACTTATTAGGAAAAGGAATCCGCTACACTGTAGCGGATTCCTTTGTTTTTATTAGGTATTTAGAAAAGAAGTTTAATTAATGCATTTGGTGTGCGCTGCAGCCCATAGGTATTAACTTCTTCTATAACATTGTTGTCTTCGCTGGATATACGGTAGTAGCGATTTAATATATTAGAGCGGTTAAAAATATTAATTATAGACAGGCCTATTTGCAGGCGTGCATTTTGCGGCAGCTGCCAGGTATAAACGGTGGAAAAATTTACTTCAAAAAAATTGCCTACCGTATCAGTATTCGGGTAATTATATACTATGGTAGGCGTGCCTATATTACTATATGTTGGCACACTTATTAACGGATTTGTAGTGGGGCGCCCGCTATACCATTTTGAACCTAATGCCACTTTAAATTTTTGCCACTCATAGCTTGCTCCTGTGGTAACAGCGTGGCTAATATTAAAATTACTGGTAAAGGTGCGGGGTGTAAAGCCGTCAAAATGATATTTGTTATTATTCCACCCATAACTTAACCAGGCATTAAAGTCTTTAAATTGTTTTTGTAGTAATAGTTCGGTTCCCGTTACATCATAGCTACCCGTAGCTAACTCCAGTTCAAACTGGTTTTGAAAAGCTTGTCCATATGTGGTAATGCCATCTACACGTTTATAAAAACAATCTAATGATGCTAACCATCCCTTATCTTTATAGGTAACCCCGGCAGATATCTGGTTACTGCGCTGTATGGGTATGTCTTCTTCATTAGCAAGTATCCAACGCCTGTTTTCGATACCCAAAAAATCATTTTGGAGCGCTACAATCTGGCTAACAGACTGGCTTTTCTGTTCAGCAAGTATTTCCAGTTGCCACAATGCGTTAAATTCATAATTAAACTGTAGCCTCGGCTCAAAATAAAGCAACCCAAATTGCTCAATATAATTGGCGCGTAATCCTGCCCTTATATAAAGAGTCTGGTCATCAGGGTTATGCTCCAGCTCACCTATTACAGAGTGCGTTCGCAAAACCCTTTTTACATTGCGGTTATAACTTGGCTGGTTTACCCTGTCTCTGTTATCAATGCCTATTTCATTAAACTGGTAACCACTATGCAATATAAATACCGGTGTTAGTTTATTAGAGTTTTCCAGATGCACCCCTGTATCAACAATAGTATTTTCCTGTATTACCTGTTGGTCGGTTTCCAGTTGGGAGTTGGTTCCGTTTACATCATAGTAAGAGCCATAAATACCAATTTCACTGCTGTGGGTATCAGTCCACTGTGCTTTCCAGGTTGCCGTACCGCCGAGGGTATTTTGCGTAAGGCTGCTTTGTTTGGTTACTACGTTTGTAGATGTTATGGTTCCTTGGGTAAAATCTAGCCGGTTGTTTATGTTAATTACATCCACATACAGGTTGTGTTTGTTGTTTATTTTTTGGTGAAATTGTGCGGTTAGGTCATAAAAAAAGAACTCTTTATCACTTTTATAATTTACATCAGTACTGTTATCCAATTGGGTTACCACTGTATTTTGAAAAATACGTTTGGAATATTTAGTATATGTAGGAAAATCTAATATGTCTGTAAACGACCGCCTGCCTGAAAGTTCTATATTAGTATTTTCAGAAGTTTTTATTTTGGTATACATATCGGCGCTTATCATATTACTGCTAATGCTGGTAGTCTCTGTACCAATAGTTTTAGTGTGGCTGGAAATATCAATAGCGCTTGACACGCTTTCTCCATAAAAGGCCGATGTACCGTTTTTAAATATTTTAATTTCATGCGCAAGGTTAGGGTTAAGCGCAGAAATAAGGCCAAAGAAATGTCCGGTTTGAAAAAGCCGTATGCCATTCCACATAAAAAGGTTCTGGTCATGCGTGCCGCCCCTCACATTAATGTTAGATACTGTCTGGTCTATACTGTTAATGCCCGGTAGTTGCTGCATAGCCTGCAATACATCAGGCTCTGTAAGGCCGGGTAAAATGCCAAATTCATTAGGGGTAATAATAAAGCTTCCGTCTTTCTTTTTTGCAATACCAGTTGTAAGATAGCGCTCGGCAATAATTTCTTCTAATTCTGTTGATTTGAGAGGAAGTGTTATGGCAAGGCAGTCGCGTTTAAATGTATCTGTTTTAACGCTTACTGATACATACCCGGTCTGTGTAACATTAAGGCTCTCCCTCAAAATAGATTTTGGGAGTTCAAAATATCCATCTGGCCCGGTTACTATTGTATGTATATCATCATACTGCACTATAGCTTTATCTACAGGATAGCCGTACTCATCAATAACATAGGCACAAAAGTAGCTTACTGATAACACGTTATCGGTAAAAACTACTATATAATCTTTAACATTTTTAAAGCTGAGGCCCGTTCGGTTCTTTATATAAATGAGCTTGGCCTTTAGCGGTAGGTCAGGGTCAGGGGGTATTAGTGTAAAATGCCTTACATCTTCCTCAGCGTAGCTGAATTCTACACCGTGTTGTATAGTAATGTCTTCCAGAATTTTTTTTAATCTCGTATCTTGGTTTACGTCCTGTGCATATACAGGCCGGATTGCTATTATAAAAACCGAAATTGTAAAAAAAAACCGAAAATGTTTTATCATTCACCCGATAGTATAATTTTGCTGCCTTGCTTTTTAGCCCTTACATGATAGATAGGTTCAATAGTTTCAATAGCACTATCAAGGTCATCCATAGGTATTTGCCCTGTGTAAGATCTGTTAAGGTCAGCTTTACTTATATTATCCATAAGTACAATCTCAATATTATACTGGCGTTCCATCTCCTTAACTATATTCTTAATATTCTCGCTATTGAAATATGTTTTATAATTAATCCAGCCCGGTTGCTTTATTTCTTCCCTGGCAGGCAGGTCTGTTTTTTTACCGTTTTCAAATACAACGCTTTTACCGGGTGTAAGTAATACCTCCTGATTGTTGCTGGTTACTTTAACTTTACCTTCAAAGCAGGTAACTTCAAAACGCCCTTCACGCTCTTTTACATTAAATTGGGTACCCACTACAGTTACGGTTCCCTGTGGTGTTACCACATCAAAAGTTTTTCCTTTTGCTACCTTAAACCAGGCTTCTCCTTCAAGTTCAACCCGTCTGTTGTCATCCCAGTTCCAGGTTTTATAATCAGCTTCAGAAGCTGCATTTAGTACTACTTTAGAGTTGTCTGGCAACATAAATGTAGTACGTTTTCCTGCATTTGCTACTTGTGTAGTAGTGTGTGAAGTGTAAAAAAACCATGCCAGCCCAAATGCAATTATAAATAGTGCCGCAATACGGGGCAGCCAGGCGCTTAATTTTCTAACAGGTACTTGTTTAACTGGGCGTTGCCTTTGTTCTTTTATTTTTTGATAAATAGAATCAATATTCCCTTCGGGCGCGGTTAGTTGCGCCGAAAATTCTTTTATCCTGCTATAAGTGGCATATTCTGGTGACGACATGAATTCCTCCAATTCCTTCTCATCCATTTCGTCATTCAGCCACTTTGCTAACCTTACATCATCTTTCATTTTTTATCGCTCTTTTAAGCTATAACAGTTATAGGTATCAATACCCTACTATAACTAAGGTAAATTATCAATTTGTTTGCGTAACTGTAATAAAGCGCCATGCAGGCGTTTTTCTACAGCTTTAACGCTAATGTTTAATATTTCTGCTATTTCGTGGTATTTTTTTCCATCAATACGGTGCAATAAAAAGGCAGTACGCTGTGCTTCGCTAAGGCTGTTAATAGCATTTTGCAGCTTTATTTTAAACTGTTCCTCTTCCATCAGGTATTGCGGATCCTGAGAGTCGGTAACCCTGGCAGGGCTTTTTTTGTTATATTCCAGTACTACTTTTTGGTGTGCAATCTGGTTTAGGGTAGCATTATTGGCTACAGTATACAAAAATGATTTTGCCTTTTCGGGCGATACCTTTTCGCAATTTTCCCAAAGCTTTATAAATGCTTCCTGAGTAATGTCATCTGCCTGGTCTTCATTCCCGAATTTATAGTACAGGTAATTGCGCAAAGCGGCAGCATGCTTTTTAAAAAAGCCCGAGAAAATATTTTCTGCGCAAATGCCCTGTGTGGTTTCTTTTTTCATGGATAGTTATAAAAACGGTGTTAAATTATAAAAAAAACTATCGGGGCAATAATTTCTATGAGAAAAATAAAAAAAAACCTTTTAAGGTAGGGTATTTTATTTTATAACTGTTTTAATTCTTATAAGTGATATCAGGCTACTTAAAAACAAGACCCTTTTAGTACTGTTTTTATTATATATGAAAAAGAAAATGCTTTAAAATTGTTATGAAAAAAACCGGCTTTTTTAAAGGGCTGGTTTTTTTTATAAAAAAAATTAAAATAGAGGTAGGGTATTTATGCTTTTAGCTGTTAAACTTTATTAAGAGCCTAAATATAAAAGCTATGAAAAAGGCGTTTCTGTATATCATTTTCGTTTTTGGTATTGCCGCAGTCTGTGTATCCTGCCAGGGTGATACCATTAGCGAAAATGATTCTGAGGCGCTTGGTTCTCTTTCAGGCCTCACCGGTTTACTATCTTCAATAACAGTTGACAATACCTTTACCGGAACTACTATAGACAGTACCGATTGTTTTAATATAGTATTGCCCGTTGCTGTTATTGTAAACGGGCAACAACTTACTGTAAATACACCCTCTGATTACGAAACTGTTGCAGGTATTTTTAACCAAAGCAGTACAGATGAAGACACATTACAACTCACTTTTCCATTAACGGTTGTTTTTGCCGATTATACACAGCAGATGGTAACTTCTAAAAGTGAATATGACTCCCTGGTAGCAGCCTGCAATACACAGCAGGAAAATGTTGCACAATGCATTGCTATAAACTATCCGGTTAGCGTTTTTGGTTATAACAGCAATTTTCAGGTTGAAAATACCTATACGCTAAACAGTAACCAGGACATTTACCAGTTTTTACAAAACTTGGGCTCTAATGAATATTATTCAATAGATTATCCGGTTACCGTAAATTATGCGGGCAATACACAGGTTATTGTAAATAACAATGACGAGTTTATGCAGGTTATACAAACAGCAATTCAAAATTGCGTACTGGAGGATGCCGTCGCTGAATGCACAAATCCCGGTATACTAACTGATGATTTAGTATTGTATATGCCCTTTTCTAATAATGTAGCTGATTTAATGGGAAGTATAGTTGTAGGGCCAACCGATACTGCATTTGTGACAGACAGGAGTGGAAGTGGGCATTGCGCCATTGCCTTTAACGGAAACCAGCAATTGCAGATAACATCTTCTGCAGATAATGCCCTAATTGATGGAAATGAGATTAGTATAAGCCTTTGGTTTAAAATGCAAAACACCAATATAGGCAATTATGAAGTGCTTTTTGGTAAAGGCGCAGGCGATAGCACAGGTTTTGAACTTGCTTTATATGATTTGAATAAACCGGTTTTTGTAGCGGGGAATAATAATATCTGGGATGATTCTGCCGATTTTTTGGCTGAAGACACCCAAAACTGGCACCATCTGGTACTTACATTAAATAGCAATTATGAGGCCCAATTGTATCGGGACGGAGAGCTACAGCAAAGCCAGCCTTTTGTAAATGCTTCTGTTGGCGGTACAGCTGCAGATTATTTTGTAGGTTCGGGCTTTACAGGCTACCTTGATGACCTTAGGGTTTACAAAAAGGTGCTGACTGCTCAGGAGGTACAAACCCTTTATGAGTTAGAGGGCGATTGCAGTATTTGTTTAGGATAGTTGTGTTTTTTTTTAAATATTCAAGTTTTTTTCCAATTGGAACCAGCCTTTGAGTGAGGCTGGTTCTTTTTTTATACAGAATGTTTTTTTAAATACTAAATCCTCTAACTTCTAAATCAAATCCTTAAATTTGCACTTCTGTAAAAGATTGACTGACTATGTTTGAGAATTTAACTGATAAATTAGACAAGGCATTACACGTATTAAAAGGCCACGGTAAAATTACCGATGTGAATGTGGCTGATACCCTTAAAGAGGTGCGCCGCGCCCTTATTGATGCCGATGTTAACTTTAAAATTGCCAAAGAATTTACCAATACCGTAAAAGAAAAAGCCCTGGGGCAAAATGTACTTACTACATTGCAGCCCGGCCAGCTTATAGTAAAACTGGTAAAAGATGAGCTTACTGAACTTATGGGGGGCGATGCCGAAGGCATTAACCTCTCGGGCAACCCATCAGTAATATTAATGTCTGGTTTGCAGGGTTCGGGTAAAACCACGTTTTCGGGTAAGCTGGCAAATTTTCTTAAAACCAAAAAAAATAAAAAACCGCTATTGGTAGCGTGTGATATTTACCGTCCGGCTGCTATAAACCAGCTACATGTAGTAGGAGAGCAGATAGGGGTAGAGGTGTATAGTGAAGAAGGAAACCGTAATCCGGTAGAAATTGCACAAAATGCCATTAAGCATGCCAAATCCAACGGCTTTAATGTAGTAATTGTAGATACTGCAGGGCGCCTTGCCGTAGATGAAGAAATGATGACCGAAATAGCCAATGTACATAAAGCCATACAGCCACAGGAAACCCTTTTTGTTGTAGACTCTATGACAGGGCAGGATGCTGTAAATACGGCCAAAGCATTTAACGACAGGTTAGATTTTGACGGTGTAATACTAACCAAACTGGATGGTGATACCCGTGGCGGTGCCGCTATTTCAATTAAGTCGGTTGTTAATAAGCCCATCAAATTTATAGGTACGGGAGAGAAAATGGAAGCGATAGATGTTTTCTATCCTTCGCGTATGGCCGACCGTATTTTGGGCATGGGAGACGTTGTATCGCTTGTGGAGCGTGCGCAGGAACAATATGATGAAGAAGAAGCGCGTAAATTACAAAAGAAGATTGCCAAAAATGAATTTGGTTTTGACGACTTTTTAAGCCAAATACAGCAGGTTAAAAAAATGGGTAACATGAAAGACCTTGTTGGTATGATACCCGGCGCCGGAAAAGCCCTTAAAGATGTAGAAATTGAAGATGATGCCTTTAAACATATAGAGGCTATTATACATAGTATGACCCCAAGCGAGCGCAGCAAGCCCTCTATATTAGATGCTAAACGCAAAAACCGCGTAGCTAAAGGCAGTGGTACCAGCATACAGCAGGTAAACCAGTTACTGAAACAGTTTGACCAAATGAGCAAAATGATGAAGATGATGCAGGGTGGTGCAGGTAAAAACCTGATGCGTATGATGGGGGGCATGAAGGGAATGCAGCCATAGCCGCAAACCTTCGTTTAGGCCCGAACTTATTGCTGTACACTTCTTTGATGGATTTACAAATGACAACAACACAACAATGTGGTTTTAGGTAGAAAGTGAAGCTTTAAACCTTGAACTTTTAAACTTTAAACAAATGCAAATACTCGACGGGAAGAAAATTTCTGAAGACATAAAAAATGAAATTGCGGCTGAAGTTGCCAAAATGAAGCAGAATGGTGAGAAAGTACCCCATCTTGCAGCGGTACTTGTAGGCAATGATGGCGCAAGCCTTACGTATGTAGGCAGCAAGGTAAAGTCCTGCGAAAAAGTGGGTTTTGAAAGTACTTTAATAAAACTGCCCAGTACTATAAGTGAAATAGAACTGCTTAAAAAAATTGAAGAACTTAACCAGGATGATAATATAGACGGGTTTATAGTGCAGCTACCTTTACCAAGTCAGATAGACGAGCAGAAAGTGCTCATGGCTATAGACCCAAGTAAAGATGTGGATGGTTTTCACCCGGAAAATTTTGGCAAAATGGCGCTGGATATGACAACGTTTATTCCTGCCACCCCTTTTGGTATCCTCACCCTTTTAGAACGTTATAACGTGCAAACAGCGGGTAAGCATACTGTAGTTATAGGGCGTAGCCATATTGTGGGCCGCCCAATGAGCATACTTATGGGCCGCAAGGGTTTTCCGGGCAACAGTACTGTAACCCTAACACATAGCCACACCAAAAACATCAGCCAGATTACTACCCAGGCTGATATTATTATTACAGCACTTGGGGTACCCAATTACCTGAAAGCCGAAATGGTAAAAGATGATGTAGTGGTTATTGATGTAGGCATTACCCGCGTACCCGATGAAAATTCTGAAAAAGGATACAAAATTACTGGCGATGTGGATTTTGAAAATGTAAGCAAAAAAGCCAGTTACATTACCCCGGTACCGGGCGGTGTTGGCCCTATGACTATTGCCATGCTGCTTAAAAATACCCTGTTGGCAAGGGAAATGAGAAGAGCAAAAGAACAAGCATAATTAAAGGGGCTGTCTCAAAAGTGAGTCAGCCCTATTTTTTTTAAACAAATAAGGGAGCCCGCGGGTTCCCTTTATTC